>NZ_JBQHCV010000010.1:0-393769 GCF_052068215.1 Nonomuraea sp. H19 | reverse complement strand
GCTCGCCCATCGCGCGGCGATCGCATGGGCCGGGCAGTGAGTCACGCTGCCGACGACGCGGACCAACCCGTGCCCCCCAGGTACGGCGAGGAACTGCAAGCTCGACCCTTCACTTCAGGGCCGAGAAGCTGACGGAGGGCAGGTGGGAAGGTGACGATGCTCAAAAATGAAATGACCTCGAAAGTGATGGCACATGCGGAAATATGTGATCATGGGGGTGCAGGGGAGCGGAAAGGGCACCCAGAGCCAGCTCCTCGCCCACGACCTCGATCTCGTGCACATCAGCGTCGGCGACATCTTCCGCTGGCACGTCAAGAACCACACCAAGATCGGCGCCCAGGTCCGCCGCCTGGTCGCGGCCGGGGAACTGGTGGGGGACGACCTGGTGGAGGACGTCGTCAGAGGCCGGCTCCAGTTGCACGACTGGAATTACGGCTTCGTCATCGACGGCTTCCCGCGCAACCGGCGGCAGACGGAGTTCTTCCTGGAGAGCTACGACATCGACGGGGTGATCCACCTCGACCTGCCGGACGACGAGGTACGGCGGCGCGTCCTCGCCCGGCGGCTGTGCTCGCGGTGCGGCATGGACTACAACCTGATCGCCCACCGGCCGGAGGCCGAGGGGCGGTGCGACGTGTGCGGCGGGGAGCTGGTGACCCGGGCGGACGACACCCCGGACGCGCTGGCCAGACGGCTGCGCGACTATCACAGCAAGATCGATCCGGTGATCGAGTTGTTCCGGCGCAAGGAGTATGTGATGACGGTGGACGCCAGGGCCGACAAGATCACGATCCAGCGAGCCATCCGCACCCGCCTCAACCTCCCGCCGTACACGCCGTCACCCGCCGATCCGGCCGAGGTTTCGTCGCCCGCGGCATCCGGCTGATCCGGTCCGGCGTCGGCGTTGACTACTTTCCTGTGAGGAAAATCGATGCTAGTTTCCTCATAGGAAAGTAGTCACGACGATCAGGGATGCTCATGAATCCTCACGACGCGCAGTCTTCGCTCGACGACATCCGCCGCCATCAGGCCAGGACCCGAGAGGAGATCGTCCGCCAGAGCTTCGCCCTTCCCTACGTCCTCCTCGCAGCCCTGGGACTCTTTGTGGGCTTCGCGTCGGCTGACCTCGAACGCCCCTGGAGCACCGTCGCCACCCTCTGCGGGTTCGGGCTCTTCGCGGGAGTGGGTATTGTGCGCGAGCTTCGGGCCTCCGTCCGAAGGAAGCCCACCGTCCAGGAAGTGGTGTTCTTCTCAGGAGTGATGATCGGTATTTGCATGTTCTTCGGTATTGCCCGGATCGCCGCCTGGGCGTTGTTCGATGTGCCGGCGCATGGGCTGTTGTCGCAGGCCACGGTGGCTGCCGCTGCGACAGCCGTGGCATACGTCGCGATGACGCCCGTGAACCGCCAGGTCCTCGGGGGGATCATCGCGCATTACGGCGGACGCGGCTGATGGACCCGTCGTTCGACGAGTTCCTGCACGTCCCGGCGCGGTTGTCGATCGTCGCGATGCTGGCGCCGGCCGACTGGGTGGACTTCGGCTTCCTGAGGGACGCGATCGGGACCAGCGACTCGGCGCTGTCCAAGCAGATCTCGGCGCTGGCCGACGCCGGATACGTCGCGGTCCGCAAGGATCAGGAACGCCGGGCACGGCGTACCTACGTACGGCTCACCCCGGAAGGGCGGCAGGCATTCCAGCGGCACGCGGCCGCACTGGAACGGATCGTCGCGGTCGCGCGCACGCAAGCGGAACGGCCCACGCCGGACCGCGAACCCGGCGCCTGAAGCGTCATCAGCCCCGCCAGGACCTTGCCCATGATGTCCCTCCTTCAGGGTCCACCCCCTATACGAACGGCAGCGCCGCAGAATCGACACCGTCGGCTTTGACACATCGCATGACGAGGAACACGGGGAATTCGGCGGCGTCCGCCCGCTTGGCCGCCCATTCCGGGGCCGGCTCGGGCTCGGCCATCTCGTCCAGCCAGAGGCCGTGGCGGCGGAATGGCCTCGACACTACGCACGCGCGAGCCTTCGGATCAGGGGTGTTCGTCGAGCGCGGAAAGCAGCAAGCAGACCGTTCCGGCAAAGACTCGCCTATGGCATTGCATGGTCCTGGTGCGATCGCCGCCGCGGGTCCGCCGGGCAAGAGCAGGATCGCCCCGGGGCCGAGCAGGCGTTCACACGGAGGACGGAGTGCGTATGCCGGGGATCGTGGCGTTCGTCGCGCTCGCGGCGCTGAGCGGCGGCTGGAGCGGCCAGCCCGCGGCCGCGATCCCGATTCCGCGTGGCCCCGACCTTCGGATCACGCAGGCCGTCTCCCCGGCCCCGCTGATCGCCGGCGCGAAGTCCGTCCACACGGTGACCGTCGCGAACACGGGGGACGAGGACGCCGAAGACGTCGAGATCATCATCGATCCGAGCATGAGGATCGCCGGCCCGCTTCCCCACGACTGCGTCAGCGAGGGACAGACCGTCACCTGCGGCGGAACAGGCATGACCCTGGCACCGGGGGAGAGCGTCACATACGAGATCCCCGTCACGACCGACCCCGCCCTCCCCGACGGCACGAACATCACCAGCCGTGCCCAGGCCGCCGCCCCGGGAACGCGCGGCGACGCAACGGAGCTGATCAGCCGCGCCCGTACGATGACCGATGTCGAGATCGTCAAGACCGGCCCGCCCACGGCCAAGACCGGCCGCGTCGTCACCTACCGGCTGACCGTGACCAACCACGGACCCTCGCAGGCCACGGACGTCACCGTGCGGGATCCCACCGCCGAGCTCAGCGATCGCCCGGCCGAATGCCCCGGCCCCGCCCTCACCTGCCCGCTCGGCACCCTCGCCCCCGGCGAGAGCCGGACGTTCCCCTTCACCGTCACCCCGGCGACGACCGGCGTGACAGCCGACTGCGCCACCGTCCACACCGGCAGCCGCGACGCGAACGCCGCGAACAACCGCTCCTGCGCGTCCACCCGCGTGAGACCCCTCCGAAGTGCGATCTTCACGCCCCGCTCCACCCACGCGACACCCACCCCCGCGAACGGCCCTCCGACAGGCCGCAGAGCCGATCCCGGCCCTGACGCGAAGCCGAAAGCGCCGCGCGGCGGCGAGGGCCCCGGCCTCCACGAGTCCCGGCCGGAGCCGGTCGGCGGCGAGGCGCCGCAGCCCCGGCCGGGGCGGGGTTCCCGGCGCGACCAGGACACCCTCCCGATGACCGGCGTGTCGATGTGGATGCTCGGCCTGGGCATGGCCGTGCTGCTCGCGATCGGCCTGCTCGTGCGCCACTTCTCCGGCCGCGACCGAGCAGACCCGCCCTGACGGGCTCAGCGAGCGCGCGGCGCCAGCGCGTCCCGCGTCCACGAGCCGAGCACCAGCAACGTCTTCGTGCCGGTCACTTCCCCGGCCCGGCGCAACCGGTCGATGACCTGCTGGAGATGCCCCAGATCCCGTACCCGTACATGGATCAAGGCGTCCGGATCCCCGGCGATCGTGAACACCTGCTGCACCTCGGGAACGTCCGCCGCCGTCCGGACGATCTCGCTGACCGGTGTCGTGCCGGGGTAGCGTAGCTCGGTGAAAGCCTCGATGCCCCACCCCAGCTTGGCGTAGTCGATCTGCACAGTGAATCCGGTGATCACTCCGAGCTCCCGGAGCCGGTCCACCCGCCGCTTGACCGCGGCCACCGACAGCCCGACCCGCTCGGCCATCTCCGAGAACGTCCTGCGCCCGTCCTCCCGCAGCAGCCGCAGCACGTGGTGATCGATCTCGTCCACGTCAGGCACGCCAGACCTCCCTCAGACGCAAAGTACACCAGCCATGAAGCCCGAATCCTCTTCTTATTTGCGTCTTTGGCCCGCTTTCTCATCTAATACTTGCGCATATCCTGCCCGCGTTGGTGTGCTGGGAATCCCCCCGCACGAAGCCAGGAGGTCAGCGTGAGCGAGACGCCTGTGTCCCTCGACGACAAGTACACGGCACCAGACGGCCGGGTGCTCATCTCGGGCATCCAGGCCCTGGTCCGCCTGACGCTCGAACAGCGCCGCCTGGACGAGGAGCGCGGGCTGGACACGCGGGTGTTCGTCTCCGGCTACCAGGGCTCCCCGCTGGGGGGCGTGGACCTGGAGATGGGGCGGGCGGCTCGGTTCCTGGACGAGGCGGGCGTGGTGTTCCAGCCCGGCCTGAACGAGGAGCTCGCCGCCACGTCCGTGGCCGGGACACAGCTGCTCGGCCAGGTGCCGGGCCGCCGCCACGAGGGCGTGACCGGCTTCTGGTACGGCAAGAACCCCGGTCTCGACCGGGCCGCCGACGCCATCAGGCACGCCAACACGGCCGGCGCCGCGCCACTCGGCGGCGCCGTGGCCTGGATCGGCGACGACCCCGGCTGCAAGTCCTCCACCCTGCCCAGCTCGTGCGAGCCGATGTGCCAGAGCCTGTCCATGCCGCTGCTGGCGCCCGGCTCGGTGGCGGAGATCATCGAGTTCGGGCTGCACGCGGTGGCCCTGTCCCGCGCCACCGGGCTCTGGGCCGGCCTGAAGATCGTCGCGGACATCGCCGACGCCTCCGCCACCGTGGACCTCGGCCCCTTGCGGGACGGCATCCCGATGCCCAGCCGGGACCAGAGCCGGGCGAACGCCATCCTGCTCGGCCCGGCCGCTCTCGACGCCGAGCACGACCTGCTCACCCGCCGCCTTGACCTGGCCCGCCAGTACGCCCGCACGCACGGGCTCAACCGTGTCATGTCCGGCTCCGGCAACACCGCGCTGGGCATCCTGGCCTCCGGCACCACGTACGCGGTCGTCCTGCGGGCGCTCGCGGACCTCGGCCTGGACGAGACGGCCATGGACGACCTCGGACTGAGGCTGATCAGGCTGGCGATGCCGTTCCCGATCGCGTACGACGACCTGGCCGCCATGACCGCCGACCTCGACCGGGTGCTGGTGGTCGAGGACAAGGTGCCGTTCCTGGAGGGACACCTCAAGCAGGCACTGTACGGAAGCGAGCGTCCCCCGGCGGTCGTCGGCAGGGAGCTCCTGACCGCCCGCGGCACCCTGGGCGCCGAGGACGTGGCCAAGGCCATCGCCGCCTGCGTGGGCCGGGACCGGCTGCCGCGCCAGACCGTACGGGTGGCCAGGCGCGCGCTGCCGATCGTCGCCGCGCGCACCCCCTACTTCTGCTCGGGCTGCCCGCACAACACCTCCACCCGTACGTCCGACGACACGCTGGTCGGCGTCGGCATCGGCTGCCACGCCATGATCGCGCTCGACGGGCACGGGCGCGGCACGCAGGTCGGCATCACGCAGATGGGCGGCGAGGGCGCCCAGTGGATCGGGCTGGCGCCGTTCACCGAGGACCGGCATTTCGTGCAGAACCTCGGGGACGGCACCTTCCACCACTCCGGCTCCCTGGCCATCAGGGCCGCCGTCGCCGCCGGGGTGACCATGACGTACAAGCTGCTCTACAACGACGCCGTGGCCATGACCGGCGGCCAGCGCGCCGAGGGCCGCCTCGACGTGCCCGCGCTCACGCACGAGCTGGCCGTGGAGGGCGTGCGGCGCATCGTGATCACGACGCCGGAGCCGGAGACGTACCGCGGGGTGCGGCTGGCCTCGATCACCTCCGTACGCCACCGCGACGACCTGCAGGCGGCCGAGCGGGAGCTGGCCGCGCTCGACGGCGTGACCGTGCTGATCCACGACGACCGGTGCGCGGCCGAGGAACGGCGGCTGCGCAAGCGCGGCAAGCTCCCCACCCCGGTCAAGAAGGTCGTGGTGAACGAGCGGGTCTGCGAGGGTTGCGGCGACTGCGGCGACGTCTCGACGTGCCTGTCCGTCCAGCCGGTCGAGACCGAGTACGGCCGCAAGACCCACATCCACCAGCCCTCGTGCAACTCCGACCTGAGCTGCCTCAAGGGCGACTGCCCCTCGTTCCTGCTGGTCGAGCCGGGAACCAAGCCCGCCCGCCAGACGCCGCCCCTCCCCGTGGATCCGCCCGAGCCCGTCGACAGGCCCGCGGAGGCGTTGATCAGGATGCCCGGCATCGGTGGCACCGGCGTCGTCACCGTCTCGCAGATCCTGCAGATGGCCGCCCACCTCGACGGGCTGCACGCGGCCGGTCTGGAGCAGACCGGGCTCGCGCAGAAGGGCGGGCCCGTGGTCAGCGACGTGCGGATCTCGAAGCAGCCGGTCAGCGGCTCTGTGCGGGCTTCGCAGGGCCGCGCCGACGTGCTGATCGGCTTCGACGTGCTGGGCGCGGCGGCCGACGGCAACCTGGAGGTCGCCGCGCCGGAGCGCACCGTTGCCGTGCTCAACACCTCCGTCGTGCCCACCGCCGCCATGGTCATCGGCCGCGTGCCGGTGCCGGGGCATGCGAGCGCGGTCGCCCGCGTCGAGTCCGCCACCCGGCGCACCGTGTGCCTGGACGCCCATGAGCTGGCCGAGGCGCTGTTCGGCGACCACATGCCGGCCAACCTGCTGCTCGTCGGCGTCGCGTACCAGCATGGCTGCCTGCCCGTGTCCGCCGTCGCCATCGAACGGGCCATCGTCCTCAACAGGGCCGCCGTCGAGCAGAACCTCGCCGCCTTCCGCTGGGGCCGCGCCGCCGTGGCCGATCCCGACGCGGTACGCAAGGCCGTCCTGCCCGAGGCCGAGAAGCCGGCAGAGAAGCTGGAGGACGTGGTGGCCGTCCGCGTCGAGGACCTGACCGGCTACCAGAACGCGGCCTACGCCCGTACGTACGCCGAGGACGTGGGCCGCGTGACGGCCCTCGCCGTCGAGCGCGCGGGGGAGGAGGCCGGGACGGGGATCGCCCTCGCCTACGCCCGCGGCCTGCACAAGCTCATGGCCTACAAGGACGAGTACGAGGTCGCGCGCCTGCACCTCGACCCCGCCGAGAAGGCCAGGCGGGAACGGGAGTTCGGTCCGGACGCCGTCGTGTCGGTGCTGTTGCACCCGCCGGCGCTGCGTGCGATGGGCATGAAGCGCAAGATCGAGCTGCGCCGCTCCGCCCCGGTGCTGTTCCGCGGGCTACGGGCCGCGCGGGTGCTGCGCGGGACGGCGCTCGACGTGTTCGGCCGGGCCCATGTCCGGCGGGTCGAACGCGAGCTGGTCGCCGAGTACCGTGAACTGGTGCGTTCCGCCCTGAACCGGCTCACCCCGGCGACCGCCGAGGCCGTCGCGGAGATCGCCGGCCTGCCCGAGCTGATCCGGGGGTACGAGGACATCAAGCTCGCTCGCGTCGCCGAGTTCCGCGAACGCGCCAGGACCGCCCTGACCCGACTGGCCGAGCCCGCACTGATCGAGGAGTGCCCGTGACCGTCGACCGCCTGCTGCCCGACCAGGACGCCAAGGACCTCATCGAGCTGACCCGCGAGATCGCCGACAAGGAGCTCGCGCGGCGGGTCGACGAGCACGAGCGCGCCGAGACCTACCCCTCGGGGTTGTTCGCCGTACTGGGCGAGGCGGGGCTGCTCGGGTTGCCGTATCCGGAGGAGTTCGGCGGCGGCGGGCAGCCGTATGAGGTGTACCTGCAGGTCATCGAGGAGCTGGCGATGCGGTGGGCGGCCGTCGCGGTCGCGACCAGCGTGCACACGCTCGCCTGCTTCCCCGTTCTCGCCTACGGTACGGCCGAGCAGCGGGCACGGTGGCTGCCCGACATGCTGGCCGGGCGGCTGATCGGCGGATACAGCCTGTCCGAGCCGCAGGCCGGCTCCGACGCAGGGGCGCTGACGTGCAAGGCAGAGCGGGTCGCGGACGGCTACCGGATCAGCGGTAACAAGGCGTGGATCACGCATGGGGGCCTCGCGGACTTCTACGCCCTGTTCGCCCGTACCGGTGAGGGGTCGCGTGGCATCTCCTGCTTCCTCGCGCCGGGCGCGGCCGACGGGCTCACCTTCGGGCGGCCCGAGGAGAAGATGGGGCTGCACGCCGTGCCCACGACCAGCGCCCATTGGGACGGCGTGGTGCTGGGGGCCGACCGGCTGATCGGCGCGGAGGGGCAAGGGCTCCAGATCGCGTTCAGCGCGCTCGACTCCGGCCGGCTCGGCATCGCCGCCTGCGCCACCGGCCTCGCGCAGGCCGCACTCGACGAAGCGGTGGCCTACGCCAAGGAGCGGCGGACGTTCGGCAAACGGATCATCGACCATCAGGGGCTCGGGTTCCTGCTCGCGGACATGGCCGCGGGGGTGGACAGCGCGCGGGCGACGTACCTGGACGCGGCCCGCCGCCGCGACGCCGGACTGCCTTACAGCCGGCAGGCCAGCGTGGCCAAGCTGGTGGCCACGGACGTGGCGATGAAGGTCACGACCGACGCGGTCCAGGTCTTCGGCGGGTACGGGTACACGCGCGAGTTTCGCGTCGAGCGCTACATGCGCGAAGCCAAGATCATGCAGATCTTCGAGGGGACGAACCAGATCCAGCGCCTGGTGATCAGCAGACACCTGGCCAAGTAGCCTCTGACATGCAGAAACCCCGCTTCCCTGTGGTGGGAGGCGGGGTTCTTTGTGTTGGGATGGGGCTCTAGATGATCACTGTTCCGTCCCTGTTCCGTGAGAGACCTCGCGCGGACGGAACAGCCGGTCGTCAATCGCCTTGCGAGCCCGGTCGTGTGTGACTCGGGCATCTGTGGGCGTAGACGCGGAGATGAAGCCTGGTGTCGGATCCGCCGAGGTGATCGCCCCACCTCGGTCCACGAGAGGTTCTCTGACCGAGGCAGGACAACGGTCCAGGCCAAGCCTTCCGACAGCCACGCGGAGTCGGCTCGGAGCACCCCCTCGTAGCGTGCCACGATGTCTCGGAAGCCCATGTGTGCTGACCCTCTCTGCGTTCTGCGCATAAGAAGAAATGCGGGCCGTTGCGAGGGGAGATCGGTCATCGGCGCACCCGATAGCGCAGGTGGAGCACCCGGTTGCCCTGGATCACCACGTCAGGATCCTCCAACAGGTGTTGTGCGTCGACCGACCCGAAGTAGCGCTTGCCGGACCCGAACACGACGGGTACGACGTCCATGCGCACCTCGTCGATCAGGCCCGCGGCAAGCACCTGGCCACCGACGTCGCCGGCGGCGACCTCCACCATGCGGTCGCCCGCAAGCTCCTGTGCCTTGGCCATGGCGGCCTCGACGCCGTCGACGAAGTGGAACGGCGCCTCGGGGTCCCAGCCCTCGGGCATCGGCCGGTGCGACACGACGACCACGTGGTCGATCCCGCCCGGCGGCTTGCCGCCCCAGCCGTCCGTCAGGTCGAAGACGTGGCGGCCGACGATCGTGACTCCGATCTGGTCCCAGTACGCCCGGGTGTAGTCGTAGGACGTCTGCGACACCTTCACCTCCCCCGTCTCGTCCAACGGGACGTCACCGCTGGACAACCAGTCGAACAGCGGTCCGGGCTGGTCATTCTCGTCCGCGACGAAGCCGTCCACCGACACCGAGCTGTACATGACCACCTTGCCCACGGGGCTCTCCTCTGCTTTGGGGTGCCCCCAAATTAGCGTGTCGTGAGCTGTCGCTCTTGTAAGAAATCAATCGGCCGGCAGCGGCCAGCCGTCCATCACGTGGCCGGGATGTTCGCGCAGGAACCGCCGCCGGACTTCGACGTACCGGGTCGGCGTGAGCCCGGTGAACGCCCGGAACTCGTGGCCGAAGTGGGCCTGGTCGAAGTAGCCTGCGCCACCGGCGAGGTCGCCCCAGTCGATCGGTCCGGCGGGGTTGATCGCGAACACGGTGGCGGCGAAGCGGTAGGTGCGGGCCAGCCGCTTCGGCGTGACGCCGATGAGCTCCTTGAACCGCTGTGCCAGATGAGTGTTGCTGACACCGGCTGCCACGCTCAGGTCGCTGATCGCCACCGCCCCGCTGGTCGCCGCGATGACGCTGCTCGTGTGGCGGACCAGACCCAAGCCGGCGGTCGCGCAGAGCCGTCGCATCAGCTCGTCCTCGAGCAGTGTCAGCATCTCGTGCGGCCCGGCCGCCGTGGCCAGCCGGTCTCGCAGCTCAGCGGTGGTGGGGCGGCCCCAGATCTGCTCCACCGTCACCGGCCGGTCGCACAGCTCGGCCGCGGGCATCGGCAGGAACGGCGCCAGCCCCCACGGCTTGAAGTGCACGCCGATCGACCGGGTGCCCGGTGGGTAGCCGAACTCGAAGGCGCGGGTGGGTGTGGTGACCACGCAGCCGTCGGCGTACTCGGCCGTCTCGATGCCGGTGCCGGCGCGGATGCGGAACGGCGCCCCGAGATTGAGGATGAGCAACGCCGACGGCATCGGCGGCAGCGTCAGCCGGGCGTACGGCGGCGCGCCCTCCAGGTAGTAGAGGTCGTCGATCAGCCCGTTCAGCGGCGGTCGCGGCACTCTGGACACGTACTGCACGCGTCACAGCATCGCCGATGCACGGGTGGGCCGCCAGGTCGTCGTACGCCGTCAGTCGCGGAACTGCGGCGGGCGCTTCTGGCAAGGGCGGCCCTCGCGGTGGCGGCCGTGGTGCTGGCCGGGGTCAGCGTTGTTCAGCGTTCCCAGGCTCCGGCGGGGATGCTGTAGAAGGTACGGGCCGGCGTCCACCACTCCCGATCTGCGAAGCGTCCCGTGATCCGGCCGACCACGCACCACAGGGTGTGGACGTCATGCTCAAGGTCACCGTCGGGGTCGAGTGCCAGGCCCTCGGTGAAGGGCCGGTAGTCAGGGAGAGACATGTGTCCGCCCTCCTCGTACGGTGGATTGACATCGCCGAGCAGTTCCCCGTCGTAATGGAGGTACAGCGGCTCGAGTCCTTCCCCCACCTCGCCCCAGAACTTGATCTGGAAGGCTCGCCGCTTTCCGAGATTGCCGATCGCGGGATGGGTCGAGGACAGCCCGAAGACGAGGAGATGGGTCCAGCCCGGCGCTTGCGGGCCGATCCAGATGCCTTTCGCCGGAGGGCCTTTGTACCTTCCCGCGAGCATTGTCACGTCGCACTCCAGGCGTGAGCCCGGGTCCACGCGGAATCGGCTGGACAGTTCTTCCGGGTCGTCGCTCTCCACCCAGAGGGCATGGAAGCCGACGGCCCAGTGGTGCCAGAGTGACTGTTGGTGACTCTGAGTATTGGCTTTGCCCACGGAGGGGAATGTGCAGGTCATGAGCACTCAAGCTGATGGTCCGAGGCGGCGAACGCTGCTTACAGGAGTCGCGTCCTTGGCAGCGGCCTGCCTTGCCGGCTGCTCATCGGCCGAGGTAACGAACCAAATGCACAAGGCGGCGCCCGCATCCCTCACAGGAGCGGCTCCTGACACGCCGAAGGCCGCTTACGAACGGCTGATGGAGGGCAACAGACGCTGGGTGACGAACACACTCAAGCATCCGGATCGCGATCCCACACGCCGGGAATTGCTGGCCGCCAGCCAGCAGCCCTACGGAGCGGTGCTGTCATGCATCGATTCCCGGGTGCCTCCCGAGCTCGTCTTCGACACCGGCCTGGGGGATTTGTTCGTCATGCGTAGCGGCGGGGTGGCTGTGGAGCCCGTCATCATCGGCTCCGTCGAGTACGGGCCGATGACCAGCGGAACCCCGCTGATCGTCGTGCTCGGTCACCAGCGATGCGGCGCGATCTCCGCCGCGTACAAAGCCCTGCGGGAAGGTAAGCCGCTACCGGGCAACCTCCAGGCGATCGTGGAGGCTCTGCGCCCGGCATACGAACAGAGCGTACGGCAGAGCAGCGCCGACCCCGCCGATACGATGGCCAGGGCCCAGGTGAAGCTGACCGCGGACGCCCTGCGCGGCAATCGAGACCTCGCGCCGCTGGTGAGCAAGGGAGTGCTGGCCGTGGTCAGCGCGTACTACTCCCTGGACACAGGCCAGGTCGAGATCCTGAACGGCGCACCTGCCTGAGCGCTGGCGAGCACGAGCTTCGACCCGAGCCGTCCCACACGCGGGCCGTGCCGTCCTGAGCACCGGTCACCGCGAACACGCCCGTTTTCGACACCGCT
The DNA here is from genome assembly GCF_052068215.1 of Nonomuraea sp. H19. Classification (NCBI taxonomy): domain Bacteria; kingdom Bacillati; phylum Actinomycetota; class Actinomycetes; order Streptosporangiales; family Streptosporangiaceae; genus Nonomuraea; species Nonomuraea sp. H19. Next base: position 381,829 of record NZ_JBQHCV010000010.1, on the reverse strand, counting down.
GAGGGCTGGCGGGCCACGGGATCACCACACGTCGACGTCGACGCCGATCGCGATGGTCCGCAGGGCGCTGAGCGCGACCCAGGTGCGCGTGTTGCTGTCCAGCCCGTAATTGCCGGGGTCGCCCGTCCCGGGCAGCAGGTCGAGCACGGCGCTGATGTGGCCGCACTCCGCCGCGTTCCGGGCCACGTGCGCGGACTCGCGCCGCTTCGTCGCCTTGGGCAGCTTCGCGAGCGCAGCGTGCTGGGCGCCGAGATCGATCACCTGGTCGGCGGTCGGGCCGGTGGGCCTGCCCTCGGACGAGATCCGCTCGGCCACCGGCAAGTCGTCCCGCACCCAAGCTCGGTTGATGTGGCCCCACAGCCGGAGCAGATCCGGCTGCCCGTAGACGGTGAGCGCGCGGGCAGCGGTCCAGTCGTCGAACCAGCGCACGCCATAGGCGTGTGACTTGTCCGGGTCGTTCCGCTCGCTGCGCTCCCCGATCAGCTCACGCACCAGCTCTGTCTCGCCCCGCCTGAGCAGGCAGACCAGCCAGGGCACGCCGTGGTGCCGATCTCTCGGCGTGCCCTGGCCCTCGTCCAGCACGACGCGGGCCTCCTGCTCCCGGCCGCACTCGGTGAGCGCCCAGACCAGCGGCAGGCGGACCTCCCAGTTCGAACGGTCGGCGTCGGCGGCCTCGCGCGCGAAGGCGAACCACTGCTCGGAGCGTTCGTGCCGCCCCAGGACCGCGCACGCCCCGGCGACCGCCGCAAGATCCGCCGCGTCGCTCACGTCCGCGGGATCGCTGCCGGCGTAGGGGAAGACCGCTGCGGCTTCGGCGTCGAAACCGGCCGCGCCCAGCGTGAGCGCGATCCGCGCGAGATGTCCGAGACGTCGCCGGTGTTCTGGCATCGCGAGGGCCAGTTCGCGGGCTTCGGCAGTCTCACCCCGCCGGGCGCAGACCATCGCGAGCTGCTGGAGCGTGTCGACGGTCCACTCGGCGTGGACGACCGAGTCCTGAACGGTCAGGTCGACGAGCGTTCCCCGGACCACCGTGATCAGATCGGTGACGGTGGCGGTGTCGGGTGGCGGCCACGTCCCCGTCGCCTCTGCCGTGCTGCCGCGTCCCCGGAACGGCGCCAGCAGCCGCTCGGTCTCCGGTGAGGCCGCGCCCACTCCCGCGTGGGCGGGGTCGGGGAAGATCTTCTGGTCGCCCCAGCGGAACGGCCAGGCGAAGCGGCGGGCGATGGACCAGCAGAGCCGATCGTCGAGCTCCGCGAGCTCCGCGAGATCGTCGTCCCGGCCGGGCTCTGCGATGACCGTGCCGTCCTCGAACGCCACCGCCCAGCTGTCCTCGTCCAGTGCGAACGTCGGGTTGAGCCGGAGCTGGTCGCCGAGGTCACGGCCGGCGAAGACGAGCGGGCGACGGGCGGCCGGGGCGTGGTGGAAGGGGTGGTCGGCCACGATCTCGCCGGTCTCGGGGCGCAGGAAGCGCACCGCGTGCGAGCCGATCGCGATCAGCACGTCGTCGGCGGGCCATTCCAGGCCGAAGCCGTGATCCCACTGACCGATGGTGCGCCGGACGCCGTCCAGGACGCGCAGCCGTTTCTGGGCGTTCACCGAGCGACCAGATCTCGATCCGCCCCTCGGCGGTGACGCAGGCGGCCCGCTCGCCGTTCGGTGACCAGGCCCACGACCGGGCGTCCCAGCCGCGCGGGTTGGAGGTGTCCGCCTGAACGTTCAGGTCGTACCGGTGCTCGCCGGCCGTCGCGTCGATGATCCCGACGGTCCCGCCCGCCGGGTCCACCACCGCCAGCCGACCGCCCGGCCCCCAGCACAGGACGTCGGCGCCCGGGTAGCCAGGAAGCTCCGCCGTGGTCTCACCCGTCAGCGCGTCGGCGATGATGAGCTTTCCGCCGCGTTGGTAGGCCAGGAGTCGTTCGTCCAGGCTCCACTCGGGCGGAGCCGCATCCTGATCCTCTTCCAGCCCCAGGATCCAGGAGACCTGCCGTTTCTCCACGTCGAGCGAGATCGCCGCGTACTCGTGCCCCGCCTCTCCGTAGACACGGGAGCCGTCGCGCGACCAGAACGCCCGGTCGAGGATGAACTCGGGCTCGTCGCTCCAGGTTTCCCGGGACTCGTCCGGCAACGGTCCGCTGAACTCGATCGGCGCGGTTCCCTCCGGGTGGGCGTCCGGTGGCCCGGCGACCGAGCCCTCGTGCATCGCCACGATGACGTTGCGCAGGACGTCCGACTCGCCTCCGAAGACGAACGCGCGCCTGCCGTCGGGGGCGAAGGCCATGCCCAGCGGTCTGCCGGAGGCGAGGAAGAACGCGTCGGCGATCGGCTCGGGGTCGGTGCCGAACGGGTCCCACACCCCGGTCGCGTTGGTGTTGTACTCCAGTGCGATTCGCGTGCCGTCCGCCGACCACTGGAGGCTGCGTGTGTAGTCCGGGAAGCCGATGCCACCCATGATGCCGTCGATCGCGTGGACGCAGCGGCCGGTGGCGACCTCGAAGACCTGCAGGACCCCGCCCCGGTCGTAGTCGTCGCCGGTCCCGCTTCCGATCGCGAGGTGGCGGCCGTCCGGGCTGAGCGCGTGGCCGTTCAGCTCGCCGTGGTGCACGTCGAAGTGGCGCAGCAGCGCGCCCGCGTCGCGGACCCGGGCGGTCGCGAGGCGATGCGCGTCGGTGACGCCGTGGGCGCGCTCCAGAGCCTGGAGGGCGTCCCGCAGCGGCACGGTGTCGCGCTCCGGGCAGAACGCGGACCAGTCGGCGTTCTTGAGGGTGTCGAGGGCCTCGTCGGGTCCCATTCGCTCGTCCGGGACGCCGGTGAACGGCGGGGACGGCGGCGGAGTGCCGGGCTCCCGGCCTTCGAGCACGGCCGCAAGCGCGTCCTCATCGTAGATCGGAACGCCGCGCACCGCCGCCGGACCCGCCTTGGCCCCCGACTTCGCCCCGGCGAAGACCAGGTCCGTCTTCGCCGAGACCGACGCGGTCACCTTCGCGCCCAACGCTTCCAGGCCGCGCTTGGCCTCATCCTTCGAAAGCCGCCCGAACCGCCCGGCCAGCACGATCTGGCTGCCACTAATGATCATGCCAAGCGACGGTAGCGGAGTGCGGCATGATGATCCACCGCGCTCCTTCTTCTGGCCTGCATCGCAGCACGAACGCCTTCGCTGCACTGCGGTTGCGAGCGGGTGCTCTCGCAGAACGGGGTGGGGACACACGCGGGATGATCGGTGACAGCCACGCTGGCGGATGTTGCTGACACCCGGCCTGGACGATCACGGGAGTGTGTGGGGCGAACTCCGGTAGGTTCGCGGAAGATTTTGACTATTCTTATCTGACGCAACGCCAAGCAGCGGCAATGAGTTGCCGTGATTTGCCTCGCGCGATGAGTGCCATCGCCTCTCTGTGTTTGTATAGAGCGTATGAGGGTCCTTCAGCGGACCTGTTTCGCAGAGCGGTGTCGCAGGGATTTCTGCGAGGTTCCTTCGCGGTTTCTCGTTATATACAGGTCGGCAGGAACGCTGCTTCCGCCGGCCATGTCTGCTGCCCATGCCCGGAAAAATGCGCCGTTTTCTCGATGGATCGTTGGGCTGGACGGGTGCCGAGGGCGCGGGACTCATGGTTGAGGTGCGGAAGTGTGAAGTCCTGGCGGCCACGGAAGGGGAAGGGGGAGAGTATGTGACGACACCTCGGATCGACTACCGGGAGCTGTTCGCCTGCACGCCCAGCCCTCATCTCGTGCTGGGCCCCAACTTGGTGATCATCGACGTCAACCGGGCGTATCTCTCAGCGACCGGCCGCTCTCGTGAGAATCTGATCGGGCGGTACATCTTCGATGCCTTCCCCGGAAATCCGGCGGACCCGGGCGCTGACGGGGTGCGGAATCTGGACGCCTCCTTGCACCGGGTCCTGCGCTCAAAGCAGCCGGACACGATGGCGCTGCAGAAATACGACATCCCTGTGGCGGACAAGCCCGGCGTGTTCGAGGAACGGTGGTGGTCCCCGATCAACACTCCGGTGCTCGGCCAGGACGGGAAGGTGGCGTGGATCATCCACCGCGTGGAGGACGTGACCGCGTTCGTACTGTCTCATACCGCCCGTACGCAAGGAGGCGAGGCGCCCGGCGAGCGAGAAGCGATGGAGGCCGAGCTGTACGCGCGGGCGCGCGAACTCCAGCGGCTGAACGAGGAACTGCGCCAAGCCCACGCCAACGAACGCCAGGTCGCTCTCACCTTGCAAGAAGCCATGCTGCACTCGCCCGACCTGGCCCAGCACCCGGAGGTCGCCGTCCGCTACCTGCCCGCAGCCGAATCCCTGAACGTCTGCGGCGACTGGTACGACGTGATCGACCTGCCCGGCGACGGGCTCGCCATCACGGTCGGCGACGTCGTCGGCCACGGCCTGGAGGCCGCCGCGATCATGGGCATGCTCCGCAGCGCGCTGTCCGCCGCCATCCGGACCTTCCAGGAGCCTGCCAAGGCGTTGGAGGCCCTGGGCCTGTACGCGCGCTCGGTGGAGGGGGCACTGGCCACCTCCATCATCCAAGCCGTCATCGACACCCGCAGCCACCACATCACCTACAGCAGCGCCGGTCACCTCCCGCCGGTGCTGGCCCACTGCGACGGCACCTGCGACCTGCTCGACCAGGCCACCGACCCGCCGCTGGGAGCCCGCCCCACACACACCGCCCGCCCTCAGGCCTACCTGCCCTACAGCCCCGGCGACGCCCTCGTGCTCTACACCGACGGGCTCATCGAACGCCGCGGCGAGGACATCGACGCGGGCCTGCGCCGGCTCTGCGACGCACTCGCCTGCTCCGCCTGCCTCGGCCCCGAAGGGCTGGCCGACGCCCTGCTCGCCCGCCTCGGCGTCAGCGGAGGCGGCCGGGACGACGTCGCCTTGATCGTCGCCCGCCTGTAGGTCCCTCCGCTCGGCTCTGGGTGGTCGACAGCCAAGCCCAGGACGGCCACCCGCGGCGACCTCGCCACCCTCGTCCAACGGCGGCAGTGACCAGCGCCCCCCAAGGTGACGGTAACTAGGCCGTTCGAGCTGCCATGGCTCGCCAGCCGAAGGCGACGGCGCCGGTCAGGAGCACCACGCCGGACAGCACACCGCTGATGAGAGGCACCCAGGCGATGGCGTCCGTCGCCGCCAGCACGAGACCGGCGACGCCGAGCAGGGTGAGAACCACGCCCGGTACGGCGATGGCCCAGTCCTTCCAGACCGGTGCCAACGCGACGAAGTGCACACCGACCACGAACGCCACCCACGCCACGTTGGTCTGCTCAGGACGTCCCCAGGCGGCGAGCAGCCGAAGGCCGCCGAAGAGCAGAACGATCTCAGCGGCGACGATGATCAGATAGCCGCGGCCGTACATGTTCTGCCGCGGGCCCGCGGCGGGCCGCTCCTTCCGCGCGGCGCGGAACCACATGGCGATGACACTCGCGGCCGCCAGGCAGGCGGCCACCCGCAGGGTGTTCACGGTCAGGGCGTTCAGCGGGCTGTGCGCGTTGACGACGACGAAAACGGCGCCGAAGATCGCGCCAACGAGTAATCCGGTCATTCGTTGCATGACGCGATTCAAATGCACACCGGACTCCGTCCGCATGGGGGCTGGGGCGAGGACGAAGTCGGCCTGGCACTACCTCGCCGTGCCCCGCAGATACGCGAGCACCGCCAGCACCCGCCGGTTGTCGTCGGGAGTCTCGGGTAGCTCGAGCTTGGCAAACACGCTGGCCACGTGCTTGCCCACGGCCGCCTCCGTGATCGACAGGGTGCGGGCGACGGCGCTGTTGGAGCGCCCCTCGGCGATCAGGGCGAGCACCTCGCGCTCGCGCGGCGTCAGCTTGTGCGTCGGTTCGGTGACCTCCCTGGCCCTGGCCCAGGTCTGCTCGAACAGGTCGATGAGGGCAGTGATCAGACTCTGCTGCCTGATCATCAGGGCGCCCGGCGCGTAGGCGACGGGGGTGATCCGGACGAACGCCACCGAGCGGTCGAAGATGAGCAGTTGCTGGATCGGCTCGTCGATGACCCGGTGCAGGTCACCGGAGGCATGCAGCTGCCTGACCCAGGCCGCATTGCGCGGGTCGTCCAGCACGCTGGCGTGGATGATCGTGCGCATCGCCATGCCACGCTCCAGGGCATCGAGCACGCTCTGCCTGCTCGGCTGCTCCTTGCGGACTTTGTCCGGCCGGCCCACAGGGTGCATGGCGCGCAGCTCGCTCGCCGAGCGGGCGGCCTGCGCGATCTGCTGCCCGACGAGCGCGCTGTCCTCCAGCCGCTCAACGTCGACGGGGATGCCTCGCAGCTCGCCCACCGCCTCTTCCAGCCGATGGGCGAGCTGGGCCAGCTGGGCCAGCGACACGCTCTCGTCCACACGCCTCCTTCGCCGACCGCGCCACCCTCTGCCGTTGCGCGGGTCCTACCGGCAAATTCTGGCGGGTCTGACACCCTGGCCGTACCCGGACGAGAACATCACTCGACCTCCTTGGCGTAGTCCGGGCTGATGAACACCTTGACGGCCGGCCCGTTACGCAGCTGCCAGACGATCGCGAGCGTGCCGCCGGCGTCGATCGTCCCCAGGCACGCCTTCACGCCGCGTACGTCCACGTTCTGCCGGCCCACTCGCTCGGGTAGTCCGGGCGGACCTCGGCGACCATCCGCACCGCCGCGCGCTTACGCGGCTCGGCCGGGTAGGGGGACTTGGCTGCCATGACTCGATCCCCTCAAGGGAACGAGCCTCCAGCGAAGTCGGGCGCTTCACTTGAGTACGGCCCGGAACGAGCGTCGGGTCGCCGGCACCGTCGAGCTGTCAGTCGGCTTTCGCCAGCCGGTATTGGGTGGGCGTGACGCCGTACGAGCGGGTGAACCAGCGGGTGAGGTGGGCCTGGTCGGTGAAACCGGCCTCGCCGGCGACCCGGGCCGCGGGGTGTCCCAGGGCGAGCAGGTGGCGTGCGGCACGCAGGCGGAGCTGGCGCTGATATTCGCTGGGCGCCAGCCCGTAGGTCGTGTGGAAGGCCCGGTAGACCTTGTACCGGCTGGAACCGGTCCAGACCGCGAGGTCGTCGGCGCTGATCGGGTCGGCGTAGCGGTCGTGGATCAGTTCGCGTGCCTTCGCGGCGAGATGCGCGACCGCCGGCGTACGGGGAATGGCTCGGGGTCGCGCAGGCGTACGCGCGGCCAGGCGCGAGAGGGCGGCGACGGCGGCGCAGAGGAGCTCGTCGCGCTCGAGCGGGCCGGCGCCGTGTGACAGCGCGGTGTGCAGCCTGCGCAGCCGCGCCGCGAGGGCGGGAGAGTCGAGGACCGGGGCGGCGAACAGTGGCAATCCGGCGGGGCGCTGCGTCACGTCGGGGATGACGTCGGTGATCAGCTTTTCGCCGATGTGCACGATCCGGTACGTGAATCCCTGTTCGTGGGCCGCGTGCCCGTCGTGTACCTCGTCCGGGTTGAACGCCATGACCATCCCGGCCGCGCTCGTGTGCCCGGCACCGCGGCACGTGAAGGTCTGCGCGCCGTGCTCGGTGACGCCGAAGGAGTACGTCTCGTGGCTGTGGCGGTGGTAGCGGTGGCGCAGGAAGCTCGCGTACATGGCTTCCAGCGGCATCTCGGCCGAGCGCCAGTACGTCGCCCACTCCCGGCCTGCCCGGCTCCTGCCGGTCATCTCGTCATCACCTCGTTCGCCCCCGGCCATGAGTGCGGACATGAGCGCGGGCATGAGCGCGGCGCACGAGCGTACAAGACCGGCCGGTCGGTGTGAGCGCAGCATGTTCGCTGGTTGTCGCGCCCGCCTCCATGGTCCACGGGCGCGGAAGGACGCGTTGCGGAGGTGTTCCCATGGCAGGCACGATAACGGGCAGTCCGGTCGGGACCCGGCCGTACCTGCTGCTGGCCACGACGATGCTGCTGTGGGGTAGTGGCTTCAGCAGTTCCAAGGTGATCGTCGACCACCTGCCCCACCCCGTGGTCGCGGTGTTGCGTTTCGGTGGCGGTGCTCTGGCGCTGCTGGTCGCCCTGCGGTTGTCCCGGCGAGACGGTGAGGGCGGTGGCCGCCGGCGGTCGTCACCGCGGGACTGGGCGAGGGCGGCCGGCGCGGGTGTGCTGGGCGTCTTCGTGTACAACCTACTGTTCTTCTGGGGACTGTCGCTCGCGCCGGCGATCGACGGGAGCACCATCGTCCCGGTCATGAGTCCCGTGCTGACCACGGCCTTTCTGCTGGTCACGCGGCAGAAGAAGACATCGGCGGCGCGGGTGGCGGGGTTGGCGTGCGGGGCGGCCGGGGCCGTGATCTTCTTCGTGGGCTCGGGCGGAGCGGCGGGCGGAGGCCAGGTCCGGCTCGCGGGCGATCTGCTGTTCCTGCTCAGTGCCGGCTGCTGGGCCGGGTACACGCTGCTGGGCCGCCGTGTCCTTGCCGGTATCGAGCCGCTTCGGGCGACGACGTACGCCACGGTGAGCGGGGCCGTGCTGCTGGGAATCTACAGCGCTCCGGCGGCCGTCGAGGTCGCCTGGCACGACGTGCCCGCCTACGTCTGGCTGAACGTCGTCTTCGTGGCGCTCGGCCCGACCGCGGTGGCGAACCTGCTCTACTACCGGGGCGTTCAGGCCGTGGGCCCCGCGTCGGCGTCCATCATGATGTTCCTCGTACCCGTCGTCGGGACCACGTGCTCCGCCCTGCTCCTGGACGAGTCCTTTGAAGCCGTGCAGGCGGTGGGAGCGGCCGTGCTCTCCGTCGGAGCCGTCCTCGCTGTCACCCAAGGCAGGATCCCGAAGCGGCGTCGCGCTATCACGTCCTGACATTGCCGGACATCGACCAGCACATGCCGCTTCCACGCTGACGGCGCCGCCCTGGTTGCCGCTGTCAGCGTGGAAGGAAGGCGTCAAGTGGGGCGACCCTCCGGTACGGCGCCGCCGTCCCGGGCGGGCGGGCCGAGCAGTTCGGCGAGCGGCAGCTCCGGCCGCACGCCGCGCGGCAGCAGGTCCCCCGTCGGGCCGGTCCTCGCGACCCGTCCGTCGGCGAGCACGAGCAGGCGGTCCGACACCGCGGCGGCCACATGGGCGTCGTGGGTGATGAGCACGACGGCGACGCCGAGGTCGGCCCGTAGCCCGTCGAGCAGCCCCAGCACACCGGCCTGGGTCACGGTGTCCAGCGCGGAGGTGACCTCGTCGCAGATCAAGACGGCCGGCCGGGCCGCCAGGGCGCGGGCGAGCGCCACCCGCTGGCGCTGCCCGCCGGAGAGCTCGCCCGGCAGCCGCCCGGTGAGGGACGCCGGCAGCCCCACCGCGTCGAGCAGCCGCCGCACCTCCGCATCCAGTTCGCCACCGAGCCGCATGCCGCGCAACCGCCGCAGCGGGCGCACGAGCGCGGTACGCACGTCCTGCCGCGGGTGCAGCGCGTCGGCGGGGTTCTGGGCGACCAACTGGACCGCTGCCCGCTCCTGATCGGTGCGCCTTCGGACGTCGCCCGCGAGCGGCGCGCCGAACAGCGCCACCTCCCCTTCGTCGGGCCGATGCAGGCCCGCCAGGCAGCGTGCCAGCGTGGTCTTGCCGATCCCGGACGCGCCCAGCACGGCGAGGCACTCGCCGTGCCGGACGTCCAGGTCGATCCCGCTCAGCACGATCCGGCGCGATCCGCCTTGCCCGTAGCCGGCGGTGAGTCCGCGCACAGCGAGAACCGGACCAGCCGCGCCGCCGGCCCCAGGGGAGTGCTCGTTGGGGTTCATACCGGAGTGTCCACGAGAGTGCCCGTTGACGGGGCCGCCGGTATCTCCGCTGGGGTTCATGCCGGAGTGTCCGCCGGCATCTCCGCCAGGAATCCTGTCGGCGGGTTCGCCGGTGTTTCCGCTGAGGTGCCCGCCGCGGTGGCGGTCGAGCGTGGGGACGGTCGCGTGGATCAGTTGGCGTGCGGCTGCGGAGTCGGGGTCGCGCAGTGCCCGGTCGGCGGGGCCGTCCTCGACGATCCGGCCGGAGTCGACCACCACGACCCGGTCGACCAGGGGGCCCACCGTGTCCAGGTCGTGGCTGATCCACAGCAGGGCGACACCGCTGTCGCACAGGCGGCGCAGCTCCCGTACGACCTCGGACTTCGCCCGCAGGTCCAGCGCGGTGGTGGGCTCGTCGAGCACCAGCAGCCGGGGCTCGCGGGCGAGGGCCGCGGCGAGCACGATCCGCTGCTGCTGCCCGCCGGAGAGCTGGTGCGGATACCGGCGGGCGAAGGCGGGGTCGCCGGGCAGGGCCACGCGTTCGAGCAGTCGCGCCACGAGCGCGGCGCGCTCCCGCCGGGGGATCCGCCGCCCGGCGGCGGTCAGCAGCGCCGCCCCGATCCTGGCGTAGGGGTTCAGCGCGGTGCCGGGGTCCTGGCCCACGTACGAGACGACGCCACCGCGCAGGCCGGCGGGAGGCGCCGGCAGCATGGGCACACCGTTCACCAGCACCTGGCCGCCGGTGTGCCGGATCCCGGAGCGCAGATGGCCGAGCACGGCCAGTGCCAGGGTGGTCTTGCCCGAGCCGGAGGCTCCCACGACGCCGACCGCCTCACCGTCGCGGATCGTCAGGCTGACCCCGTCGATGACCGGGCGTCCGCTCGCGCGCAGCCGCAGTTCGTCGACCGACACCAGCGCGCTCATGCGAGCAACCCCCTGCTGCGGCGGGCCAGGTCGTCGGCGGCGAGGTTCGCCGCCACCGCGATGACCGCGACGCCGAGGACGGGGGCCAGCAGCGCCCACGGCTGCAGCGCCGCGCCTGGCAGCGCCTCCACGATGAGCAGCCCCCAGTCCGAGTCCGAGGTGGACAGCCCGAGGAACCCGGCGGCGGCCACCAGATAGACGGCGGTGACGAACCGGATCCCGGCGTCGGCCAGCAGCGTGCCCCCGACCAGCGGCAGCACCTCCCGGAACAGCAGCCACCCCCAGCGTTCGCCGCGCGCCACCGCGGCGTCCAGATGCGCCCGGCCGATCACCTGCGCGGCGGCCGCCCGCGCCACCCTCGCCGCCAGCGGCGCGCTCGCCGTCGCGACGGCGAGCACCAGCCCGGCCCGGTTCGGCAAGGCCGTCAGGATGAGCAACAGCAACAGGATCGGCGGGACCGCCGCGGCGGCGTCCATCGGCCGCATCAGCAGCGGCTCCAGCCACCGTCCGCGCGGCCCGGCGAGTGCGGCGACCAGGCCGGCGGACGCGCCGAGTGCGGTTCCGGCCAGCGCCGCGGCGAGGCCCGTGAGCACCAGCGGCCTGCCTCCGTGCAGCATGCGGCTGGCGACGTCGCGGCCGAGGTGGTCGGTGCCGAGCAGCCCGGCCTGGCCGGGGGCCGCGTACGGCGGGCCGACCGGTTTCGTCGCGGAGTACGGGGCCAGCTCCGGCCCCAGCAGGATCACCAGAGCCACCAGAGCGAACAGGGCGATTCCGGCGATCTTCACCATGCGCCGCAGCGTGCCGGTCATGAGATGTCCCGGGTGCGCAGGCGCGGCGTCAGCAGCCGCACCGCGACGTCGGCGAGCAGCAACGCGAGGAGCATCGCCGCACCGAGGATCAGCACCAGCGCCTGCACCACAGGCAGGTCGCCGCTCTGCACGCCCGAGACCAGCAGCTCTCCGATGCCCGGGTAACCGAAGACCTTCTCCACCAGCACCGCGCCGCCGACCAGCCCGACCCCGGTGACCAGCCAGGCTTGCACGGCGACCGGGAGCACGGCGGGCAGCACGGCGGTGCGCAGCACGGCCGCCCTGGAGGCGCCCGACAGCCACAGGAACTCGACGTGCGGCGCCCGCATCGCCGCGGCGGCCGCCGCCCTGATCACCCTGGTGGCGTACGCGAGCCCGACCAGCAGCAGGCTGGCCACCGGCAGGACGAGCACCTCGGGGTGGGCGAGCGGATGCGACCCCGCTGGAATGATCGCGACCGCGGGCAGCAGCCGCCAGGTGACGGCGAACAGCACCACCAGCGCGCCCGCCACGACGAACTCCGGGAGCGACACCAGCAGCAGCGCCCCGCCCGACACGATCCGGTCGGCCGCGCCGCCGCTGCGCGTACCGGCCAGCAGGCCGAGCCCGAGGGAGGCGGGGACGAGGACGGCGGCGGTGAGCCCGGCGAGCAGCGCGGAGTTCCCCACCCGGTCGGCCAGCATCGCCGTCACCGGCTGCCCGGTCGTGGATCGCCCGAAGTCACCGCGCGTCAGGCCGGCCATCCACTCGGCGTACCGGGACAGCACCGGGCGGTCCAGGCCGAGGTGCGCCCTGAGCTCCGCGATCCGCTCCGGGCCGGCCGTCGGGCCGAGCCTGCTGGTCACCGGATCCCCCGGGAGCAGGTCGACGCCGACGAAGACCGCGATGGAGAGCAGGGCCAGCAGCCCTGCGCTGGCGGCGAGCCTGCCGAGCACGTGGCGCACGACAGCGGGAGGGGCGAGGCTCACGCGAGCCCCGCCTTGCCGAGATACGGATATTTCGCCAGGCCCCGCGTCTCGACGCCCGCGACGTTCTTCCTGGCCACTGAGAGTGTGTCGGCCAAGCCCCACACCACGCAGTTGCCTTCCTCCGCCATCACGTCCTGCACCTCGGTCCACGAGCGCTTCCGCTGGGCCGCGTCGGTGCTGCCGAAGGCCTTGGCGAAGGCGGACCGCAGCCGGGGGGCGGGAAGGGCCAGCGACGGGTAGGCGGCCAGGCGACCGTAGATCACCATGAGGGGGATCGCGCCGATGGAGAAGGCGATGCCGTTGGCTTCGGCCAGGGCCTTGACGTCGAAGAAGTTCTGCATGCCGACGATGTCGGGGCGCACGTTCAGGCCGACTTCGCGCAGTTGCTCGGCGAACAGCTGGGTGGAGGCGTTGTATCCGGCCTCGTACTCCGACGACCGGATGGTGACCTGCGCCCCTTCGGCCCCAGCCTCCCTTAACAGCCTCCTCGCCTGGTCGACGTCGCGGGCGGGCGGCTCTCGGTCGCTGAAGTATTCGCTTCCCGCGCCGAACAGGTCGTTGCCGGGCTCGCCGTACCCGAGCAGCACGGTGTCGACCAGGGCCTTCCGGTCCACGGCCAGCCGTACGGCGCGGCGGGCCCGAGGGTCGTCGAACGGAGGGCGGGTCGCGTTGAGTATGAACCCGAATCCCACCCGGTTGCCCTCCCCGGCCTGGCGGATCTCCAGCTCGGCGCTGCCGGTGCCGGCCCTCGCGATGCTGAACGGGATGTCCACCGCGTAGTCGGCCTGGCCGGTGAGCACGGCGTTCACCTTCGCCTGGGGGTCGGTCAGGCTCGACAGGACGAGGGTGTCGGCGTTGGGCGCGCCGCCCCAGTGTCCGTCGAACCGGCGCAGCCTGGTCTGGCGTCCGGCCTCGAACGCCTCTACCTGGTACGGCCCGGTGCCCACGGCGTCGGCCGCCGAGAACGAGCGGGCGCCGTCCTTGATGATCTTTCCGGGGAACGAGGCCAGCATGAGTGCCGGATCGCCGACGGGCTGTCGCGCCGGCACCCGGACCGTACGGTCGTCCACGACCTTGACGCCGCCCGTGTCCACGTAGAGCTGGAGTTCGTTCGGGTAGGGCCGCTCGGGCGAGGTCATGTAGCGCAGGCTGTAGGCGACGTCCGCGGCGGTGAACGGCGAGCCGTCGTGCCACCGCACCCCCTCGCGCAGGCGCAGCACGAACGAGCGCCCGTCGGAGGCGGGTTCCGCCGTCAGCGCGAGCGCCGGGGCCGCCCTGCCGTCGACCAGCGAGAACAGGGAGTCGTAGATCACGTCGTTGCGGATGAAGTCGCTCGGCGCGCCGCCCCCGAACGGGTCCAGCGACTCGGCCGCGCCTCCTCCGGTGAGCACCGCCCGGAACTGGCCGCCCCGGCGGGGCGTGGACGGCGTGCTCTGCAGGACGGGGCGGGGTGTCGCGCTCGTGCTGGGGGCGCAGCCACCGAGCAGCGCGCCGACGCCGGCGAGCCCGAGACTCCATCCGGCCGACCGCAACAGGTCACGACGGGTGTGCGACATGCATGACCTCCAGGCTGCAACCCAAGGTTGTGAAAATGATTTTCATAGTCTAGCGTGCCGAGCATGGTTGTGGAATGCCCGAAAACAAGGTAAGCCTAACCTAATCACTTGATTGGCGGACAAGGACGTCTAGGCAGACTGATATCCCGGTTGTTACCGTTTAGTCCAGGCCCGCATGAAAATGAGAATCAATGCTTTAACGTTGTACAAAGGGAGCGAGTGGTGAGCTGTACGGGTTGCCGTCCGTGGTTGGACGAGCGTGGATCCGCATGAATCTTCGATCACTGCGATGCTTCACCCGGCGCTACGCCCCCAGAGTGCGGCTGGTCTGCTTCCCGCACGCCGGCGGCGCCGCCAGCTTCTTCCGGTCGTGGCCGGTCGGCCTGCCCGCCGACGTCGAGGTGTGGGCGGTGCAGTACCCAGGGCACGAGGACCGCATCACCGAGCCCTGCGCCGGCGACATGGACCACCTGGCCGGGGACATCGCGGCCGACCTGCGTCCGCTGTCGGACCGCCCGATCGCGCTGTTCGGGCACAGCCTGGGCGCCGTCGTGGCCTATGAGGTCGCCAGGCTCCTGGGTGACGCCGTGCACCTGTTCGCCTCCGCCCGTCACGCACCGGCCGAGACGGTGCCCGGGGACGTGCACCTACGCGATGACGACGCCGTCATCGACGAACTCGTCCGGCTGGGCGGCACGGACGGGACGCTGCTGCGCGAACCCGAGCCGCGGTCGGTTTTCGTGCCCGCCATCCGCGCCGACTTCCGCCTGGCCGAGACCTACCGCCACCGGCCCGGCCCCCACCTCGGCTGCCCGATCACCGCGCTGATCGGGCGGGACGACCCCGAGGTCACCTCCGCGCAGGCCGAACGGTGGCGGGTGCACACCGGCCACCGGTTCGCGCTGCGCGAGCTACCCGGCGACCACTTCTATCTGATTCCGCAGCGGCAGACGCTGCTCGCGCTGCTCGCGAGCGAGCTCATGAGCGACGCGTACGCCGACTAGAGACGCGCATCCAACCGGACACCTGCCCGGATCCCCTGGGACCAGGGGACGGCTTTGTCATGCGACGAATGGGGGACAACGGTGAGTCAGCAGGTCACAACGGCGGAGGCCGAACTGCGAGAGGCCATCGCGGCCGTGCTGGAACTGCCCGCCGATCAACTGGACGACCACGCCAACCTCATCCAGCTCGGCATGGACTCGATCGCCATGATGCGGCTCGCCGGGAGGTGGCGGCGGTCGGGGCTGGAGATCGGATTCGCCGACCTCGCCGCGGAACCCACCCTGTCGGCGTGGCGAGACCTGCTCGCCTTACAGCAGGCCGGGATGGACGCGAGCGGCGAGCCCGCGCAGTCCGGTGAGAGCGACGGCTCCGAGCCTTTCGAGCTGGCGCTCATGCAGCACGCCTACTGGGTCGGGCGCGCGCACGGGCAGCGGCTCGGCGGCGTGGCCGCCCACTTCTACAACGAGTTCGACGGCGAGCACCTCGATCCGGCGCGGCTGGAAACCGCCGTGCGCGCCGTCATCGCCCGGCACGGCATGCTGCGCGCGCAGATCCTCGACGACGGCCGTCAGCGCATCCTGTCCCAGAGCCCCTGGCCGGGCCTGCGGGTGCACGACCTGCGCGCGCTGCCCGCCGACGAGGCCGAGCGCGAGCTGCTGGAGCTGCGGCGCCGCCTGTCGCACCGGACGATGGACATCGGGTCCGGTGAGGTCTTCGACGTCCAGTTGTCGCTGCTGCCCGGCGAGATCCGCGCGGGCGGGACCCGCGTGCACGTCAACCTGGACATGATCGCCGCCGACGCGCAGAGCCTGCGGGTGCTGCTCGGCGACCTCGCCCGCCTCTACGACCGGCCGGACGACCCGCTGCCCCCGCCGGCCTACAGCTACCCGCGCTACCTCGCCGACCGCGCCGCCGCCCGGTCCGCCCCGGCACGCGCCGAGGCGCTGCGGCGGGACCAGGAGTACTGGCGGGACCGCCTGGCCGGGCTGCCGGCCGCCCCGCGGTTGCCCGTCGCCTCGCACGACGCCGAGATCGGCGCCACGACGGTGGTCCGCCGCCATCACTGGCTGGACGCGGACAGGATGCGCCGCTTCGAGCAGATGTGCCGGCCGCACGGGCTCACCCCCGCGATGGCAATGGCGGCCGTGTTCGCCGAGACCCTGACCGCGTGGAGCGACGAGCCCGCCTTCCTGCTCAACCTGCCGCTCTTCGACAGGGACCAGTCGCATGCCGACGTCGCGTCGCTGGTCGGCGACTTCACCTCGTCGGTGCTGCTGGAGTGGGACGGCGCCGCCCCCGGCTCGCTCGCCGAGCGGGCCGCCCGCCTGCAGCGACGGTTCCACGCCGACGCCGCGCACTCGTCCTATTCCGGCGTCGAGGTGCTGCGTGACCTGTCCCGGCTGCACGGCGAACAGGTGCTCGCACCCGTCGTGTACACCTCCGCCCTCGGCCTCGGCGAGCTGTTCTCCGCCGACGTGCGCGCGCACTTCGGCGAGCCGTCCTGGATCATCTCCCAGGGGCCGCAGGTGTGGCTGGACGCGCAGGTCACCGAGCTCAACGGCGGCGTCCTCGTCAACTGGGACGCCCGCGAGGACGCCTTCGCCCCCGGCGTGCTCGACGCGATGTTCGACGCCTGCACCGGGCTGATCGAACGGCTGCTGGCCGCTCCGGAGGCCTGGTCCGCGCCGGTTCCGCCACTCCTCGCACCGGGACAGCTGAAGGCGCGGGCGGCCGCCAACGACACCGCCGGCCCCCGCACCGGCGCCTGCCTGCACCAGGGCTTCTTCGCCCGCGCGCGCACCGCCCCGGACGCTCCCGCGCTGCTGTGGGGGCAGGAGAGCGTCACCACGTACGGTGAACTCGCCGGGCGCGCCCTGCGCGTCGCCGGCCACCTGCGCGAGCGCGGCGTCCGCCGCGGGGACCTCGTCGCCGTCAGCCTCCCCAAGGGGCCCGGCCAGGTCGCGGCCGTGCTCGGGGTGCTCGCCGCGGGCGCGGCCTATCTGCCGCTCGGCGTGGACCAGCCCGTCCTGCGGCGGGAGCGGATCCTGCGGCAGGCGGGGGTACGGCTGGTGCTGGACGAGCCCGACGAGCCGGCGCGGGCGGCGCCGCTGGCCGAGCCGGTCGCCGGCGACGACACCGACCTGGCGTACGTGATCTACACCTCCGGCTCCACCGGAGAGCCGAAGGGCGTGGAGATCACCCACGCGGCGGCGATGAACACCGTCGACGACCTCAACGACCGCTTCGGCGTCGGCCCCGGCGACCGCACGCT
The DNA here is from genome assembly GCF_052068215.1 of Nonomuraea sp. H19. Classification (NCBI taxonomy): domain Bacteria; kingdom Bacillati; phylum Actinomycetota; class Actinomycetes; order Streptosporangiales; family Streptosporangiaceae; genus Nonomuraea; species Nonomuraea sp. H19. Next base: position 364,613 of record NZ_JBQHCV010000010.1, on the reverse strand, counting down.
GGCGGTCTCCGCGCTGGACTTCGACCTGTCGGTGTACGACCTCTTCGGACCGCTCTCAGCCGGCGGCGCGGTCGTCTGCGTCGACGAGCCGCGGCGCCGCGACGCGGCCGCCTGGGTGGAGCTGCTGCGGCGGCACCGCGTGACCGTGCTCAACTGCGTGCCGGCCCTCCTGGACATGATGCTGACCGCGGCCGACGACGCCGGTGTCCAGGCCGAGGCGCTGCGGGTGGTGCTGCTCGGCGGCGACTGGGTGACCCTTGACCTGCCCGGCCGGCTGGCCCGCCGCGCCCCCCACTGTCGTTTCACTGCGCTCGGCGGAACGACCGAGACCGCGATCCACTCCACGATCTGCGAGGTCACCGGGCCGGTGCCCGCGACGTGGACCTCGGTGCCGTACGGCACGCCCCTGCGCAACGTGTCGTGCCGGGTCGTCGACCCGCTCGGCCGCGACCGCCCCGACTGGGTGCCGGGCGAACTGTGGATCGGCGGAGCCGGAGTCGCCCGCGGCTACCGCGGCGACCCCGCGCGCACCGCGGAGAAGTTCCTCGAACTGGACGGCGTCCGCTGGTACCGCACCGGGGACCGTGCCCGCTACTGGCCCGACGGCAGCCTGGAGTTCCTCGGCCGCGCCGACCACCAGGTCAAGGTACGCGGCCACCGCATCGAGCTCGGCGAGATCGAAGCCGCCCTCACCTCCTGCCCCGGCGTCGCCCAAGCCGTCGCGGTCGTGACCGGGACCAAGGGCCTGGCCGCCGCCGTCACCGTGGCGGACGAGGCGGGGCCGGACGCCGCGCGGGTACGGGACCACCTGGCCGAGCGGCTTCCCGCGGCGATGGTGCCGGACCGGATAGCCGTGCTGGAGCGGCTGCCGTTGACGCCGAACGGCAAGGTCGACCGCAGGGCGCTGGGAGAGCTCCTCCTCGCCCGCGACGTGGCCGGCGCCGGGCCCGCCACACCGCCGCGCGGCGAGGTGGAGCGGCGCGTCGCCGCGGTGTGGTCGGAGCTGCTCGACGTCGGCGAGGTCGGCCGCGAGCACGGCTTCTTCCGGCTCGGCGGCGACTCGCTGCTCGCCACGCGCATGGTCGGCCGGCTGCGGGCGGCGGGGCTGTCCGGTGTCTCGCTCGCGGAGCTGTTCGCCCGCCCCGCGCTGGCCGACTTCGCCGCGACGCTGCGGCTCGGCGAGTCCGCAGGACCGGCCGCCGCGCTGGTCCCCGACCCGGAGCACCGCCACGAGCCCTTCGGACCGACGGAGGTGCAGCGCGCGTACTGGCTCGGCCGGAGAGAGGGATTCACCCTCGGCGGCGTCGGCTGCCACTTCTACCGCGAGTACGACGTCGTGGACCTCGACGTGACCAGGCTGGAAGCCGCCGTGAACACGCTGATCGGACGGCACGAGATGCTCCGCGCCGTCTTCGACGAGAACGGAGACCAGCGGATCCTGCCCGAGGTGCCCAGGTTCACGATCTCCGTCGTGGACGCGGGCGACGACGGCGAGGCGGCCCGCGACGAGCTGCGCCGCACCGCCTCCCACCGGGTGTTCGACCCCTCGGTCTGGCCGCTGTTCTCGATCGGGGCGGTACGTTCGGGCGAGCGCACCCGGCTGGCCATCGGCATCGACAACATCGTGCTCGACGCGCTCAGCATCCTGATCTTCTACGCCGAGCTCGGCGCGCTGTACGCCGACCCGGACGCCGAGCTGCCGCCTGCCAGCATGTCCTTCCGGGACTACGTGCTGGGCACGCGCCCCGAGCCGCGGGCGCTGGCCGCCGCGCAGCGGTACTGGGCCGGGCGGCTTCCGGAGCTGCCGCCCGCGCCCCTGCTGCCGCTCGCCGCCGACCCGGCCGACGTGACGCGGCCGCACTTCACCCGGTACGAGGGCCGCATCGACGCGCGGCGCTGGCAGACGATCAACGAGCGGGCCCGCGAGCACGGGATCACCGCGTCCGCCGTGCTGCTCGCCGCCTTCGCCGAGGTGCTCGGCAGGTGGAGCACCCGCCCCGATCTCACGCTCAACGTCACCCTCTTCGACCGCAAGGAGGTGCACCCCGACGTCAACAACGTGCTCGGGGACTTCACCTCGCTGACTCCGGTCGCGTACCAGCCGGAGCCCGGGGAGACCTGGTCGGCGCGGGTGCGGCGGGTCCAGGAGCAGATGGGGGCGGCGCTCGACCATCGGGAGGTCTCCACCGTCTGGGTGCTGCGCGAGCTGGCCAGGCTGACCGGCGAGCCCGAGGTGTCCATGCCGGTGGTCTTCACCAGCGCCCTCGGCGTCCCCGGCGGCACCGCCGCCCCCGCGGGCGGACCGTTCAGCGAGCAGGTCTTCGGGGTGTCGCAGACGCCGCAGGTGTGGCTCGACCACCAGGTCGTCGAGGCCGGCGGCGGCGTCGCGGTGAACTGGGACGTGGTGGAGGAGCTGTTCCACGACGGCGTCGTGGCCGCGATGTTCGGCGCCTACCTGCGGCTGCTGGAGTGGCTGGGCGAGGGGGAGTGGGCGCGGCCGGTGCCGGACCTGCTGCCCGCGCGCCAGCGGGAGGTCCGCGCCGCGGCCAACGCGACCGCGGGCCCCCTGCCGGACGGCCTGCTGCACACCGCCTTCTTCGAGCACGCCGCGCGCCGCCCGGACCGCGTCGCGCTGCTGTCGGGCGACTCGGCGATGACGTACGGCGAGGTGGCGGAAGGCGCGCTGCGGCTGGCGGCCCTGCTCGGCCGCCACGGCGTGCGGCGCGGCGAACCGGTGGCGGTCCACCTGCCCAAGGGCCCCGGCCAGGTCGTCGCCGTGCTCGGGGTGCTCGCCGCCGGTGCCGCGTACGTGCCGATCGGGGTGGACCAGCCCCAGGCCCGGCGCGACCGGATCCGCCGCCTCGCAGGGGTCCGGCTGGTGGTCACCGATGGTGTACGGCAGGCCGCGGCCGGCTGGTCGGGCGGCTGGGAGCCGATCGACGTCGAGGACGCGACGGCCGTGCCGCCCGCCGCGCTCGCGGAGGTCTCGCCGGACGACCCCGCATACGTGATCTTCACGTCGGGCTCCACGGGCGACCCCAAGGGTGTCGAGATCACTCACCGGGCCGCGCTCAACACCGTCGAGGACGTCAACGACCGCTTCGGCGTCGGCCCGGACGACCGGGTGCTGGCCGTGTCCGCACTGGACTTCGATCTGTCGGTGTACGACGTGTTCGGGCTGCTGTCGGCCGGTGGCGCCGTGGTCGTCTGCGAGGAGGAGGCGCGCGGGGACGCGCGGCGCTGGCTCGAAGTCGTCGCCGCGCACCAGGTCACGATCTGGAACACCGTGCCGGCCCTGCTGGACATGCTGCTGACGGTCGGCGGCGAGGCCGCGCCGCCGCGTACGCTTCGCCTCGCCCTGGTGTCGGGCGACTGGGTCGGCCTGGATTTGCCGGGACGGGTCGAAGCCCAGTACCCCGGCTGCCGGTTCGTCGCCCTGGGCGGCGCCACCGAGGCCGCCATCTGGTCGAATGCGCACGAGGTGCGCCAGGTCGAGCCGGGATGGCGCTCGGTGCCGTACGGCCGCCCGCTGCGCAACCAACGCTTCCGGGTGGTGGACGGGCATGGGCGCGACTGCCCGGACTGGGTGGCGGGCGAGCTCTGGATCGGCGGCGCCGGCGTGGCCACCGGATACCGGGGCGCGCCCGACCTCACCGCCCGCCAGTTCGTCGAGTGGGGCGGCGAGCGCTGGTATCGCACCGGGGACCTCGGCCGGTACTGGCCGGACGGCACGCTGGAGTTCCTGGGCCGCGCCGACCAGCAGGTGAAGATTCGCGGCCACCGCATCGAACTGGGCGAGATCGAGGCGACCCTGCGGGACTACCCCGGGGCCGGCCCGGCGATCGCCGCCGTGACCGGCGAGGGAAGCGCCCGCCGCCTCGTCGCGGCCTTGGTCCCCGGCGCCTTGGACGACGACGAGGAACCGGCGACCGTCACGGAACCCTCCGCCGGCATCCTGGCCTTCCGCTCGCAGGCACGGGAGACCGAGTCCGCGACGGTCGAGGCCGTGTTGACCCGCCTTCTCGACCTGCCGTCCGCCGACGCGGCGCCCTGGTCGTTCACCGACCTGGCCGCCCGGCTCGACCTCGCCGAACGCCCCGCCCCGGTCGTCCGCCTGTGGCTCCGCTGGCTGGCCGAACGCAAGATCCTGGTCGAGGCAGACGGCACGTTCGCAGCCGGACCGCGACTGGCCGCCGCCGTGAACGGCCCATGGCCGGAGGGCGACACGGGTGCCCTGTACGCGGCGCAGGCGGGCACAGGGGACGGCGCCGGATCGGATGTGGCGGGATATGCCCGGCTTGTTGAGAGGGCGGGGCGGCGGCTGGTCGAGCGGCTCGACGACTATCGGCGGATTCTGTCCGGTGACGTCGATCCGGCGGTGGTGCTCGACGACGACGTGCTGGCGCCGGCGAGTCTGTCGGACAACGATCCGGGGAGCGGCGCCGCGCTGGCCGAGCTGGCCGGTGCGCTGGCGGAACTCGCCGAGGCCGCTGGGCGGCCGCTGGAGGTCGCCGAGATCGACGGCCGGGACGGCCGCATCGCGGCCCGCCTGCTGGGCGCGCTCTCCTCTGACCAGGTCCGTTACACGCTGCTGGACCCGTCCGCCGCCATGGTCGCCGCGGCGGGGGAGCGGCTGGCCGCGCTGCCGCACCACACCGCCTGCCACCGGCTGCCGGGCGAGTACGTGCCGGACGAACTGCGTCACCGCTTCGACGTGGTGCTGGCCTACAACGTGCTGCACCGGCAGCCGGACCCGGCGCACGGCCCCGCCCTGGTCGCGTTGCTGGCCAGGCGCGGCGGGACGCTGCTCGCGGTCGAACGGACCGAGCTGACCCCGATCGCGCTGATGACCGCGGGTCTGCTCGACGGCGGCTACGCCGGCTTCGACCGGGAACGCCGCCAGGCGGGCACCCCCATGCTGTCCGGCGCACAGTGGGCCGGCCTGATCGCCCGTGCCGGCCTGCGGGACGTCTCCTGCCATCCCGTCGGCTCGTCGTTCCTGAACGTCCTGCGCGCGCGGCGTCCGGCCACCGCGACCGACCTGGACACGGCACGGATCCGGGAGTACGCGGCCACCCGGCTTCCCGCGTACATGGTGCCCGAGCGGGTCGAGATCCTGCCGCGGCTGCCGCTGTCGCCCAACGGCAAGGTCGACCGTGCTGCCCTGGCCAGGCTGGCCGCCGGGCAGGACGCCGGAGCCGACCCGGCCGAGGCCCCTAAGGGCGAGCTCGAACAGGCTGTCGCGGCGATGTGGACGGACCTGCTCGGCGTGCCCGCCGTCGGACGCGATCAGAGCTTCTTCGAACTGGGCGGCGACAGCCTGCTCGCGACGCGCTTCCTGGAGGCGGCCCGCCGGCGGTTCGACGTCGCGCTCCCCCTGCGGCGCCTGTTCGCCGCCCCGACACTCGCCGAGGTCGCGGCCGAGCTCACAGCGGGACTCGTGGCCGGACCGTCACCCCAGGACATGGCCGAGGGCACGGCCGGGGGCGTGGGCGCGGCCGGGGACGGCGCCGTCGATGTGGGCGGAGACGAGGTCGAGGAGGGGGCGATATGACGGGGCGCGTCGTCGGGGTCATCGGCGGCTACGGATCGGTGGGCGGGCACGCCGCCAGGCTGATCCGCCGGTGTGGGTTCTGGCCGTTGCGCGTCGGCGGCCGTGACCCGCGGGCGGCTCGGCGGTTCGCCGACGACGAGCTGCGCGCCGTGGAACCCGCCGAGGCGTCAGGGGACGTGGAGGCGGCCGAGGTCGACGTGGCCGACGGCCGGTCGCTGGCGGCGTTCGTGCGCGACTGCGCGCTAGTGGTCAACTGCGCCGGGCCGTCGCACCGGATCTCCGAGTCGGTGGCCCTGGCCGCCCTCGGCGCGGGTGCCGACTACGTCGACGCCGGGGGCGGCGAGCACACGGTGGAGCGGCTGACGCGCGCGGTTGCGGCGTACCCCGATCGCCGCACGGTGTTCTTCGCCGGTGCGTTGCCCGGTCTGTCCGGACTGCTCCCCAGGTGGCTCGCCGCGTCCGGTGACGGCCCCGCACGCGAGCTGACCGTCTATGCCGGGGTGCTCGACCGGTTCACCGCGGCCGGCGCCGAGGACTACCTGCACGGCGTCCTCCACCTGGACAACGTTCCCGGCGGTGCCTGGCGGGACGGCCGCGTCCAGGCCAGGGCGCTCACCCGGCGTACGGGCGTGCGGCTGCCGTTCTTCTCCGGCGAGGTGTCGGCGCTGCCGTACCTCGACGCCGAGTGCGAGCGGGTCGCACGGGACCTGGGGCTCGGCCGCGGAAGCTGGTACAGCGTGCTGGACGGCCGCCACCTGGCCGCCGCGCTCGACCGGGCCCGCGGCCTGCCCGGCGCCGAGGCGGTGGCGGAGCTGTGCCGGGCGACGGCGCTCGACGTCGCGGGGCGCACCCCGTACGTGACGTTCCTGGCGCAGCTCGACAGCGGGCCGCCCGACGGCCGGACCAGCCGCACGGCGGTGTTGCGCGGCACGGGCATCTCCGAGCTCACCGGCGCCGTCACCGCCGCGGCCGCTCTCGCCGTGCTGCACGGCGAGATCCCACCGGGCGCGCACCACGCGGCGACAGCGCTCGACCCGGTGACCGCCATGGATCGCCTGCGGGCCATGTCCGTCCTGTCCACTGGGCCGGGATCCGCGGCGGGATTCGACGTGCCCGGTGCGGCGTCGGATGCGCCCGGGTCCGGCGGGGTGGCCGGCCTGGTCGTGGTGGACGCCGCGATCGAGGAGCTTTCGACGGTCGAGGAGGGGGCGCTGTGAGCCTCGCGGCCGATGTGGGGCGGCGCCTGCGGGTGGTGGTGTGCGGCAGCACGTTCGGACAGTTCTACCTGGCCGCCCTCGCCGGGCTCGCCGACGCGTTCGAGGTCGTCGGCGTGCTCGCCAGAGGGAGCGAGCGCTCGGTCGCGTGCGCCCGCAGGGCCGGGGTGCCGCTGTACACCGACCCCGGGGCGCTTCCCGCGGATGTGGACGTGGCCTGTGTGGTGGTGCGGTCGGGGATGATGGGCGGGGCGGGCAGCGAACTGGCCCGTACGCTGCTCGGGCGGGGCGTCCACGTCCTGCAGGAACAGCCGGTGCACCACGACGATCTCGCCGCGTGCCTGCGCGAGGCGCGGCGCCGCGGGGTGACCTATCGGCTGGGCGACCTCTACGTGCGGTTGCCCGCCGTGCGCCGGTTCATCGCCGCCACGCGGGCGCTGCTCGACCGGCAGGCTCCGCTCTACGTGGACGCGGCATGCTCCGTCCAGGTCGCCTTCCCGCTGGTCCACATCCTCGCCGAGGCGCTGGGCGTGCTGCGGCCGTGGCGGATCGCCGCGGCGCCCGGCATCGGCGAGGAGCCGTTCACCACGCTCACCGGAGCCATCGGTGGCGTGCCGCTGACCATGCGCGTGCAGAACGAGGTCGACCCGGTAGATCCGGACAACCACCTCCACCTGCTGCACCGGATCACGATCGGCACCGAGGGCGGAGCCCTCACGCTCACCGACACCCACGGCCCCGTCACATGGAGCCCTCGGCTGCACATCCCGGACGTGGTCAAGAACGCCTTCGACTTCACCGGAGAGCGGACGGCGCACCTGGGCGAGCCCAGCACCACTGTGCTCGGACCGCAGGCGCCGCCCAGCTACCGGAGCATTCTCGCCGAGATCTGGCCGGCCGCGATCGGCCGCGACCTGCTCGCGCTGCGCGACGCGATCACGGGCGACAGGACCGGTGCCGCGGCCCGGACCGAGCAACTCCACCTGACGCTGTCCCGAATGTGGCAGGACACGACGGCACAGCTGGGCTACCCGGCCCTGCGGCCCCGGCGCGTGCACCGGCCGCTGAACGTCGAGGACCTGGTGGCCGCGGTGGCCGGCGTGGAGGCCGAGGCGCACGGCGTAGAGAGCGGGGTGCGCTGATGGCCCGGCCGACACCGCTGGGCTCAGGCCCGCGCCACGAACAGGCGCTGGCCGAGGGGCGCGAGCGGGTGGTCCTCACCCGGCAGCACCGCGACGCGCTCGGCGCCCGCCCCGTCGAGCACGTCGAGCCACTGGCGCAGCGACAGGAACGTGGCGCCGGACGCCAGCCGGGCGTCCTCGGCCGGGGTCATCATGAACGCCTGCGAGGCGAGGATCTCCAGATGCTCCCTGGTGGGCTCGGTGATCAGCAGCCAGCCGCCGCTCACGAGCAGCCCCATCAGCGCCCGGATCGTCGCGTCGGTGTCGCGGGCGTTGTTGAGCACGCCCGCCGCGATCACGACGTCGTACGAGTCCCCGCTGAAGCCCTGCTCGGCGGGGTCGCGATCGATGTCGAACAGCCCGAAGCGCATCCAGGGGCAGGCGGCCAGCCGCGGCCGGGCCGCGGTGAGGAAGAAGTTGGAGACGTCGGTGAACAGGTAGTCGACCGGCACCGGGGCGGCTCCACCCAGCGCCTGGACCACTGCGTCCGTCGTCGCCCCCGTGCCTGCGCCGACTTCCAGGACCCGCAGCGGCACGTCCCGGCGGGCCTGCGCGAGCGCGTGCACGGCCGCGCCCACCGCGGCGTTGAGGTAGCGCGCGGTCACGGTGTCGCGGTACACCGCGTCGGCGATGTCGGTGCGCCCTTCGGGGAACAGCAGCAGCACGGCCCGCAGTTCGCCGGTCATCAGCTCCGGCAGCCGCTGCGCGTTGTGCCGCAGGTAGTCGATGAACTCCGCGGACCCCAGCCGCGCCGTCCACGCCTGCCGGGCCAGGTCCCAGGCACGGCCGACGGCCCGCTCCTCGACAGGGGCGATCCCCAGGTAGCCGTCACCGTCGCGGGCGAGCCGCCCGCGCTCGGCCAGCACCTGCAGCCAGCGCGCGATCAGCCCGTGGTGCTCGGGCGCCACCCGCGCGGCCGACAGGATCTCGGCGACCGGGTGGCGGCGCTCCGGGTCGCGCAGCACGCCGTGCCGCTGCAGCGAGCACACCATGGACGCCAGGACCGCCTCGTCGAGCAGCGTGACGAACGAGCGGACCTCGTCGGCGGCGAACTCACCGGTGCGCGCCTCCGCGGCGGCCCGCGCCACGCGGACCAGCTCCTCCGCCGTCACGCCATGGGCACCGTCCGGCTGCCCCTCCTCGACGTGCGCCAGGATCGGCCCGAGGAGCGCGATCGCGGTGTCCACCAGGTCCTGACGCGGCTCCGGGCCGACGTGGACCACCCGCCGCAGGGCCGACAGGTCGGTCATAGCGGCCGAGGGCTCCTGGACCAGTTTCCACAGCAGGCTCGACGGCAGGCTGACGTGGGTGGAGCGGGTCCGCTCGAGAGCGGCCAGGATGCGGGCCGGATGGGCGGCGGGGTCGGCGTACACGACGGTCCCGCCCGCCAGCAGGGTCGCGAGCGCCGCCTCATCGCCGAGCCCGCCGAGCGGGCAGAGCACGCTGTGCCGCTCGGGGACGTCCCCGAGCGCGCGCTGCCAGGCCGCCAGCCGCTCCCCGAGCGCCGCATCGGCGTGGCCGTCCGGGCCGGGGAGGCCGGCCGGATCGGCGGCCTCGTTGTCCGCCTGGGCGAAAGCCGCGGCGTCCACCGGCACCTCGCCACCGCCGGCAATGCCGGTACGGAAGCCGCCGCCGAGCAGAAGCGCCGCGATCCGGGCGTGGAGGATCCCAGGGCTCTCGCCTCCGGACCAGACGACGGTCACGCCGGGACCCGCGCCCCGGGAGCGCAGCAGCCGGGCGAGCCGGCAGGACGAGCGCAGCAGCGCCTCGCCGGACGTCTCGCCTTCGCCGTCGAGCACCACCGGGCCGCCGCCCGCTTTCCGCAGAGAATTCACCAGCGACGCGACAAAAGACATGCTGACGCCCCTTCTATAGCCGGGATTTGCGTCGACAATATCTCGGGATATTCAGTCGAGGCAAGCGGGTACGGACGAAATGAGGAATCTTTCCGATGCTGAAGTGCAGCCATATCCTGTGCAAAGTCGATGATATCCGCGCGGCCGTCGGCGACTATTCGAGCCTGGGCTTCTCGGTGGAATGGGGCAGCGCTCCGGAACGCGCGCACAACGCGCTGATCTGGTTCGATGACGGCCCTTTCATTGAATTATTCCAGTTGCCGTCGCGGTTCGCGCTGCTCCGCTGGCCGTTCGCGACGATATTCGGAACGGCCGCCGGTGAACGACTCGCCCGCTGGGCGCGACCAGGTGAAGGGTGGCGCGACCTAGCGGTCGAAACGGAGGACACCGAGCTGGCCGGAGTGCGTGCCGCGCTGCGCCGGAAAAACGTGCGGGTCTCCAGAGTCATGAAAGGAAAAAGGGTCCGGCCCGACGGGGGAACGGTGCGTTACCAATTCCTCGCATCCAGCCCGGCGGAGCTGCCCTTCGTGGTGTCGGCCTACGACCCGCCGCAGCGCCCCGAGCGGGTGGTGCACCCCAACGGCGCGCGGGGCGTCGCCCGCGTCCGGATGGGCGTCTCGGCCGCGGACCGCGCGTCCTTCGACGCCCTCGTCGGCGAGGGCCGATGGCTGTCGGCCGAACCGGCCGCCACGACCGGGGTGCTCGGCGTGGAACTGCACGGGCTGGCCGCCGACCTCGACCCGCGCAGGCTGCACGGCGCGGTCCTGACCCGGGGCCCGGTGAACGACCTGGGAACGGTGGACGACCTCGGAAGGAGGACGCGGTGAACGGCGTCGACCGGCTGCGCGCCGACTTCGGCGGCGAACTGCTGCGGCCCGGCGAGGCGGCGTACGAGCAGGCCAGGCGCGTCCGCAACGCGCGAGTGGACCGCAAACCGGCGCTGATCGCCCGCTGCTCGGACGCGGCGGACGTGGCCGCGGCCGTGACGTACGCGCGCCGCGACGGCCTGCCGGTCGCCGTGCGCGGCGGCGGGGCCAACGTCGCCGGGTGGGGCACCTGCGACGCCGGCGTGGTGATCGACCTCGGGCCGATGAAGCGGGTGCGGGTCGATCCGCAGGCCCGCACGGCCGTCGCCGAACCCGGGCTGACGTGGGGCGAGTTCGACGCGGCCACCCAGCGGCACGGCCTCGCCGTGCCGGGCGCGCGCAACACCGACGTCGGCATCGCCGGGCACACCCTCGGCGGCGGCGTGGGCGACCTGTCCCGCATGTACGGGCTCACCAGCGACAACGTGGAGTTCTTCGACGTGGTGACCGGGTCGGGCGAGCGGGTCAGGGCGAGCGCCGCCGAGCACGCGGAGCTGTTCTGGGGGCTGCGCGGCGGTGGCGGCAACTTCGGCGTGGTCACCGCCTTCGGCTTCCGCCTGCACCCGGTCCGCTCCGTGCTGGCAGGCCCCGTGGTGTACACGGCCGAGCAGGTCCCGGCGGTGCTGCGTACGGCCCGCGACTGGCTGGCGGGCGCACCGGACGAGGCATCGCTGATCGCCCTGGTGTGGACCGCGCCGCCGGTGGCGTTCGTCCCGGAGCACCTGCACTTCGAACGCTGTGCGGTGCTGATCCCCACGTGGTTCGGCGAGCCGGGGCGCGCCGAGGAGGTGCTCGCGCCGCTGCGCCACGCCGCCGGGGGGCCCGTGCACGACCGCGTCACCCGGATGCCGTACCTGGACTACCAGCGGCTGCTGCCGTCGCCGCCGGACCACCGGCGCCAGCACGTCTACAACCGGGGGGAGCTGCTGACCGAGCTCTCCGACGACACGATCGACACGCTCGTCGAACGCTGGCGGGCCTCGGGGCCGAACTTCTCGGTGGTGCTCGGCGCCCTCGGCGGCGCGATCCGCCGCGCCCCCGCGGGCCCGACCGCCTACACCCACCGCGACGCCACGTGGTTCGCCGAGATCTGCGCCCAGTGGTACGGCGCCGCCGACAGTCCCGCGCACGTCGAACCCGCCGTCCTGGGATGGCGGTCGCTGCAGGAAGTGACCAAGGGCCCGTACCTCAACCTGCTGCCCGACCCGGAGCCCGAGTGGGTGCGGGCCGCCTACGGCAGCGAGACCTACGACCGGCTGGCGCGGCTGAAGGCCGTCTGGGACGAGGTCAACATGTTCCGCTTCAACGCCAACATCCCGCCTCTTCGCCGAGGAGAACTCTCGTGACCAGTGAATCGACCGCCGTCGAGTTGATCGCCGAACTGCGGCGCGAAGGAGTACGGCTCTGGGAGGAGGCGGGGCGGCTCCGCTACCGCGCTCCCAAGGGCATCCTCACCGCGGACCGCCTGGAGGCGCTGCGCGCCGCCAAGGAGTCCGTCCTGGCCCGGCTCCGCGGCGAGAGCGCCGAGGTCGCCGTCACCCCCGACCCCGGCGCCCGGTTCGAGCCGTTTCCGCTGACCGACGTGCAGGCGGCCTACCTGGTCGGGCGCACCGAAGCCGTCCGATACGGCGGCGTGGCCTGCCACGTCTATCTGGAGGTGAACTACCCCGACCTCGATCCCCAGCGGGTCGAAGCGGCGTGGAACCGGCTGATCGAGCGGCACGACATGCTGCGCGTAGTGGTCTCCGCCGACGGCTACCAGCGGGTGCTGCCCGCCGTGGAGCACCTGACGGTGGCGGCGACCGACCTGCGCGGCGCACCCGAGGCCCGGGTCGGATCCGCCTTCGAAACGGTGCGGGCGGAGATGGGCCACCGGGTCTACGACACCACCCGGTGGCCGCTGTTCGACCTGCGCGTGACCCGCGCCGACGAGCGCGCGGTGCTGCACCTGTCGATGGACTTCCTGGTCGCCGACTGGGCCAGCATCTGGCTGCTGCTCGGCGAGTTCGAGGCCCTGCACACCGACCCGGCAGGTGAGCTGCCCGAGCCGGACCTCCGCTTCCGCGACTACCTGCTCGCCGAGCTCCGGCTGCGCGAGACCGACCGCTACCAGCGCGACCGGGACTACTGGATGGCCCGGCTGGACGATCTGCCCCCGGCTCCCGAACTGCCCGTCATCGAGCAGACCGGCTCCCCGCCGCCCGTCTTCCGCCGCCGTTTCCTCCGCCTGGACTCCACGGCCTGGGACGGGCTCAAGCGCCGCGCTCAAAAGCGCGGCCTGACGCCCACGGCCGCGGTGCTGACCGCCTACGCCGCCGTCATCGAGCGGTGGAGCCGCTCGCCCCGCTTCTCGCTCAACCTGACCGTGCTCAACCGGTTGCCGCTGCACCCGCACGTCCCCCGCGTGGTCGGCGACTTCACCTCGGTCAGCCTGCTCGCCGTCGACGGGGACTCGGGCGCGTCGTTCGCCGAGCGCGCCACCGCGACCAGCGGGCAGCTCTTCGACGACCTGGACCACCGGCTGTGCTCCGGGGTCGAGGTACTGCGCGAGCTGGCCCGCCGCCGCGGCCGGGAGGCCGCCCTGATGCCGGTCGTGTTCACCAGCGCGATCGGCCTCGGCGACGCCGCGACGGGGGAACGGGCGGCAGGCAGGCTCGACGGGTTCGGCATCACCCAGACACCGCAGGTGTTCATCGACTGCCAGGCCATGGACGACGCCGACGGACTGCAGGTCAACTGGGACGTGCGTGAGGGCGTCTTCCCCGAAGGCGTCGCCGGCGACATGTTCGACGCGTTCGAGGCCCTGCTGCGGCGCCTCGCCACGACGGACGCGGCGTGGGACTCCGGGGAGCCGCTGCCGCTCCCTGACTGGCAGGAGCGTGCGCGCGCCCGCGTCAACGACACAGCCGCGCCGCTGCCCGGCTCGCTGCTGCACGAGGCGTTCCTGGCCCGGGCGGCGGCCATGCCCGGCCGTCCCGCGGTGGTCGGCCCGCTCGGCTCGGCGACGTACGGCGAGCTCGCCGGGCGCGCCGCCGCGGTCGCCGCCGCGCTGCGCGAGGCCGGGTGCGGCGCGGGGCAGCGGGTCGCGATCGTCATGGAGAAGGGCGTCGACCAGGTGAGCGCCGTCCTGGGCACGCTCCTCGCCGGGGCGGTCTACCTGCCCGTCGACACCATCCAGCCGCCGCTGCGACGGGCCGCGATCCTGGCCGACGCCGGGGTCCGCCACCTGCTGACGCAGTCGGCCGTGGACGATGCCGCCGACTGGCCCGACGGCGTCGAGGTCATCGCGGTGGACCGGCTGGCCGCTCATCCCGCCCCGGCGGCCGCGGTGGGCGGGGATCCGGACGCGCCCGCGTACGTCATCTACACCTCCGGCTCGACCGGGCGGCCCAAGGGCGTCGTGATCAGCCACCGGGCGGCGGGCAACACCGTCGCGGACATCAACCGCCGCTTCGGCGTCACCGCCGACGATCGCGTGCTCGGCCTGGCCAACCTCGGCTTCGACCTGTCGGTGTACGACATCTTCGGGCCGCTGTCGGCCGGCGGCGCGCTCGTCTACCCCGACGCCGGGCGCCGCGCCGACCCGTCCCACTGGGCCGAACTGATCGGCGAGCACGGCGTGACCGTGTGGAACTCGGTGCCCGCGCTGATGCAGATGCTGGTCACCTATCTGGACTCCGAGCCCGCGCTCGCGCCTGCCTCGCTCCGGCTGGCGCTGCTGTCCGGGGACTGGATCCCGATCACGCTGCCGGACGAGGTCCGCCGCCACATGCCCGGCCTCACCCAGATCAGCCTGGGCGGCGCCACCGAGGCCGCGATCTGGTCCATCTACCACCCCATCGGGCCGCTGGACGACGGCTGGCGCAGCGTCCCGTACGGGATCCCGCTGGCGAACCAGGGGTTCCGGGTGCTCGACCGGTCCATGCGCGACTGCCCGGTGTGGGTCGCGGGAGAGCTCTACATCTCCGGTGCGGGCCTGGCCGAGGGCTACCTCGGCGACGAAGAGCAGACCGCCCATCGATTCGTCACCCACCCGGTGGACGGGCAACGCCTCTACCGGACCGGCGACCTGGGCCGCTACCGGCCGGGCGGCGAGATCGAGTTCCTCGGCCGCGAGGACACTCAGGTGAAGGTCAGAGGCCACCGCATCGAGCTCGGCGAGATCGAGGCCGCCCTGCTGGAACACCCCGCCGTGGCGGCCGCGGGCGTCGTGGTGGACGACTCGGGCGCCGAGCGCGCGCTCCTCGGCGTCGTCGAGACCGCGCGCGTCGCCGTACCGGACACTCCCGGCATCGGGCGCATGGGCGACCTGGTGCGGGCGGCGGCCGACCGCGCCGCCGGAGGCGTGCGCCGCGACCAGGTCGAGGCCTACGTCGAGCGTCTGGACCGGGCCGTGCTGTCCTCGATGGCGTACGCCCTGCACCGCCTCGGCGTGTCCACCTCTGGAGAGGAGGCCATGACCGCCGCCGGGATCGATCCCCGGCACCACTGGCTGGTACGGCGATGGCTCGACGTGCTCACCCGGTCCGGCGCCATCGAGGGGAGCGTCGATGGCGACACGGTGGCGCGGCACTGGAAGGACGCCGCGGCGGCCTGGACCGCCGACCTCGGCTCGCCGCTGTTCCTCGACTACCTGTCACGCAACGCCGAGCGGCTGCCCGACCTGCTGACCGGGCGGCAGGACCCGGTCGCGCTGCTGTTCCCCGAGGGCGGCTTCGACGTCGCGGACTCGCTCTACCGCGAGAACGCGATGGCCAGGTACCTCAACCAGGCCGTCGCCGCCACTGTGCACCGCATCGCCGCGGGCCGGGCGGAGGACCGCCCGCTGCGGATCCTGGAGGCCGGCGCGGGCACCGGCGGCACCACTCAGGGCGTCCTCGCCGCGCTCGCCGGTTTCGACGTCGAGTATCTCTTCACCGACGTGTCGCCGTACTTCCTGCCCGAGGCGCGATCGCGGTACGGCGAGCACCCGGGGATCTCCTTCGGCGTGTTCGACGTGGACTCGCCGTGCCGGCCGCAAGGGCTGGCCCCCAACTCCTACGACGTGGTGCTCGCCGCCGGGGTGCTGGAGAACGCACGCGACGTCGAGGCGGCGCTCCTGGGCCTGACCGAACTGGTCGCCCCGGGCGGCTGGCTCGTCATCACCGAACCCACCCGCGAGCACCCGTGGATCCTGGCGTCGCAGGCGTTCATGATGACCCCGCCCGAGGACGCCCGCCGCACCGGCGGACCGTCCTACCTGGACCGCGACGGCTGGCTGGACCTGCTGGCCAAGGCCGGGGCCGGGGACGTGCTGTGCCTGCCCGGAGATGACCACAGCCTCGCCCCGCAGCGGCTCCACATGTTCGCGGCCCGGATGAAGGGCGACCGCGCGCCGGTCACCGCCGGTGAGCTGGCGGCCTTCCTGGCGCAGCGGCTGCCCGGCCACATGGTCCCGGCGCACCTGCAGATCGTGGACGCGCTGCCGCTCACCGCCAACGGCAAGGTGGACCGGCGCACCCTCGCCGGCTGGCGGCCGGTCTCCACAGCCGCCTCCCCGGCGGCCGTGGAGGAGCCGGCCGACGCGTTCGAGGCGGCGCTGTCGCAGCTGTGGGCGGCGGCGCTGGCGCTGCCGGGTGTCGGGCGCACGCAGAGCCTGTTCGACTGCGGAGCCGACTCGCTGATCATGGCGCGGATGGCCGGGAAGCTGCGCGAGGAGGTGCCAGAGGCGGCCGGGATCCCGTTCGACACCCTGCTGCGCCACATGCTGAGCGCCCCCACCGTCGCCGCCCTCGCCGCCTTCCTGCGCGAACCCCGCCAACCGGAGGCGGGCGGCCGGCGCCGGGACGGCAGCAACGCGGTGCTCGTCCCGTTCAGCGAGCGCGCGGAGGGCCCCGTCCGGGTGCTGTTCCACGCGGGGCTCGGCACCATGGAGTGCTTCCGGCCCCTGGCCGCCGAACTCGTCGCCCAGGACCTCGGCCCGGTCACCGGGATCGTCATCGCCGACACCGACGTGTACTGCGCGCTCGACCAGGCCGAGGTCGTCGAACGCCTGGCCGACGACTACGCCGGCCGGCTGCTGGCCGAGGGGCACACCCGCTTCCAGCTGGTCGGCTACTGCCTCGGCGGCATGTACGCCGTCGAGGTGTCCCGGCGGCTGATCGAACGCGGCGCCGAGGTCGCGGACCTGATCCTGGTGAGCAGCCACCCGGTGCTGTTCGACATCGACGAAGACCTGATGATCGAGACGCTCTTCGTGCCGAACCTGGGCCTCACGATGGATCAGATCGGCCTCGGCGAGCTGGACGCCGGCGCGGCCGTACGCGCGTTCATGCACGTGATGCGGGCCAACGACGGCCGCATGCCCGCGGGTTCACTGCTCGGCGTCGGTGGCGACCCCGGCCTGGACGAGATCGCGGCCTTCTACCGGCGGCTCGGGGCGCATCCCCAGCAGGAGCGGTTCGAGCTGTACGCGCGGGCCGCCTCGGCGGTCGCCGGCCAGGAGATGCGGCCCGAGCTGGTGTCGGGCATGTTCCGGGTGTTCCGGCAGAGCTTCCGCTCCGCGCGGTTCACTCCCGAGCCGTACGCGGGGGACATCCGGTTCCTGCGCCCGAGCGGCGCGTCCGGGTTCGCGCCCGGCATGGACGACATGACGCTCGACTTCTGGCGCCGGGTCTGCGTCGGCGAGTTCGACCTGGCCGACATCGAGGGGAACCACTTCACCTGCATCACGGACCCGCATGTCCGCCAGGTCGCCGAGCACATCGCGAGGCCACTGAAAGAGGCCGGACGCCGCTGAGCCGCACGTACCCCGTCCGGTCCGGCGGGCCCGCCCCGCCGGACCGGGACCGCTCGTTGTGAGGAGAGATCCCGTGGTGGACCGTTATCAGGAGGCCCTCATCGAAGGTGTCTTCGATCCGCTGTCCGTGGTGTCGCACGTGGTGCGCTCGGGCGCGCTCACCGGTTATGTCGCCTACGAGCGCGACCAATGCTTCCACCTCGCCGGGAACCCGGTCGGCGAGGTCACGGTGAACGCGCGCACGGTGCGCGCGACCATGGGCGGCGCCGCGTCCGCCGAGCCGTGGACCGGCACGCCGTGGCGGCAGGTGCACGCCGCGCTGCGCCGCTCACCCGTCGCCGGATGGAACGCCTACGGCTGGGCGTCCTTCGAACTCGCCAGCCTGCCGGGCGGACAGTCGCCTGACACCGCCCTGGCGCATTTCATCATCCCCGGCGTCGAGCTGCGGGTGACCGGCGGCAGCGTGCTGATCCGCGCCGTCGACCCGGCCGACCTCGCCCGCGTACGGGCCGTGCTCGACGCCTGCCCGCCGCCGCTGGAGCACCGGCCGACACCGGTCGACGTCCGGGCGTGGGACGAGGCGTACCTGCGTGATGTGGCGCATGCGGTGGAGGAGATCCGCAAGGGCCGGCTGCGGAAGGTCATCCTGTCGCGCCGCGTCCCCGTGCCGTTCCCCGTCGACATGTGCGCCACCTACGTGCTGGGCCGCTCGCACAACACCCCCGCCAGGTCGTTCCTGCTGGATCTGGGCGGCTGGCAGATCGCGGGCTTCAGCCCGGAGACCGTCATCGAGGTCGACGCCGGTCGTCTGGTCTCGACCCAGCCCCTCGCCGGCACCCGCGCCCGCACCGGCCGGGCGGCGGACGACCACGCCCTGGGCGACGAGCTGTCGGCCGACCCCAAGGAGGTCTTCGAGCACGCCACTTCGGTGAAACTCGCCTTCGACGAGCTCGACGCCGTCGGCGAGCGGGGCGCGACCCGCGTCAGCGAATTCCTGACGATCAAACTCAGGGGCAGTGTCCAGCACCTCGCCTCCCGGGTGGTCACCACGCTGGCCGGGGACAGGAACGCCTGGGACGCGCTCGGAGCGGTCTTTCCCGCGGTCACGGCCTCCGGGATCCCCAAGCGCGCGGCCTACCGCCTGATCGGCGAACTGGAGGATCAGCCGCGCGGCGTGTACGCCGGCGCCGTCATCATGGCCGACGCCGCCGGCACCCTGGACGCGGCCCTGGTGCTCAGGGCGGTCTACCAGCGCGAGGGCCGCGCCTGGCTGCGCGCGGGAGCGGGCATCGTGGCCATGTCCCGCCCGGAGCGAGAGCACGAGGAAACCTCGGAGAAGCTCAGCAGCGTGGCCCCGTACTTGGTGGCCGCCCCGCGGCACTCGTCCGACGTCGTCCCCGGCAGTCCGGAAACGACCCGGCTGGAGGCGGCCCCCCGATGACATCAGACGCTGAGAAGACCAGCGGTGCCGCGAAGGCCGCCCTGCCGGAGCGTCCCGCCGGGGCGGTCGAGCCAGGGGAGGAGCTCGACCCGCTCCATCCGCCGGGCTGCTTCGGCTGCGGTGCGGTCGCCGGCGGTCTCGGGCTGCGCTTCCGCGCCGGGGAGGGGCTGGTGGTCGTCGGCAGCTTCACCGTCCGGGACGTGCATGAGGGAGCCCCCGGGCTGCTGCACGGAGGCCTGCTCGCCACCGCGTTCGACGACAGCCTCGGAACGCCGGCCATGCTCGCCGGGATGCCCGCGGTCACGGCGCACCTCGAAGTCGACTACCGCAGCCCGGTCCCGATCGGCGCGACGGTGTGGATCGTCAGCCGCGTCGAGGGCGTGTCCGGCCGCAAGGTCCACGTCAGCGGAGAGGCCCGACTCAACGATCCGGCCGGCCCGCTCGCCGCCCAGGCGCGCGGCCTGTACCTGCGGATCGACGCCGGCTACTTCCTCGCCCACAGCCGTCCCGAAGACCTCGCGGCGGCCGGGATCGACCCGTCCGCCGCCATGCCCGAAGGTGCCGGCCGCCGCCCCGGCCGGGCCTGACCCGCCGCGGGCTCCCTTGCCCGCGGGCTTTCCGGTTGACCGCCGTACAAGGACGGCCGGTCGCCGCATCTCATGATCACGTGTAGTCGATGGAAGGACGCGTTCAATGCTCGACGGATGTATCGGGTGGCCGGACGATCTCGCGGCGCGGTATCGCGAACGCGGCTATTGGCGGGGAACCACGCTCGGGTCGCTGCTGCGCGAGCAGGCGGCGGCGCGGCCGAAGCGCCTGGCCGTCGTGGACGGCGCGCGCCGCTGGACGTACCGGGAACTGGACGAGCACAGCGACCGGCTCGCGGCCGGCCTGCGGAGGCTCGGCGTCGCGCGGTACGACCGCGTGCTGGTGCAGCTGCCCAACATCGGGGAGTTCCTGCCGCTGTGCTTCGCGCTGTTCCGGCTGGGCGCGGTGCCCGTGCTGGCGCTGCCGGCGCACCGGGAGACCGAGATCGCGCATCTGGCCCGGCTGTCGGAGGCCGTCGCGTACGTGATCCCCGACACCCATCTGGGCTTCGACTACCGGCAGCTCGCCAGGGCGGTCGGCGAGCGGGCGCCGAGCCTGCGGCACGTCCTGGTGGCCGGCGAGCCCGCGGAGTTCGGCGCGCTGGCCGACCTGGACAAGGGGCCCGTCGGCGACGAGTTCCCGCCCGGGCCCGACCCGTCCGACGTGGCGCTGCTGCTGCTGTCCGGAGGGACCACCGGGTTGCCCAAGCTGATCCCGCGGACGCACGACGACTACGCCTACAACGCCAGGGCCAGCGCCGAGGTCACCGGGCTGGACGAGAGCACGCGCTACCTGGTGACCCTGCCCATCTCGCACAACTTCCCGCTGGGCTGCCCCGGCGCGCTCGGGACGCTGCTCGCGGGCGGCACGGTCGTGTTCTGCCCGACGCCGAGTCCGGAGGACGCCTTCGAGCTCATCGAGCGGGAGCGGATCACCGTCACGGCGCTGGTGCCGCCGCTGGCGCTGCTGTGGGCGGAGGCCGCCGGATGGGCCGAGGCGGACCTCGGCAGCCTGCGCGTGCTGCAGGTGGGCGGGGCGCGGCTGAAGTCGGAGGCCGCGGCCAGAGTGGAACCGGCGCTGGGCTGCCGGCTGCAGCAGGTGTACGGCATGGCCGAGGGCCTGCTCAACTTCACCCGGCTCGACGACGACCCCGCGCTCGTGCTCGACACGCAGGGCCGGCCGCTCGCCGAGGACGACGAGGTCAGGATCGTCGACCGCGACGACGCCGAGGTGGCGGCCGGAGAGGTCGGCGAGTTGCAGGTGCGCGGTCCGTACACGTTGCGCGGCTACTACCGGGCGGAGGAGTACAACCGGTCGGCGTTCACCGCCGACGGCTTCTACCGGAGCGGCGATCTCGTCCGGCGGTTGCCGAGCGGCCACCTCGTGGTGGAGGGCCGGGTCAAGGACGTGATCAACCGGGGCGGGGACAAGATCCCCGTGGAGGAGGTCGAGAACCTCGTGCTGGGGCATCCCGCCGTACACGACGTCGCCATCGTCGGCGTCCCGGACGACATGCTCGGCGAACGCAGCTGCGCCTGCGTGGTGGCCCGGGGGACGCCGCCGAGCCAGGCCGAGCTCAACGCCTACCTGACCGGGCTCGGGCTGGCCGCGTTCAAACTGCCCGACCGGCTGGAGATCTTCGACTCCTTCCCCCGCACCGCCCTGGGCAAGATCGACAAACGGGCGCTGGCCGAGACGATGACCCGCCGCCACGCCTCGAGGAGCCGTTCATGACCATGTCCCACAGTGGCCTGCTGATGGCGCCCACGCTGTGGGAGCTCATCGAGGCCCGCGCCCGGCACACCCCGGAGCGGACGATGCTGATCGACGAGGCCGGCCGGACCGTCACCTTCGGGGAGTTCCACGACCGCGCGCTGCGGGTGGCCGCCGCGCTGCACACCGAGGGCGTCGGCCCCGGCAGCAGGGTCGCCTGGCAGCTGCCGACGCGCATCAGCACCCTGCTGGTCATGGCCGCGCTACGGCGCCTCGGCGCCGTACAGGCCCCGATCATCCCGGCCTACCGCGAGCGCGAGGTGACCGCCGCGGTCGCCACGGCCGGCGTGAACACGATCCTGGTGCCCGGCACGTGGCACGGCACCGACTTCACCGCGATGGCCACCGGGCTGCGCCCGGACGGCGGTCCCGGGCCCCGGGTGCTGGTGATCGGGGACGACGCGCCGGAGAAGGACGACCTCGGCGGGCTGCCCCGCGACCCGCGTGATCCCGGCGCCGTCCACTGGGTCTACTTCACCTCGGGCTCGACCGGCGCCCCCAAGGGCGCCCGCCACTGCGACGACGCCCTGCTGTGCGCCGGAGCGGAGTTCAACCGGCGCAGCGGGCTCCGCGCCGACGACGTGGGCGCGATCGCGTTCCCCGTGGCGCACATCGGGGGCCTGTGCTCGCTCATCACGATGCTGTGCGTGGGGTTCCCCGCGGTGGTGATGGAGGCGTTCGCGCCGGTGCCCGCGGTGGAGCTGTTCCGGCGGCACGAGGTCACCTTCATGGGCGGCAGCCCGGTCTTCTTCGCCGTGCTGCTGCAGATGGCGCGGGCCCGCCCCGGCGAGTCCCTGATCCCGAGCCTGCGGCTGTTCAAGGGCGGCGGGGCGCCGTGTTCGGAGCAGCTGTACCGGGCCGTACGCGAGGAGCTGGGGGTGACGATCGCACACGACTACGGCATGACCGAGGCGCCGTCGATCACGGTCGCCTCGCCCGGCGACACCGACGAACAACTCGCGCACACCGAGGGCCGCCCCATCCCTGGCTGCGACGTGCGGATCGTCGGCTCCGGCGGCCTGCCGGTGCCCGCGGGCGCGACGGGCGAGGTGCAGCTGTCCGGCCCGATCGTCTGCCAGGGGTACACCGACGAGGCCGAGACCAAGGCCGCCTTCACCCCGGACGGCTGGTTCCGCACCGGAGACCTCGGACGGCTGCGCTCCGACGGCCACCTCGAACTTCTCGGCCGGATCAAGGACCTGATCATCCGGAAGGGCGAGAACATCGCCCCTCAGGAGATCGAGGAGCTCCTGTCCACCCGCCCGGACATCGCCGAGGCCGCCGTCATCGGCCTCCCCGACCCGATCGCCGGAGAACGGATCTGCGCCGTCATCACCTGCCCGCCGGGCGCGTCTCCACCCCACCTCGCGGAACTGTCGAACTGGCTGGCCGACACCGGGCTGATGCCGCAGAAGCGGCCGGAGCACTTGGAGATCGTCACGGCGATGCCGCGCAACCCCATGGGCAAGATCGACAAAGCCCTGCTCCGCACCCGCTTCGCCGGAGAACGGCTGGATTATTAGGTGACCCTTACTTCTTGTTCAATGTTCACTAGTGTTAGACCGACGATCGCGGGTCCTGCCGAGGGGACCCCTGGAACCATGGGGGGCGCATGAGAAACACCGGCACCGCCGGCGCGACGGACCTCGCCGACGCCGGCGGCGGGCCCGCCGAGGAGCCGGCCGGCATCGCCGCCGGGCCCGTCGATGGCGGGCAGCCCAGCGGCTTCCGGCTGGTGATGAATCTGGTGAACCGCTCTCCGGCGGCCCGGCGGCGGCTGCGGCGGGCCGCCGCCCTCGCGGCGTTCGGCGGCGTGGCCGGGGTGGCGGGGTTCGTGTGCGTGGCGTTCGCGGTCGGCGCGCTGTTGGCCGAAGAGCCGTCAGCCGCCGCCGTGGCCTGGTGGGCCGCGGGCGCGGCGGCGGCTTTGGTCGCGTCGTTCGCGGCCCGATGGGAGGCCGAGCGCGTCGCCCACGTCGCGAGCTACGCCCTGGAGGTGGAGCTGCGCCGGGAACTGGCCGAGGCGCTGGCCCGGATGCCGCTGGGCGAGGTGCAGCGGCTGGGCTCGGGCCGCGTGAAGAAGGTCGTGCAGGACGACGTGAAAGCCCTGCACAACGTGGTCGCCGACGCCCTGCCGTTCGTCGGCTCGGCGTTCGCGCAACCGATCGCCGCGCTGGCCGCCCTGGGCGTGGTCCAGTGGCGGCTGCTGCTCGCCGTGCTGCTGGTCGTGCCGATCGCGATGCTGTGCCTGTCGCTGATGACGCGCGACTACGCGGCGCAGCGGGCGCGCTACAACCGGGCGAACGAGGACGTCAACGCCGCCGTGGTGGAGTTCGTCCAGGGCATGCCGGTGGTGCGCACCTTCGACGACGGGCGGGCGTCGGTCGGGCGCTTCGCGACTGCGGTGCGAGCCTTCACCGAGGCCGTCGCCGCCTGGATCGCCATCTCGCGGACGTCGGGCCTCCTCACGCAGGTGTTCATCGTCCCGCTGCCGACCCTGCTGCTCGTGGCGGTCGCCGGCGTGCCGATGCTGGACGCCGGCTGGATCACCGTGACCGAACTCGTGCTCGCCCTGCTGATCGGCGCGATGCCGATCGAGGCGGTTGCGCCGCTGATGCACCTGACCACGTACGTGAACGATTCCAAGGCCGGTGCGGCGCGGATCGAGGAGATCCTGGCGATAGCGCCGCTCCCGGAGCCGGAGCACCCGCGGGCGCCGGAAGGCGGCGCCGTCTCGCTGCGCGGGGTCCGCTTCAGCTACTCCGCCGACCGGGGCAGGCCGGCCCTGGACGGGGTCGACATCGACGTCCCCGACGGTACGGTGTGCGCCCTGGTCGGCCCTTCAGGCGCGGGCAAGTCGACCGTGGCGCGGCTCATCGCCCGCTTCCACGACGTGGACGAGGGGTCCATCCGCGTCGGCGGCGTCGACGTACGCGAGATCGGCACCCCCGCGCTGCTCCGCCACGTGGCCCTGGTGTTCCAGGAGCCCTTCCTCATAGCGGGAACGGTCGCCGAGAACATCCGGCTGGCCCGCCCCGACGCCACCGACGAGCAGGTGCGCGCCGCCGCCGAGGCCGCCGCCGCGCACCACTTCATCGTGACGGAACTGCCCGACGGCTACGACAGCCAGGTGGGGGAGCGCGGCGGGCTCTTGTCCGGTGGTCAACGGCAGCGGATCACCATCGCCCGGGCGATCCTGTCCGACGCGCCCGTCGTGATCCTGGACGAGGCGACCGCTTTCGCCGACCCGGAGAACGAGGCGGTGATCCAGGACGCCCTCGCGAGGCTGATGCGCGGCCGTACCGTGCTGATCGTCGCGCATCGGCTCGCCACCATCGTCGGCGTCGACCAGATCGTGGTGATCGACGAGGGGCGGGTGGCCGAACGCGGCCGCCACGCCGACCTGGTGGCCGCCGGAGGCCGGTACGCGCGGCTGTGGGCCGGCCACGAACAGGCGGCCCGCTGGGGACTGGCGGCGACGCCGAGCATGGAGCCGAGTGTGGAGGGGGCCCGATGAGGCGGATCCTGCGTTTGATGCTCACCGCCGCGGGCCCGTACCAGGCCCAGTTCCGGACCACGCTGCGGTTCTCGGCCGCGGCCACCGTGGTCCAGGCGGCGGCGTTCGCGATGTTCATCCCGCTGCTCGCCGAGCTGTCCCGTGAGCCGGTCAGGGCGGAGCGCGCCTGGATGTGGACGGGACTGCTGGCCGTCCTGATCGCCGTGGAGACGGCGCTGCGGATCCGTGAGACGGGCTTCACCTACAGCCACTGGCATCTGGTCACCGAGGACGCCAGGCTGCGGCTGGGCGCGAAGCTGCGCGCCATGCCGCAGCAGGAGCTGGCGCGGCGCGCGGCCGGCGACCTGACCATGGTCGTCGGGCACAACGTGACGGCCGCGGCCACCGCCATCTCCTCGCTGTCGGCGCTGTTCATCAAGCTGATCACCGTCCCGGTGGTGCTCGGCGTGATCGTGCTGGCGCTGGACTGGCGGCTCGGGCTGGTCCTCGCCATCGCCACCGCGGCCGCGTTGCCGCTGGTACGCAAGGTGCAGGCGCTGTCCAACACGGGTTTCCGCGACGTCAACGAGGCCGATGCCGCCGTGTCGAACCGCATCGTGGAGTACGTCCAGGGCCTGCCGGTGTTCAAGGCCACCGGCCAGGCGGGGGCCGACTCCCCGCGCCTGGTCTCGGTGCTCGGCCACCAGCACGACGCGCAGACGGCCGCGAACCGCTCGGCCGCCGTCCCGCTGGCCGGGGCACAGCTGCTCGTCCAGATCGCGGTCGTCGCGCTGGTCGCCGTCGGGGCGTTCCTGGTGCTCGACGCGCAACTGTCGCTGCCGCTGCTGGTCGCCGTGGTGGTGACCGCGGCCAGGTTCGCCGAGCCGCTGAGCCTGGCGGCTACGATGACCCAGCTGTTCGAGATGTCCGAGGCGGCTTTGAGCAGGATGGACGATGTGCTCAAGGTGCCGCCCCTGCCCGTCGAGCCCGGCGGGGGAGAGCCCGCCTTCTTCGACCTCCGGTTCGAGGACGTGACCTTCCACTACGCCGGCCAGACCGAACCGGCCCTGACGGACGTCGGCTTCGTCGTGCCCGAGCGCAGCCTCACCGCCCTGGTCGGCCCGTCCGGCTCCGGCAAGAGCACGATCACCAAGCTGATCACACGCTACGCGGACCCCCAGTCCGGCGCCGTACGGCTCGGCGGGGTCCGCCTGACCGCCATGGAGCCCGACGAGCTGATGCGCCACATCGCCGTCGTGTTCCAGGACGTGTACCTCTTCGACGACACCATCCGCGCCAACATCGCCCTGGGCAGGCCCGACGCCTCCGACGCCGACATCGAGGCCGCCGCCCGCGCCGCCAACGCGCACGCCTTCATCGAACGGCTGCCGCACGGCTACCTGACGCGGGTCGGGGAGATCGGGTCCGCGCTGTCGGGCGGGGAGCGCCAGCGGATCTCCATCGCCCGCGCCATCCTCAAGGACGCGCCGGTCGTGCTCCTGGACGAGCCGACGGCCGCGCTCGACACCGAATCCGAGGTGGTGGTGCAGGAGGCGATCGACGAGCTGGTCAAGGGCAAGACGGTCGTCGTGATCGCGCACCGGCTGTCCACGATCGTCGGCGCCGACCAGATCCTGGTGGTGGACGGCGGGCGCATCGTCCAGCGGGGCACCCATGCCGCGCTGCTCGCCGACCCCGGAGGGAGGTACGCCCGCATGTGGGCGGCCCAGACGCGCGCCCGCGACTGGCACGTCCCCGCCGCGACCCCTGGCCTACGACCTGCGTGAGATCTCTTCCAGCCGCTTGGCTATGCCGTCGAGGCACCTCTCGACGGCATAGTCGTAGAAGCTGGCGTAGAAACCTGTCAGCCGCTCCGGGTGCTCCGCCATCTCCTGCACGAACGAGCCCATGGCCGCCAGCCCCGGCATGTCGTGATTGTCGCGCTGGTCACCGAAGGTGGCGGCCATCCGCCGCCTGGCGGCCGTGCTGTGCTCCCGGTCGTCCTCCATGGCGACGAACTGGCAGGCGACGCCCAGCATCAGGTTGTACGCCAGCACGCTCTCCTTGCCGAAGCCCGCGTCCTGCAGCAACCGGATGCCCTGGTCCATGATCGGCGCCGCCTCCTGCGTCGCGGGCCCGTACAGCGCGAGCCGGCGCGCGACACCGGGATACCGCCGCAGCACACCGCGCAACTGGCCGAGGAGCACCCGGAACCAGTCCCGCCACGGCAGGGCGCCGGACGGCACCGGCAGCATCCCGACGACCCGCTCCAGAACAGCGTTCACCACGGCGTCCCGGTCGCCGATGTGGTGGTAGATCACCGCTGGATAGGCTTCGATCGCGGAGGCGAGCTGCCGCAACGTCCAGTTCTCAAGCCCGTGTGTCGAGGTCAGCAGCAGGGCCTGGTCGACGATCTGCTCTGCGGTGACCGCGGGCAGCCCTGCGGCCCAGCGAGAGCGCGGCCGGCTGCTGCGGATCGGCGGGTTCGAGGACATGACTTGAACAGTAGTGTTCCGCGTCGGAGCATGCCCAACCGGCTCAGCCCCCACCGCCTCTCAGCCGCGGTTTGCCCGGCGAGGGCGGCTCGAGCGTCACCTTGGACGACTGGGCAGCAAACCGGTTGAAACCTGGCGGGGACATCGGCGACACTTGCTCGCTGGCGCGCCCGCCTCGGCTGATCACAGGTTGTGGGTAGCTGTCAGCGCAGGGAGGAATGGATGCCGGGCAACAGTCCCAGACGTGCCACGCTGGCCACCGTCGCCGCCTCGGCCGGGGTGTCCGTGACCACCGTGTCCAAGGTGCTCAACGGCCGCAGCGACGTCGCACCGGCCACCCGTTCGCGGGTGCAGTCCCTGCTGCTGGAACACGGCTACGTCCACCGCTCGTCACGCCGGGACCGGGCCGAGATGCCGGCCACGGTCGAGATGTGGGTGGACGATCTGTGCTCCTACTCCGCCGAGATCATCAAGGGCACGATCGAGGCCGGAGCCGAGTCGGGTGTGGCGGTCGTCGTCACCAACACGAGAGGCACGGCCGCCGGGGGCACCTCCTGGGCTCGCGACCTGGTCGCCGCCGGGCGCCGAGCGATGATCACCCTTACCAGCGGGCCGACCTCCACCCAGCTCGCCGCGCTGTCCCGGGCCGGCTTGCCGGTGGTCGTCATCGACCCGCTGAACTTGCCGGACACCCCCGTGAGCAGCGTCGGCTCCACCAACTTCGCCGGCGGCCTGGCCGCCACGCAGCATCTGCTGGCCCTCGGCCACCGCCGCATCGCCTACCTCGGAGGGCCCGCGACCGCAGTCATCAACCAGGCACGCATGCATGGCTACCGCGCCGCCATGGAAGCCGCGGGCGTGCCCGTACCTCCCGAATACGTCCGCACTGCGGGCTTCTGCTATCCCCACGGGGTGAAAGAAGGAGCTGCCCTGCTGGACCTGCACCCCGCGCCAACGGCCATCTTCGCCGCCGGTGACGGGAGCGCCCTCGGGACCATCCAGGCCGCCAGGGCCCGAGGGCTGCGCATCCCCGAAGACCTCAGCGTCGTCGGCTTCGACGACACCGAGATGGCCACCATGACCTCGCCGCAGCTCACGACCGTGCGCCAGCCGTTGCGCGAGATGGGCATCGTCGCCCTGCGAACGGCGCTGCGCCTGGCCGCCGGGGAGAAAATCGAGTCCCACCATCTCGAACTGGCCACTGAACTGGTCGTACGCGGATCGAGCCGGGCCCTTCCGACCGGGTGATGAGCCGAGCCGTCCGGAGCCCGCTCACCGGCGAGACCTGGACCTACCCGCCGGCGGCCCGGTCAGGCCACGGGGTGCGGTGCGGTGCTGGACTGGGCAGCCGCCATCAGGTGGTCGATGAGTGCCAGCAGCACATCGCGCCCTGCCGTTCGGTCGCGGGCGTCACAGAGCACCAGCGGCACCTGCGGATCGAGATCGAGCGCCCTTCGGATCTCCTCCTGTGTCCGGTCCCTGACGCCATGGAAGCAGTTGACGCCGACGACGAAGGGGATGCCGCGGCTCTCGAAGAAGTCGATCGACGCGAAGCTCACATCGAGCCGGCGGGTGTCGACCAGGACTACCGCGCCCATCGCCCCGTTGACGAGGTCGTTCCACATGAACCAGAAGCGTTCCTGCCCGGGGGTGCCGAACAGGTAAAGCACGAGTTCGCGGTTGATCGTGATGCGCCCGAAGTCCAGTGCGACGGTAGTGGTGGACTTGCCGCTCACCCCTTCCAGATCGTCGACGCCGACGCTGGCATGGGTCAGGTACTCCTCCGTACGCAGTGGGGCGACTTCGCTCACCGCGCCGACCAGGGTCGTCTTCCCGACGCCGAAACCACCGGCGATAAGGATCTTCACTGCCAGGGGAGCAGCGTCCCCGTGGTCAGAGTTTGCGTAGCCCATCCCTCACCGCCTCAAGGATTGCCATATCGGGAAAGCCGCCTGCCTGCGCGAAAGCCAGCGGAGGCCGGGCCCGCATCTGACCGATCTCGATCAGATCGCCGATGAGGATCTTGGTCACTGACACCGGGAGGTTCAGCGCGGAGGCGACTTCGGCCACCGCCAGGGGCCGATTGCACAGGGCGAAGATGGTGCGGTGCTCCGGCTGCATTCTCCTCAGGCCGCGTCTGGTTTCCGAAGAGACCTCGGAAATCGCGGTCACCAGGGTGATCAGCGTCAAGTCGTCCCGCTCGGGAGCGGTTCGTCCGCCGGTGATCGTATAGGGACGGACAAGGGGCTCGTCGGCGTCATCGTCCTCGAAGCCCTCCGTCCAGTGTTTCATCCGTGTCTCCCCGCGTCATCGTGCTGCGGGGGACGCGCGTCGGCGCCCAGCTTCTGGCCGACCTGCTGGATCAGGGTGTGCATCGCGACGCTCATCAGTTCGGCGTCGACCTCCTGGGACGCGACTACGGCCAGATGGGTGCCCCGGCCCGCGGCTGTGACGAACAGCCACAGGTCGGCCATCTCGATGATGACCTGGTGGACCGGCCCGCCGCTGAAGAGCTGCCCGACACCGCGAGCCAGGCTCTGCTGGCCGGTCGCGATCGCGGCGAGGCGTTCGGCATTCGCGCGTTCGATGGTCCGGGACCGGCTGATCACCAGGCCGTCGTCGGACAGCACGATGGCGTGCCGGGTGCCCGCGACCTGATCGACCAGGCCGTCCAGGAGCCAGTCCAGGTCGATGTTGGTGGCGGTGGTGCGCTGCGTCATCTTCGATCTTCCGTCGTAGGGGAACTGGGCTCGGGGGATCCGCTCGGCCGGGGCTGGGAGGCGTCGTCACCGGTCCGGCGCCGGCGAGACTGCCTCTGGAAGGCACCGATCGTGGCACTGGATCGGCTGGGCTGGTCGCGTACGACCCAGGTCTCCGGGTCGGTCCGGTCATCCCTGTCCGCCGGGACTTTGAGCTCGTCGGCCAGGCTGGCCTGGCGCACCCGCTGGGGCAGCGGCGGGCGGTCGGACGGTGGCGGTGCGTCGTCCCGATCCGGCGATCCGGCGGGTGCCGTCATGTACGCCATCGCGCGTCCTCTGGAGCGAGTCGGCAACTGACCGTCGTTGTGAGGCGGGCGGGGACCGGCCGTATCTTCCTGCCGGTGGGGTTGTGAACCGGGGGCGTCGTGGGGGACCTCCTCGGGGAGCGCGGCCGGCCTGGGTACCGTATGGGGGCGGTCCACCACCAGCGGTTTCGGGAGCAGCACGATGACCCGGGTGCCGCCGAAGGCCGACGACCGCAGTTCCACCT
The DNA here is from genome assembly GCF_052068215.1 of Nonomuraea sp. H19. Classification (NCBI taxonomy): domain Bacteria; kingdom Bacillati; phylum Actinomycetota; class Actinomycetes; order Streptosporangiales; family Streptosporangiaceae; genus Nonomuraea; species Nonomuraea sp. H19. Next base: position 334,125 of record NZ_JBQHCV010000010.1, on the reverse strand, counting down.
GGAGGCCCAGGCTCGCGGAGAGCCGAGCGACCACGTACAGGCCGAGACGCACATCGTCGGCGTGGGTCATCACATCGAGCTGCGGCGGCGACTGCAGCAGGGCGTTGGCGGCGGCGTACTGCTCGGGCTCCATGCCCAGGCCGCGGTCCTCGATCTCCACGGCGATGCCCCGGCTGACCGGTGCGGCCCGCACCTCGACGGGGGTCAGCGGCTTGGAGAAGGTGGTGGCGTTCTCCATGAGCTCCGCCAGGACATGGACCAGCGGTCCCACCGCGCGCTCGGCTATCCAGGGTTCGCCCTCGACGTCGATCGAGATCCGGCGGTAGTCCTGGACCTCGCCTTGCGCGGCGCGCAGGACATCGAGCAGGTGTACTGGCTTGCGCCAGCGGCGCTGCGGCTGCCCGCCGCCGAGGATCACCAGGTTCTCCTCGTAGCGACGCAGGCGGGCGGTGAGGTGGTCCAGGTCGAACAGGCCCTCCAGCACCTCGGGGTCCTCGTGCTGACGCTCCAGTTCGTCCAGCTTCTTCAGCTGGAGGCCGATGAGGATCTGCGTACGGCGGGCGATGCGCTGGAGCATGCGCTGGAAGCCACGGTGTTGCTCGGCCTGCCGCACGGCGGTGAGGACAGCGCTGCGGCTGGCCATATTGAGGGCCTGCCCGAGCTCGCCGAGCTCGTCGGGGGTGGGCTCGACCCTGTGCACTTCCGCGTCGACGTCGACGTCCTCGCCGCGCTCCAGCCGGGCGACCACGTTGGGCAGCCGCTCCTGGAGTTGCTGGGCCTCCCGGCGCAGGTGGAGGATGCGCCGGCGAAGAATGGCGGTGAGGCGCCAGCTGGTGAAGATCACCAGGCCCAAGGCGAGCAGGCCCACGGTGGAGACACTGATGAAGACCGTGCGGAGCATGTTGGCGTGGCCGTAGCCGATCTTGCCGACATTCTCGAATCGGAGGCTGAGGAGTTTCAGCACTTGCGCGGTGACCGCGTCCACCGAGGAGCGCCACTCGGAGCTGTCGTCGCGCAGTGTCACCTGGTTGCCCTCGGAGCTGCTCCCGGAGGTGATGATCCGCCCCTCCAGAGCGGTCATGGTCTCCCACGCCTTGCCGGCCGTCAGCTTTCCGTACTGGGTCTCGTTGCCTGTGAGGCCAGGAACCACCCGGGACTGCATGAGGTGCTTCCTGGTGCCGATGGCGTCGGCGACCAGGCCGTACTCGTCCCTCGTCAGGCGCCCCTTCTCCCAGCCGCGAGCCAGAACGGCGTCTTCGCGGCCGATCATGTCGAGGACCCAGAAAAGGTCGACCAGTGTCTGCGCCTGACTGTTCACCTGACCCTCGTCGGTGTTGCTGAGGGCGGTCAAGACGCTGAGGTCCGACTCGAGGAGGCGGCTGTAGTAGTCGAACGCGTACTGCGCGCTGGACCAGCCGGCGTCCACCGCCTGGCGCTGCTGATCGAGGAGGGCGAGGCTGCGTTCGGTCCCGGCGATGGCGTCGGTGAGCCCCTCCTGTCCGTTGGCGGCGTCCAGGGCTGCCAGGGGACGGAAGGCGCTCACGGCCTGGTCGGTCGCCGCGCGCTGCTTGGCAAGCTTGTCGCGGGCGGCGCTGCTCTGGCCGGCCTGCACCTCCGCGGTGAGCCGTCGCTCCCGATCGAGGCTGAAGAACAGGTCGGCCGCAGGTCTGCCGACGGTTTTGGTGGCCAGATCCATCTGGGCCCGCTCCGCCTGCCACTGGGTGGACAGTTGGTACATGCCCGACGCCAACAGGGGGGTGAAGGTCAGGCTCGGCACGAACACGACAATGAGCAGCACGGTACGCAACGGCAGCCGGCGGGCACCGGCCGTTCGCCGCTGCCCGCCGCTGGTCGACCCCGCTAACCCGGCGCCCATGGTCCCTGTCCGTCGTCGCCCGCCCCTGCCCAATCTAGCCACGTGCAGGACACTCTCCTCCGCCGATCGGTCAGTCCATGACGAAAATCGCCGACGTCGGCGATTGGTGCCCGATAGTAGCCATACGACACACGAGTCGAAAGCCCCCGCTCCCGCCCATCCCGTTTGCGGGGCGCCTTCCACGTCGCGGTCCAACGCGGCCCCGTCTCGCCGACGCTTGGCCTACGTGGAAGGCACGACAGTCGCCGACGGCATCCCCTTCGCCTTCGACGATGGGAAGCGCGCGATCGAGCCCGGGGCGCCCGATGGGAGGGCCTGGCCTATTCCCAGGAGGCCGCAGCCACCGGGCTCGCGCACGCCGAAGCGCTCGGCCTGGCTACGGTGGCCACGTCCGGCCGGTGACCGGGTTGCGGACGTTCATGGGCGGCCGTTGGCGGCGCACCAGCCAGCCCAGGTGGTGGCGCCCTTGCCGAGCTGCTTGTTGTAGAAGGACGTCCAGGAGTTCTCGCTCGGCCCCGGCGCGGTGGGAGCGGCCGTGAACAGCGGGTGGTTCGCCTCGACCTCGGCCCGCAGCCACGGCTCGATGCCGGCGTAGGAGCTCAGCGACCAGCTGCGGGCGTGGTAGGTGAGCTGGCCGCGCACGTCGCTCTCCGCCAGGCACATGAACGGCGCCCACGGGCTGGTCCGTGCCCAGCTGATCTTCGTCTTCATCGCGCCGACCGGGACGCCCGGCCCGGTGCGGGTCGCCACCTCGCGGTCGTCGACGGAGAAGTCGAACATCTCCTGCGCGGCGTACACGCCGCCCGTGAGGCCGAACCCCTCGCCGAGCGTGGTGCCGAAGTTCGAGCGCACGGGGATGTCGCTGGTCCACACGGTCTCGTCGTGCAACTGCTGCAGCGGCGGGCCCGTGAAGGAGGAGGTGATGGTGAACGGGCCGAAGTTCACCGAGTCGTTGTTGATGGGGACGACCGGGTAGGTCTTGCCGTCGATCGGGTTCTTCCACTCGCGCAGGACGCGCTGCGGGTCCGCGGGGTCGGTGTAGAAGACGATCTCTCTGGAGAGCTGATAGAGCTGGTTCGTGTCGGGGACCCGGTAGAGCCGCCGGATGTTGTAGCCCTCGATGTTGAAGAGTTTCTGGCCGTGCCGCATCGCCGGGTCCAGGCTGTTGCCTTCGATGTTGGCGTACACCGAGCCGGAGATCCGGAACACCATGTCCTTCCCGTCCGGACGCCCGAACGTCTGGAGGGAGAGCTTGCCGCTCTTGTCGGTGACCGTCGCGTAGACCGGACCGGGATGCGTGGGGCTGGCGGATATGTCGTCCGCCGCCGCGCCCGGAATGCCGACGCCGATGAATAGGACAATAGGGGCTAACAACCCCGCAATGCCTCGTTTGACCACTTATGCCCTCCGTGGGGACAGGAAGCGAACAGCCTCGCATTGTGATCATATCGGGGCGAAAGGATTGTCCAGCCCGCCGATCAGCCGCCCGGCCAGGGCGGCGGCGTCGGGTTCTGGCCGTGGAGCAGCTGCGTCATCCGGTGCTCGATGAGCGGTGTGTGCCGCCGATGGAGCACAGCCCGGATCGTCAGTGCAATGAGCCCAGCCGGTCGTGCGGTGGCAACGTTGTTACCGATTCAGGCGGACCGGGCAGGGTGGTCGCGTCCTGGGCCGGGCGTTCATCCTGGGGTTCGCGTGTTCTGTTCCCCGGTCCCGGTGGTTCCCTCGTCTGGCCTGGTGGGGTGGGCTGAGGGGGCGCTTCCGCGGACGCGCTAGGCGGTGATTCCGCCTTTTCGGTGTTGGCGGGCCGGGAAGTGGGTTTGGTCGGTCTGGGGTGGTGAGATACCGGGCCCGTGGTCGCCGGCACGTTTCGTGGCGGTGACGTGCGGGCGGCGGCGGGCGGTGTGGTGTGCGCACGTGGGGTGGGCGTCGGTTGCGAGGCGCTTGCCGGGGTGACGGCGGGGCGTGGGCCTGAGGTGGTGGCGGCCCGTGAGGTGACGGGGCGGGGACTGAGGGCGGCCCCGGGAGGCGTCGTGGTGTCGCTTTCCGGGGTGGGCAGGGCATCCAGCGTGGGGGAACTGGACGGGATGCCCACCAGCAGGGCTGCGAGGACCAACTGGAGGAGGCCCGCCAGCACCGTGGAGATCTTCAACGCCTCTCCGCGGCGGCGCCGCTGCGCCCGGGGCGCATCGTCGTGCCTGGTCGTCACGGCGCGAGAGTCCCTGCCTCTGCCATGCGATGTCCTCCTGGGGTGTGGGGGCGAGCAAACCTTCTCGATCTACACATGGATGGCGACCGCGGTCAAGAGTCTGCACAGGTCGATTTACCAGTCGCTCACGGTTACGCCACATTGTCGGCGTGATCGTCGCAATGGCGCTGACCGCCTCGCTGACCGCCTCTGCGCAGGCCGTCACCGCGGTACCGGGCGAGCCGCCTGATCTCCCGCACGGGGCCCTGGCCGGCCGGCAGGCGTTCCCGTTTCGGCACGGTGTACAAGCCGGAGGACAAGCGGCTGCGGCCGAGATCTCCGCCCGCCCGCTGCATTACCGGGACGGCAAGGGCGAGTGGCAGCCGATAGGCACGAGCGTGTTCATCCCTCCCATCCGCCCCGTCGCGTGGGCGGCCAAACAGATCGCGACTTTCCAATACGTATCCGGCAACCGCCTCCTGTCCTCGGCTGTCCCTTCCGGATGAGGTTGGCGGGAGGGACACGTGCTGGCCTGCGGCCTGTCATGTTGATCCGAACGGTTTCGGCTGAAGGTTATTCAGGTCTTGTTGTCGGTGAACCGCGTGCGCACGGCTGGCGGGTCCGCTCAGGTGAGGAGTTTCGCGAGCTGGGCCATCTCGGTTGGTGGGTCGATCACCGGCTGGATGAGCAGTTCGTCGATGCCGGCCTGTTCCAGGGTGGTGATGCGGGCGCGGAGGTCGTTGCGGGTGCCGACCAAGGCCAGGGTGTTCATCAGTGAGGGCAGGATCAGGTCCCGGTCCTCCGGCGCGATGCGTTTGAGGTAGTTGGGGTAGAGCTTGGTGTGCCGGTCGGGTGCGGTGGCGGTGGTGCCGCGCCGGTCGAGGAGTCGCCGCACCGCCTCGCGTTCCTCGGGGCCGAGTTGCTCGGCGAAAGCGCGTGCGTCGGCGGCGGTGTCGGCGGCGAAGGCCAGCAGCGACAGGACGATGTGGCCAGTTGCGTCCCGGGCCGCGTCGCCGCGGGGATCCTCGTCCTCGTCGAGTATGTGCAGCGCGGTGACCACGTAGGAGTCCATGCGGGAGTCGGGGTCGCGTGGCGTGTCGTGGGCGGCGTGGCGGCGGGCGTCATGAAGTGCTTGCCAGGCGGTGGGGTCCAGCAGGCCGAAGGAAATCAGGCCGGTGCCGCGGCGGCCGGCGACGGCGGCGGCCTTCGGTCCTAGCAGCGCGGCCACGACGAACTCGATCGGGTCGGCCGTGTTCGCGTGCGCCCCGGTGTGCAGGAATCGGACGTTGCGGACTCGGTCACCTTCGCGGTACTCGATGGTGCGTCCGGCGCACAGGTTCTGCAGTGCGGTGGTGAAGTTCTCCATCGTGGCTGCTGTGGTCGGCCGCATGCCCAGTGTGCGCCGGGCCGTGTTTCCGGTGCCGATCCCGCAGATGATCCGGCCTGGCGCCAGGGCGTTGAGGCTGGCGAACGCGCTCGCGGCGGCCGGGGCCGAGCGCAGCGCCGGTGAGGTCACGCCGATGCCGAGCCTGATGCGGCTGGTGGCCTTCGCACACAGTCCCAGGGCGACGAAGGGGTCGCCGTGGACCATCGGGGTGTCGTTGAGCCAGAAACTGTGCAGGCCCAACTCCTCGGCCTGTACAGCGAGGTCCTCCACACCGGGGTGTGCGGTGACCACGACGCCTGCACGCATCAAAACCTCCAAGGCGCAAAGAATCGAACGTACTCAGCCTGACACCAGGCGGTGGATCGAGCACGTCGAGGGCGACAGGATTGCTCACTAGGAGCTTCCCCCTCCATCGATCTGGTATGAGGAATATGAGCCGCGACGCCGCCATCGGCCTGGAGTTCAAACAGGAAATCGACTTCGCGGAAATCCTCGATCGGCTCGTCCGAGCGGGTTGGGAATCCGGGCCGGCCCGAGCTGAGCGCCGGCCCACGGCCCCTCACGGGCGGGGCCAGGGCGTCTCTCAAGGAGCTCGATGTCGGGACTTGAACCGCCGTCGCGGACAACAGCGACCACATCGACGCCGGGGGGAAGGACTTCACCCACATCTACGACGCCAACGGCTACCTCACCACGATCAAGGACAAGTTTCCACCGCCAAGATCGGCCTGTGGAACATCTCCTGCACCAACCTCAACCAGATCGAGCAGATCCTGGAGAAGATCGACCAGGACGGCACCTGGACGGTCAAGCACACCGCTGGTTACCGCTACAACGAATACAGGCGTTGGCGCAGCCGTTTGGGGCCGTAGCGGCTGGCGTCGGTGCCGTGCAGGGTCGATGGGGATGAGCGTGCCGTCCAGCACCAGGTAGGGATAGCCGGCGCCCTTTGCCGCGCGTAGGGCCGCATCCAGGCGAGGTGAACGGTGGGCGAGCGGGGCGATAGCCTCGCGGATGTAGCGCCAGGCGGTCGTGATGCCGACGCCGAAGCCGGCGGCGACCTCTGCCAGAGTTTACGTTTGCGCAGGTGGACAGGTACGAGCATGGCCTGCTGGCCTGGGTTGAGGCGGCGCCATGGGGAACCGATCGTCTTGAGGTGCCGGCGCAGGATGCCGGAAAGGTAGGACAGCGTTCGAGGTGACAACGGCAGCGTGGCACCATAGAACAGCACCCGGGGCTCCTGGTCGTGACGGTGAGAATTGTGGTGATCAACCCGTCTACAAGGGGCTCTTCTACTTGTCGATCAAGCCACCCCGTCCGGCATGCCCGCGACCTGCGGCTTCAGGCTGGAAACCCTCACTGATCGCTGCGGGTAGCCGTCGGACGAAATCGGCCAAGATCTCAATTCCGTGCACTTTAAGTTGGAACGCGCATGGAACACTTACGGCCTGAGGCCGGATCCGTCGGCGTGTTCTACTCGAGGATCGTCGGATCTGGAAGGGTAGACGGCTGGTGACCATCCCGAAAGACAGCAGTTCCTCAGCCGATATGGTGGATTCCCTTGTGACAGGAGTTGTCACCAAGCGGCACGCTCAGTCCATCGCGGCCGAATATCCCGAGGCGATGGAATCCATTGCCGCCTGGATCCGGGAAGCGGCTCGTGCACGCAACTGGCGCAGAGTAGAGCGGCTCGCCAACCTGGCCGCCCCTCTGCAGGCACCAAGGCTTGGCGAGGTTCTTCGGGAGATCCTTGGTGCGGATGTCCCTGGACTCAACAACGAAGACCTCGTCGAAATCCTGGGTGAGATCCAGGCGACGGACGCGGTCGTGTGTCTCTTCCGGGTGGCCGAACGTTCGGTGCAGGCGGATGCCCCCGCGTACTGGCTGTGCCAGAAGGTGATCTTTTCGTTGGGCGCGATCGGGACGGTGGAGGCGCTCGGCCGCATTCGCGAGATGACGGCGCCGTCATGGCCTGACGTTGTCCGATGGCAGGCCGCAGTCGACTGGAGATAGAAGAGGAACCTGCTCACCCAGAGGAGCGAGGCGATGTTGACAGCTACCATGCCGATCATGGACAAACTGGATCCCCGTCGCACCGCGTTGCTCCTTATCGACTTGATTACTCGCATCGTCGAGCAGCCCACGGCACCACATTCCGGACCTGCTGTGGTCGCCCGCTCCCTCGCCCTGGCCGACGCAATGCGAAAGGCGGGCGGTCTTGTCGTCTCCGTGCGGGTCGAACGGCCAGGCGTTGCGGAGCAGCCACCGGGCAGTGAGCTGGTGGAAGGGATCCTCGGCGACCTGGAGATCGTGAAGCGCACGTGGGGCGCGTTCCACAACACCGGGCTGGAGGAGGCGTTGCGTAAGCACGCCATCGACACCCTGATCATCACCGGGATCGCCACGAACTTCGGCGTCGAGCAGACCGCACGTTTCGCCGACGAGTTCGGCTTCAAGGTGATCTTGCCCGAGGACGCGGTCACCGCATTCGACGCGCGCGCCCATGAGTTCGCCTTCGACTACATCTTCCCGCGTATCGCTACTGTCTGCACGACCGACGAGGTCGTGACAGCGCTGGACTGAGATCAGTACAGACTCGAGGTTGATTCAGAGGGCACTGTGGGCCCAGATCCCATGACTCGGATCAACCACTCTCCGAGGGGTCCTGCTCGGTTATCTCCCAGTGGAGTTGGAGGGCGTTGCGGCAGCCCTCGGAACCGAACTGAACACCGGGCAGTACGCCACCGGCGTCACCATCGGCGACGCTCAGCTGGCCGACCTACCCATCACCAGCCACTACTGGCACAGTGACTGGAACTACACGCTGTTACCAGCATGACCGACACCCACCACCCAGACCACCACTGAGGGCACCGCCACGGCGCCACCACGTGACCGAGACGACCACGCCTGGCTGATGCACCCCACCCCGACCGGCCTGCCGCAACGCGGCGCGTCGCATCTCGGCTGAACCCGTAACACGCCGTTCGTGATCGCATTGCGATCTACGTCTCGGCCCACAATCATGATCTTGGAACGGTCGTGCCCAGAGGAGTCAGTCATTTCGGCGTTGATGGCGTGGGCTGCCACCGGCGCCCGCGCCGTGGACGGCACCGAAGTCCATCTGATCGAGATCACCGCAGACCAGGTCACCGATGGCAACTGGTCGGACCCTGCCACTTCTGCACTGCTGCGGGAGTCGGACGCCATCGTCTTCGGTGCGCCCACCTGTCCGCAGTCTTCAAATTTACGCGAATCGCCACTGGCATACCGCCGCTATACCGCTGCTCGCTAGCGTCATCGCTCCCACGGCAACGGCGATGCTGTGAGATTCGGAAGGCTTCGAGAGCGTCACGGTCGCGATCGCGGTGACCGTGTCCGCATCGTTCATCGGTTTGGCCTTGGCGATGAAGCCTCCAGCTGTGCAGGACGCGACCGTCTCGCTCGGGCGGTACGCGCCGGTCGATCTTCGTGCCGACGTTGCAGATCACGCACGATGCGTGCCAGGCGGATGTGCACCCCGGCCGGCAGGCGGTCCAGGACGTACTAACGCGATCAGCAGGCCGGACCCCTTGGTGGTGTCGTACGAGACCACCTTTGCCGATGCCTGCCGAAAGACGTAGGCCGCCTTCGCAACAGCAGGACCGGAGTCTCGCCGATTCAGGCCACAAACCCCGGTCGACACAAAGAAGCCGAACATCGGCTATGTGCCGTCACCAAGCGGCACGCTCAGTCCATCGCGGCCGAATATCCCGAGGCGATGGAATCCATTGCCGCCTGGATCCGGGAAGCGGCTCGTGCACGCAACTGGCGCAGAGTAGAGCGGCTCGCCAACCTGGCCGCCCCTCTGCAGGCACCAAGGCTTGGCGAGGTTCTTCGGGAGATCCTTGGTGCGGATGTCCCTGGACTCAACAACGAAGACCTCGTCGAAATCCTGGGTGAGATCCAGGCGACGGACGCGGTCGTGTGTCTCTTCCGGGTGGCCGAACGTTCGGTGCAGGCGGATGCCCCCGCGTACTGGCTGTGCCAGAAGGTGATCTTTTCGTTGGGCGCGATCGGGACGGTGGAGGCGCTCGGCCGCATTCGCGAGATGACCGCGCCGTCATGGCCTGACGTCGTCCGATGGCACGCCGCAGTCGAACTCGAGACAGAGGAGGAACTCGGCTTTGACGAGGATCGAATGCTGGGATAACACGAGTATCCCGCCCAGAGTGCCTCGCACCGTTGACCGGTTCGGGGGTACTTTGGGCACCTCCCGCTCGCGGAGACATAGCGCTAAAGCACGGAAGGATCAGGCCTTAGCTATTCATGGGTCTTGAGGATGTCCGAGACGAGGTGACTCGATGGGCTTGCCCCGATGCTGCTTTCCCTTCGAGGGCTTTGCGAACCGCCGCCTGGCGTTATTGGCCTGCCGGCCGAGCTTGAGAACTTTTCGCAAGAAATCGGCCATCTTTCCTGCTGACACCCAGTCAACGGCCGCCCATACACAGTCCTGCTTATTGCCATTTTTGCAGCTTACATAATCGGCAATGTACAGGTCATAGAGCAACGAGACTTCAGCTTTACTCTATCGGTCGCGATGTCGCCGGCGAGTTGGCGCCCGCGCTCGGTTCAGGTCAGCGAGCGCACGTCCGCGACGTCGTACTCGGCCACCGAGGCGCCGAGTATCGCAGCGCGTTGCGTGTCGCTGGGGCCGCTGCTGCGAAACGCCTCGACGGCCGTCTGCGACTCCCAGCGCTCGAAGACGTTGATACGGCCGACATCCACCAGGTCCGCGCTGATGGCGAAGTCGAGGCAGCCGGGTGCGCGGCGGGCCAGCTCAATGATGCCCACGCAGTCCGCGAGATAGCGCTCGCGCTGTTGCGGGTCGACGACGAGATGCCCCGCGACGATTACCATGTGCTGCTCCTCTGCCGGGTTCGAACTGACCGTTGCAGGCTATGACCGTCGACCGAGCTGGAACTCATCGGTGCGCCCACGCCGGACACGACGATCCTCCGCCGCGCCGGGGAGCCCCGCTGAGATGAGAGCACATCTGCTTGGCCGCATGCCCAGGTGGACCAATCGGCCCTTACTGTGCCCATCCCGGCCACCGTCTTCAACCCTGGGTCTCACCACATGAGAACGCTTCAGCCCTGATGGCATCCCCGTGCTGCATCCGTAGAACTTGCGGAAGTGGGTCGTCTCGTCGGCAGTTCTCCTGGATCGGGCCGGTGTCGTTACAGGCCGTGATCTTGTCGGCGGTAGGTTTGGCGGGTGGACTCCTCGGATGCGGTGGGCCAGGGTGAGCAGGAGTTCCTGGCAAAAGCCAGGAGCGGCGACGCGGCGGCGTTCGACCGGCTGGTGGTGGGTTATCGCAGGGAACTCGCTGCGCACTGCTACCGGATGCTCGGCTCGTTGGAGGACGCCGAGGATGCCCTGCAGGAGTCGCTGCTGAACGCCTGGCAGGGTCTGTCGGGCTTCGAAGGGCGCAGTTCGCTGCGGACCTGGCTGTACCGGATCAGCACCAACGTCTGTCTGCGGATGAGCACACGGCGGCCGCCACGGATCCTGTCGCCCGATTACGGGCCGGCCCGGCGCGACACGGCCGACCTCGGGGAGCCGGTGACCGGTCCGCTCTGGTTGGAGCCGTGGCCGGATGATGTGCCCGCCTCCGATGCCGATCCGGCGTCGCGCTATCTGCGGCGCGAGGGGGTGGAACTGGCCTTCGTCGCGGCGCTGCAGCATCTGCCGGGCACTCAGCGGGCGGTGCTGATCCTTCGTGAGGTGCTGGATTACTCCGCTGCTGAGGTGGCGCGGATCCTGGACACCACGCCGGCCTCGGTGAACTCGGCCTTGCAGAGGGCACGCAAGGCGGTTGAGGAGCGAGTACCGCCGGTAACCCAGCAGGCCGAGTTGGCCGCGCTCGGGGAGGCCGGGCAGCGGGAGCTGATCGAGGCTTTTGTGGCCGCGTGGGAGCGGGCCGACGTGGAGGCCCTGGTGTCGATGCTGGCCGAGGACGCCCGGTTCACCATGCCGCCGCTGCCGGCGTGGTTCGACGGACGTGAGGATGTCGGCCGGTTCCTGGTCGATCGGCTCTTCGCCACCGCGTGGCGGCTGGTGCCGGTCCGGTTCAATGGGCAGCCGGGCTTCGCCTGCTACCAGCAGGACCCCGGCGATCGGCGGTTCCGCCTGGGAGCGGTCAACGTGCTGACGTTGCGCGGCGGGCGGATTGCTGAGATCAGCGGGTTCGTCGACCCTGCGTTGATCGGCCGGCTTGGCCTGCCGCGGGAACTGCCGGAAAAGTCTTCGAACTGATTTTGCGCGGAGCGATGAATCCGGGGCGACCGATGTCTCTACCCGGGTGAAGCGTGCCGCATTGGCACGCCTTCGAGAGGAGAGAACCGATGCGCAAGCTGATCGTCGCCAACATCGTCTCGCTGGACGGCTACTACGAGGGTCCGGGCCGGGATGTCATGGCTCTGCCGTTCCACGAGGCCTTCGACGAGTACAACGCCGAGCGGCTGCGTGCCGCCGATACCCTGCTGCTGGGGCGCACGTCGTACGAGGGCTTCAAGAGCTACTGGCCGCGCGTCGCCGACGACACCGAGGCCAGGCCCGTCCTGCGGGAGATCTCCCGCCTCGACAACGCCATCGACAAGGTCGTCATCTCCGACAGCCTGACCCCCGAGCAGACGGCGCCGTGGCACAACACCCGCATCGTCAAGCGCTCTGCCGCGCACGAGCAGGTCGCCGAGCTCAAGAGCAGGCCGGGCAGGGACATCCTGGTGTTCGGCAGCCACACGATGTGGAACGACCTGCTGATCGCCGGGCTGGTCGACGAGCTGCACCTGATGATCGGATCAGCTCTCTTGGGCGCCGGTACGCCGGTGTTCGAGAGCGGCACGCCCGTGGCGCTGCGACTGCTGGAAGCCCGGACCATGGAGGGCGGGGAACTCGTCCTCCATCGCTACGGCGCCCGCGACTATCGCGGCTGAGACGCTCACCAGAACACCCAATGCCGTCCTCGTGTCCAATTTCGACTCAGGCACCTGTTGATCAATCCCAAGTGCTGTATGGCACGTCGATCTGGGACGAGCCCGCATAAACCATCCGTCAGCAGTTCTCCCGCTGAGGAGGCCACGTGTTCTCGTACTTCATTTCCGGCTACCGCCCTGAATGGTTAGTGGGGCGGGCGGACATCCAGGCCGTCCACGGTGAGCGGCTCGCCGCGCTCGCACTGGAGGAGAAGATGCTGGGCGATATCGGCGACGGGTGAATGTACGTCCCAGGCGAGGTCGTTTCCCATGCGGGCTTTCGCCAAGGGGCCTTTGCGTCGATCTTCGTCCCCTTCTGCGGCGCGAAGGGGGACGGAGAGGCGCCCGGCCATGAGTAGGGGTGTACTCATGACTGCGCGTGATCTTCCGGATACGTTCGCCGTACTTTCCGTTTCCGAGGGGGGAACATGCGTGTGTTACTTCGCGCGCTCGTCGCGTCGTTCCTGGTGCTGGCCTATCTCGGCACCGCTCCCGCCCAGGCCGCGACGGTGGACGTCACCGTCCACCTCTACCGGGTCGTCGAGCTCTCGTGCGATGAGGGTGTGGGCGAGGCCTGCGGTAACGACTACTATCCGAAGTTCAAGATCGGCAACGAGGAGTTGTGGGACGGCAGGGACGACTACTGCTGCGCCCACGGGTCCGACTTCCGCACCAACTGGGTGCACAAGGTCGCCGTCGACAGCTCGCAGAATTCCGTCCCCATTCATCTCGAGCTGTGGGACCAGGACGACCTGAGCCAGGACGACGTCATCCACTGGGCCAAGACGGGCGACTACCTGGACCTTTCGTTCAACCTGGACACCTGCGTGTTCACCGGCGGCAACCTCACCGAGCAGCAGGGGGCGGGCGTGCCGACGCTGGCGGGGGAGAGCGAGACCTCCGGGGAGGACTCCGCACGCGGCTACTTCACCATCACCACGCCGCACTGCCTCAACGTGGCCAGGGAGGCCGACAGCGACGGCGACGGCCTCATGAACACGTGGGAGACGCCGGGCCAGGGGCTCAACGTCAACGGGGGCGCGGTGGAGCTGCCTCTGGGCGATCCGCCGTACGGCGCCGTGCCGTACCGGAAGGACCTGTTCGTCGAGGTGGACGCGATGAACGGGCGGGCGCCGCAGAACGACGCGCTCGACGACGTCATCGCGGCCTTCGCCAAGGCGCCCGTCGACCCCTACCCCAATCCCGATCCCAACGCGCCACCCGGACAGAAGACCCTGTACCGCGGCGTCAACCTGCACGCGGCCGTCAACGAGAGCAATCTGCCGCTGGTGCCCAAGCTTCTCTTCGAGACGGACGGACCCAACGACCAGGACGACTTCAACGACCTCAAGTCGGGCAAGAAGAGCGCTCCCTGCGACGGCCACTTCGGTACCGTGGCCGATCGCACCAGCCCCAACTGCGCGGACATCCTGGCGGCCAAGCGCGAGGCGTTCCGCTACGCGGTCTTCGGCGACACGGTCGAGTACGACTCCACGACCGACGACGACAACAAGTCGTCGGGCATGGCCGAATGGTCGAACACCGCCCCGCGCGGCGGCAACGATCTCCTGGTGACGCTCCAGTCGTTCGGCGGCACGTCGACGACCGCCATCCAGGGCCGCAGGAATGCCGAGGCCGCCACGTTCATGCACGAGCTCGGGCACACACTCGGCCTGGGACACGGGGGCGACGACATCACCAACTGCAAGCCCAACTATCTCAGCGTGATGAACTACACCCTCCAGTTCGCCAACATCGACACCGACAGGCCGCTGGACTACTCCAGCACGGCCCGGGGCACCGCCTTCGGCGTCCTCGACGAGGAGCACCTCAACGAGACGAACGGGGTGGGCGGCACACCGAACCCCGGCCGCGACACCGTCTACGGCGTCGGCGGCAAACTGAGGCTGCGTACGGCCAACAGCTCCCCGCTCGACTGGAACGAGAAGAACGGCCCGAACGAGACCGACGTCAAGACCGACATCAACTTCATCGAGTCGATCGACCCGGCCAACGAGTTCGGCTGCAGCGCCGCCAGCGCCGACCAGCAGCTGGACGGCTTCGACGACTGGGCCAACATCCAGTACAACCCCCGGCTCAACGGCACGTTCTTCCTCGACGGCGCCCGGCCGGGAATGCCTCGGGAGCTCACCGAGAGCACGGTCCTGGCCATGTCGCAGAAGGCCGACCTCAAGGTCACCAAGACGGCCGACCAGGAAGAGGCGGCGGGCGGCGACACCGTCGGCTACACCGTGGCCGTGACCAACCTCGGCCCCGAGACGGCCAAGAGCATCCAGCTCACCGACACGCTGCCCGACGGCACCAAGCAGGAACGCTCCCTGCCCGACCTGGCCGCCGGCGCGGTCAACACGATCACGCCGAAGTTCACCTACCAGGTGCCGTGCGCGACGGCCGACGGCACGAAGCTCACCAACACCGTCACGGTGAAGGGCGTGGACGAAAAGGGCATCCCCGACCCGTACGTCAGCGACAACACCGCCGCGGCCACCACCACCGTGCACGCCCCGGTGCTGACGGCGAGCCTGACCGCGACACCCGCGGTCAACGCCGGTGAAGCGATCACCTACACGATCACCTACGCCAACACCGGTGGCGGCGCGGCCTCCGGCGTCACCGTCACCGCCACCCTTCCCGACGGCGTCTACTACAGCAAGGCTCTCGACCAGGGCAGCGGACCCAAGCCCACCACGGTGACGGGCGGCAAGCTCGCCTGGGACGTGGGCGCCCTCGCGGCCACGTCGGGTGAACGGACGATCGTCTTCACCGCCCGGCCCACGCTGCTGGCGCTGCCCGGTACGACCTACACCGCCGAGGTCTCGGTCGCCTACAAGAACACCACCGGCGCCTGCACCTTCGACCCGGTCAACGGTTCGGCCACCACGACGGTGACGGCCGTGCCGCCCACCCGCGACCCGGTCTCCAAGGGGTTCTGGAAGACCCACGACGAGCTGTGGACCGCCGAGTTCCTGGCCCGCGTCCAGGCTACCGACCAGCGCTACGACACCGACGAGAGCGGCGCTCTGTCGGCGGCCGAGATCACCACGGCCTTCCGCGGCCACAACGAGCCGAAGAGCGTGCTCGCCGAGCATCTGCTGGGCACGTACTTCAACGTGGCCACCCGGCGCATCAACGCCGGCACGGCGATCACGGAGCCGCTGCAGCTGGGCAACGTCCGCGGCGCCGCGCTCTACGCCCAGGAGACCCTGACCCTGCCGGTGGACTCCGGCACGGCCGCCCGCTACAGCGGGATCATCGCGATCCTGGACGACATCAACACCAACAAGATCGAAGTCTACTGACCGTCCGGTGAGAGGGCCGGGGTTCCGGCCCTCTCCGTCAGCGGGTTTCCACGGGCGGGCCGTTCCGCTTCCGGGATAGGCGGCCGGTGATGGCGGGGACCAGGCCCTGCGGCATGAACAGTACGACGACGATCAGGACGAGGGCGTAAACGGCGTACGACAGCACGCTCGGCGCGTACGACGGCATCCCCGGCAGGTTGGCCAACTGGTCGAGCCCCTGTACCAGCATCGTGATCGCGCCCGCCCCCACCACGGCTCCCCAGGTGGTGCCCAGCCCGCCGACCACGGCCATGACGATGTACTGGATCGAGATCAGCACCGGGAACGACCCCGGCGCCACGTACCCGGTATAGAAACAGTAGATGCCCCCGGCGAGACCGGCGAAGGCCGCCGACAGCGCGAACACCACCAGTTTGTAGCGGCCGACCGGGATGCCCGATGATGCGGCCGCGGTCTCGCTGGTGGCCAGTGCTCGGAGGGCGCGGCCGGGGCGGGAGGTGATGACGTTGTGGGTCACCAGCATCACCAGCGCCAGGCCCGCCCAGGTCATGTACGCGTACGCGGACGCACTCCCCACCTCGAACGAGCCGACCGAGAACTGCGGAATGGCCTGCAGGCCGATGTCTCCGCCGGTGATCTCCAGTTGGCCGGCGAGCGAGAGCAGGATGAGCTGCATGGCCAGAGTCGCGAACGCCAGGTGGTGGCCGCGCAGGCGCAGCAGCGGGGTGCCGATGACGAGTGCGAAGCCGGCGGCCACGACAGGGGCGGCCACCAGTCCGGCGAGGGGAGGGACGCCGTTCAACGCGAGCAGGGCGGCGGTGTAGGCGCCGATGGCGTAGAAGGCGCCCTGGCCGAGCGAGACCTGGCCGGCGTAGCCCATGAGCAGCGACACCCCGACCGTGACCATGGCGGCCAGGCCGAGCAGGATGTACACGGCCAGCGTGCTGTCGTCGAGCACCGCCGGCAGGGCGAGCGTGACGGCGGCGACCAGGAGTCCGGCCACGATCTTGATCATGTCCGCTCCTGCCCGAGCCCGCTCATGTCCACCTTCTGCGCAGGCCTCGTCACGTCGACTCCTGGGAGATCGCGGATCGGCGGCCGGCCTGGACGATCATGACGATCAGCATGAGGCCCAGTGCCACCTCCAGCTGGTGGGAGCCGTAGCCGTAGCCGGCGGCCATGGTCTCGGCCACGCCCAGCAGCAGCGCGCCGACCAGCGTGATCACCGGCCGGGTCAGCGCGCCGAAGACGGCCGCGGCGAAGCCGTTGACGATGAGCGTGACGTCCGTGTCGAACGAGATCGGCCGCAGCGGCGTCACGAGGACCCCGGCGATGCCGCCGAGCAGGCCGCCCAGCGCGAACGCCAGCAGGCCCATCCGCCGGACGTCGATGCCGACGACGCGGGCGGCGTACGGGTTCGACGCGCACGCCGTCAGCGCCTTGCCCAGGTAGGTGCGGCCGAAGAAGAGCGCGAGCAGGACGAAGGTCGCCGCAGTGACGCCGATGACCAGGAGGTGTTGTGTCTGGATACGGGCGCCGACCACGGTGACGGAGCCGGCCAGGCCGGGGGCGGAGCGCGGCTGGTCGCCCCACAGCACGATCTCCACCGCGTACGCCAGCACGCCCACGCCCAGCGTGACGATCAGCGACGAGAGCGGAGGGGTGTCCCGCTTGCCGATGGCGGCCAGGCCCGTCAGCAGGCCGGCCAGCGCCGCGACCAGGACGGCGGTCACCTCGCTCAGCCCGTGCGGGAATCCGAGGCCGAGCAGCGAGGAGGTGCTCAGCCCGGCCACGACCGCGAACGTTCCCTGCGCGAAGTTCACCACGCCCGTGACCCGGTGGATGGTGACGAGCCCGCTGGCGATGAGCGCGATCGCGCACCCGACCGCCAGGCCGTTGAGGAGGTAGGTGAGGAACGCGGTCATGTGATCGCCCCTCCCAGATACGCGCTGGCCACGCGCGGGTCGTCGGCCAGCTCCGCGCACTCGCCCTCGGTCACCAGCCGCCCGGACTCCAGCACGTAAGCCCGCCGGCACAGGTCGAAGGCCAGCCGGGCGTTCTGCTCGATGAGCAGCACGGTCAAACCCTGCGAGCGGTTCAGCTCGACGAGGTGTCCGGCCAGGTCGGCGGTCACGTTGGGGGCGAGTCCCAGGGACAGCTCGTCCACCACGAGCACGGAAGGGCGTGACATCATGGCCCGCCCGAACGCCACCATCTGCTGCTCGCCCCCTGACAGCACCCCCGCCCGCCGCGAAGCCAGCTCGGCCAGCCGGGGGAGCAGGTCGTAGGCGTACGCGGGGTCGTGGTCGCCGGAGCGCCAGCCGCCCAGCGCCAGATTGTCCGCGACCGACAAATCGGGAAATAGTTGGCGGCCCTCGGGGATCAGCGCCAGCCGGCCGCCGATCTCCACCGTGCCCGAGGTGGGCTTCGCCAGGCCGGCGAGGGTGTTGGCCAACGTCGACTTGCCCGCGCCGTTCGGGCCCAGCAGGGCGACCATCTCCCCCTTCCCGACCGTGAGCGTGACGTGCTCCAGCGCCGTCGCGCTGCCGTACGAGACCACCAGGTCCCTGACGTCGATCATGAGGCCGTTCCGAAGATCATGAGGCTTGTCCGAGGTAGGCGGCGAGTACCAGCGGGTCGGCGCGCACCTCGGCGGGCGGGCCGTCGGCGATGACCTGGCCGAGGTCGAGCACCACGATCCGGTCGGCGAGCCGGGTCACGAACGCCACGTCGTGCTCGATGAGCAGGATCGTCAGCCCGCCCGCGCGCAGCTCCTCCAGCAGCGCCGCCAGCCGCTCGCGTTCCTGGCCGCGCAGGCCGGAGGCGGGCTCGTCGAGCAGCAGCAGCCGGGGCTGGGCGCACAGGGCGCGGGCCAGCTGCAGGGCCCGCTGCTGGCCGATCGGCAGCCGGTCGGCGGGGCGGTCCGCCCACTCCGCGAGCCCCACGCGTTCGAGAGCCGAAGCGGCCTGGGCCGCGATCTCGCGCTCGTCGCGCCGGTGCCGGGGCAGCCGCAGCGCCGCCGACACGAAGCCCGCGCCGGTACGCCCGTGCATCCCCACCATGACGTTCTCCCTGACCGTCATGCCGCGGAACACCCGGGCCGCCTGGAAGACGATGGACATGCCGAGCCGGGCCCGCCGGTGCGGCGCGAGCCGGTCCACCCGGTGCCCGAGGAAGGAGATCTCGCCGCGATCGGCCGTCAAGTGCCCCGTGATGAGGTTGAACAGCGTGGACTTGCCGGCCCCGTTCGGCCCGATGATGCCGCAGACTTCGCCGTCCGCGACGGTCAGAGAGACGTCGCGGACGGCGTAGACGCCCCCGAAGGAGCGGGAGACCCCGGTGACCGCCAGCACCGGCTACCCCACCGCGGTGACGGTCTTGGTGAGCTGCTCCTTGGCCCAGTCGGTCGGGACGAACTTGCCGTCCTTGACCGTGTTGACCGAGATGAACTCGGGGGAGAGCCCGGAATGGTCGGTGGGGGAGTAGCGGAAGCGGCCGTTCGGCGTGACGAGGTCCATGGTCTCCAGGGCCTGCTGGATCTTGGTCTTGTCCGTGCTGCCCGCCTTCCTGATCGCCTCGAACAGCAGCAGGCTCGCGCTGTAGCCGTCCTGCGCGAACTGCGGCGGCGGATAGCCGTGCTTCTGCTGGTACGGCCCCGCCATCTGGTCGATGACCTGCTTCTGCTTGCCGGCGGGCAGGAATTCGCCGACGACGCCGATGGCGCTCTGCACGGTCATGCCCTCGGCGGCGCTGCCCATCGGCTCCAGCCACAGCTTGCTGGCCTGGGACGCGGTCAGGAACAGCGGCGTCTTGAGCCCCGAGGCGACGTACTGCTTGGCGGCCGTCACGCCGGGCGCGCCCGAGCCCCAGAACACCAGCGCCTCGGCCGCCGAGTCGCGCACGTGCTGGAACAGCGCGCTGAAGTCGGAGTTCGTGGTCTCGTACGGCTCGTCGAGGGCGATCTTCACGTTGTACTTCGGCGCCAGCGCGACCATGGACTTGTGCCCGGAGACCGAATAGGCGCTCTTGGAGTCCCACGCGACGGCGATGGTCTTGATGCCCTGGGCCTGGATGTACTGCAGGTAGCGTTCGGCGTACATGCTGGACAGGGCGGGCGTGACGAAGATGTACGACTTGATCGGCTCGACCTGCTCCTGCGCCGGCGCGAGCGACAGGTACGGCATCTTGTCGCGCTGCGCGAGCGGCTCGACCGCGAGCGCCGAGTTGGAGAACACCGGCCCGATCAACGCGTCGATCTCGCCCTTGATCTGGTTGTAGGCCACGATGCCCTGGTCGGGAGCGGTCTTGTCGTCGCGGGTGACCAGCTCCACCTTGCGGCCCAGCAGCCCGCCCTGCGCGTTGACCTGCTCGACCGCGAGCTCGACGGCCTTCTTGTCCTCGCTGCCGAGCGGCGTGTAGTTGCCGGTCAGGGAGACGATGAGGCCCACCTTGATCGGGTCCTGGGCGGATCCGCCGGCGTTTCCGCCGCAGGCGGCCACCGCGAGCACCAAGCATGCCAGGGACGGAAGAAGCCTGCGCATCAGGACCTCCAGGACCGCTATGTGGCCCTGAATGTAGGCAGCTATATTACGGCTGTCAATACTTTGCCCAACATCGGCGGGAGGGCGCAGTGCGGCCTCAATCGGTGGTTCTGACCTTTCTCGGAGATCACGTGTACGGCCGCGGGATCTGCGTGTCCTCGGGGAGCTTCATCGAGGCATTCACCAAGGTCGGGATCTCGGAGGATGCCACGCGCTCGGCGCTGACCCGGATGGTCCGCCGCGGGCTGCTGCGCCGCCAGCGCTCGGGCCGGCGCATGTACTTCGGGCTCACGCCGACGAGCACCCAGGTGCTCAAGGACGGCGAGCGGCGTCTCTGGCACAGCGGCGTCGTCAACGACGCGGACGAGGACCGGTGGACGCTGGTCGGCTTCTCGCTGCCCGAATCCTGGCAGCGGCAGCGGCACGAGCTGCGGTCGAGGCTGATCTGGGCCGGGTTCGGCCCGTTGCAGAACGGCCTGTGGATCGCTCCCGGCGAGGTGGACGCCGCGCGGGCGATCGGCGGTCTCGGCGCGAACGTGAAGGTGTTCGCCGCCGAGCCCAGATATCCCACCGACATGCACGCCCTGGTCAGGGACGCCTACGACCTGGACGGGCTGGGCGAGCGCTACCGGGAGTTCCTGCGGCGCTGGGACCAGGCCGATCCCGCGCCCGACGCGCCCGACGACCTGGCCCGCTCGCTGGTTCTGCTCACCGGCTGGCTGCAGATCATCAGGACCGATCCGCGGCTCCCGCTGCGCTATCTGCCGCACAACTGGCCGGCCGAGAAGGCCCAGCGGGTCTGCCACGCGTTGCACGAGCGGTTCAGACCGGAGGCGGCGGCGGTCGCGGAGCGGCTCATGGACGTCGTACCCGATGAAACTTGGGCAGAACAATGACAGCCATTGCATAGTGGCCTAACTTGATGGCTTGAGCGTCAAGGAGCACCGATGCGGAATCAGGGGCTTGGATCGTGGCCGGCACGCCGGGCCCGCATGACGCCCGAGCGGGTGGCGCTGTCCTGCCGCGGCCGCGCCCACACCTACGGTGACCTGCGGGAACGGACGTACCGGCTGGCCTCGGCGCTGGCCGATCTGGATGTGCGGCGCGGTGACCGCGTGGCCTATCTCGGGGCCAATCATCCCGCGCTGGTGGAGACGTTCTTCGCGGCGGGGCTGCTCGGGGCGGTGTTCGTCCCGCTCAACACCCGTCTGGCCCTGCCGGAGCTGCAATACATCCTCCAGGACGCCGGTGCGCAGATCGTGGTGCTGGGAGACGGTCAGGACGGCGCGGGACTGCCGGGCGGGCACATCTCGGCGAGCGGGTACGAGGCACTGCTCGAAGGGGGCTCGCCCGAGCCGATCGACGAGCCCGTGGGCCAGGACGACGTCTGCCTGATCATGTACACCTCCGGCACCACCGGACGCCCCAAAGGCGCCATGCTCACCCACGCCAACCTGACCTGGAACACCGTCAACCTGCTGGTCGACGTGCCGCTCGCGCACGACGAGGTGACGCTGATCAGCGCGCCGCTGTTCCACATCGCGGCACTGGCGCAGACGCTGATCCCGACCGTGCTCAAGGGCGGCCGGGCCATCCTGGAGCCGTCCTTCGACGTGGACGGGACGTTCGACCTGATCGAGACCGAGCGGGTCACGGTGATGTTCGGGGTGCCGTCGATGTTCGGCCTCCTCGCCCGGTCGCCGCGCTGGGCCGGGGCCGACCTGTCCAGCCTGCGGCACCTGCTGTGCGGGGGCGCGCCGGTGCCCAAGCCGCTGATCCGGATTTATCAGGATCGGGGGCTGACGTTCCTCCAGGGCTACGGCATGACGGAGACCGCCCCCGGCGCGCTCTTCCTCGGGGCCGAGCGCTCGATCGACAAGGCCGGCTCGGCCGGTGTGCCGTGCTTCTTCTCCGACGTCCGCCTGGTCAAGCCCGACGGTACGGAGGCCGCGCCCGGCGAGCCCGGCGAGGTGTACGTACAAGGCCCCAACGTCATGCCCGGCTACTGGCGGCGCCCCGAGGAGACCGCGAAGGTGCTCTCGCCCGACGGCTGGTTCCGCTCCGGCGACGTCGGCGTCGCCGACGAGGAAGGCTACGTGCGCATCGCCGACCGGCTCAAAGACGTGATCATCTCCGGCGGCGAGAACATCTACCCCGCCGAGGTCGAGAGCGTCCTGTACAGCCACGCCGCGGTCGCCGAATGCGCGGTGATCGGCGTGCCCGACGACACGTGGGGCGAGGTCGGCAAGGCCCTGGTCGTGCTGCGGCCGGACGCCACCGCCGAGGCCGGCGAACTGCTGAAACACCTGGACGGCCGGCTGGCCCGCTTCAAAATCCCGAAATATCTGGAATTCGTCCCCGAATTGCCCAAGAACGCCGCGGGCAAGTTGCTCAAAGCCCCTCTCCGGAAGGCGTACGGCTCGGGCTGAGCGGCTCCGCATCTGACGAGGAGTTGATCCGCAATGCGTACCTCACCACCTTTCCGCGCCGACCACGTCGGCAGCCTCCTGCGCCCGCCGGCCCTGCTGCGCGCCCGGGAGAGCTTGACCGGCGACGAGCTGCGGGAAGCCGAGGACGAGGCCATCAGGGAAGTCGTACGCAGGCAGGAGGAGATCGGCCTGCAGAGCGCGACGGACGGCGAGTTCCGGCGGGCCTCCTGGCACATGGACTTCATCTACCGGCTCGGCGGCATCGGCCAGGCCACCGACGAGCACATCACGGTGCGCTTCCACAACGAGCAGGGCGACATCGAGTTCACCCCGGCGGCGCTGCGCGTGCACGACCGGATCAAGCTGAAGCAGCCGATCTTCGCCGACGACTTCGCGTTCCTGCGCGACAGCGTGACCACAGCCGTGCCCAAGCTGACCATCCCCTCGCCGAGCATGGTCCACTACCGCGGCGGCCCCGCCGCCATCGACCCGAAGGTCTACCCCGACGTCGAGGAGTTCTGGCGTGACCTGAGCGGGGCCTACGCCGAGCAGGTCCGCAGGATCGGCGCGCTGGGCTGCACGTACCTGCAGTTCGACGACACGAGCCTGGCCTACCTCAACGACCCGGCGCAGCGGGCGGAGCTGGCCTCGCGGGGCGACGACGCCGAGCACATGCACCTGCGTTACATCAAGCAGATCAACGCGGCGCTGGCGGCCAAGCCGGCGGGCATGACGATCACCACGCACATGTGCCGGGGCAACTTCCGCTCCTCCTGGGCCGCCTCCGGTAGTTACGACTACGTCGCCGAGGCGCTGTTCGGGGAGCTGAAGGTGGACGGGTTCTTCCTCGAATACGACGACGAGCGGTCGGGTGGGTTCGAGCCGCTGCGGTTCGTGCCCAAGGGGAAGACGGTGGTGCTCGGGCTGGTCACGACCAAGCGGGGGGAGCTGGAGTCGAAGGACACGCTCAAGCGGCGCATCGACGAGGCCGCCAAGTTCATCGACCTCGACCAGCTCTGCCTGTCACCGCAGTGCGGGTTCTCCTCCACGGTCGAGGGCAACCAGCTCACGGCCGAGGAGCAGTTCGCCAAGCTCCGTCTGATCGTCGAGACCGCCCAGGAAGTGTGGGGCTGATGAGGCGAGGCGAGAGCCCGGGCGGCACCGGCCCGGGCTCTCGCGGAGCTCATCGGATGACGATGGTGGTGAGCGCCCGCGGCTGGAGCGTCACCGTACGGCCGGTCACGGGCGAGGGGGTGAGCGAATTGGCGGTGTCGGTCAGGTAGGCGGTGGCCCTCCCGCGCACGCCCTTCCACGTGACGGGCGCGGTCCCGGTGTTGAGCACCTCGATCACGCGGGAGCCGTCTTCGTTGCGGAACGCTGAAACTTTCAGCGCCGGGTCCGCCGCCGACGCGTCCAGCCGGACCGCGCCCGGCCGGATGAACCTGCTGTACGCCGCCAGCGCCCACAGCCGCTTGGACACCTTGTACGTCTTCGCGACATCGTCGAGCTGCACCAACGCCCTGGTCGTGCCGCGTGAGCCGCCCAGCCAGAAGATGTAGGCGCTGACGTCGCCGAGGGTGAGCGCGTCGTGGACGGCCTGGGCGATGGCGATGCCGTCGGAGCCGCTGCCGTCGTCCCAGGCCTCGTTCCAGGTGGAGCCGTTGGGGTTCCACTCGGACATCCAGGACTTCCTGCTGGTCGGCAGCGGGGCGTCCACGGGGCTGGCGTACGTGTGGCCGGTGTGGACCTTCACCCAGCGGCGGGCCTCGGGGTCGGCCTCGATCGCCGCCGTGTACGCCTTGGCCTGGTTCCAGCCGAAGGAGTCGCAGCACACCACGTTCACGCCCTTGGAGACCGGGCCGAGCACCTTGGCGAACTGGGCGGCCTGCTCCGGGGTGAAGCGCATGGACGCGTACGTGGCCGTCCAGTCGGGCTCGTTCGTGAACCCCAGATCGGTGATCTTGATGCCTTCCCGGGCGTAGAACTTCGTGTACGCCACCAGGTAGTCGGCATAGGCGCGCTGCCACTCGGGAAGCAGCGTGCCACCGTTCTTGTCGCTGCCGTTGTCCTTCATGTAGCCGGGCGCGCTCCAGGCGTCGGCGAAGAAGCGCTTCACCCCGTACGCCTTGGCCTCCTTGGCCACCCAGACCTGGCTGTTGTCGTCTCCGTCCCACACGTACTTGGGCGGGGCGTCCGGGCCGCCGGGGTTCTCCGGCTGGATGGAGACCATGTGGTCGTACGGGCTGCCCGCGGGGGAGGAGCCGATGCCGAGGCGCAGGATGCTGAGCCCGGCTCCCTTGTCACGGTCGAACCACAGGTCGAGGACCTCCCGCTGCTGTGTTTCCGACAGCGCCTTGAGCAACTCGTTGCGCCGGAACGCCTGGGAGATGCCGAAGCCGTCGATGTTCTGGTGCCTGACGTGCTCGTTGACCGTGATGGCCGGTGGCTCCGCCGCTTGTGCGGGGTGCATCGCCGGGAGTCCGAGCAGGGTGATCGCGACAACGCCTCGCAGCATGGAGCCTCCGAAAGTTTCGGGCAAGTGGCGATATGTTTCACCGATATTGCCGGAACCGTAAGCGCCGGAAAGCTCCGCCGTCAACACCTCAAGGCGCCCCCCGCTGGGAGAGGGCGCCTGGGACTCCAGGGTCAGCGCGTGGACTCGGCGCGCGACTTGATCGTCAGCAGCTGCCTGCGCATCGCCACGAAGTCGCTCAGATCCATCCGGGCGAGGTGGCCGGTGCCGCGCAGGCCGGGCTCGGCCCGGATCCGGACCCGGAACACCATCCGGGTCCGGTGGTCGTCGAGCTCGCGCAGGGCGATGGAGCAGGTGGTGGTGGCGTCCGCGCCGCGCTGGGTGAGCACGAGGGTGTGCGGCGGGTCCACCTGCTCCACGACGAACCCGCCGTCCGACGCGGCGTGCACGATGTCGCCGGTTTTCAGGACCTGAAGGCCCTCGTCGGGTTCCCCGGAGGTGCCGGGGGTGTAGCCGCCCAGCCGGACCACCCAGGGCCAGACGGCCGCGGGAGGAGCCTCGACGGTGACGGCCCGGGTCGCCCGGTACTGCGGGCTGCGGACGACGTCGTCACCGGGCATCTCGCCGTAGACCTCGGCGTCGTCGGCGCCCCAGCGGAGGTGCCACGGGCGTACCGCGAGCAGGTAGCCCGCCGCCGCCCCGGTCGCGAGCCTGAACACCGAGCGCGTCATCAACCGCGCCATGAACATCGCGTTCTCCTTCGTTGTGGGAGAGATCAGCGTCCGAAGCAGATGGTGCGGCCCGCGCGGACGCGGTCCGCCTTGTACGTGACCTGGTCGATGGTGGTCCCCTCGGAATCCACCAGGACGATGCTGTCGCCCCGGTTGCCGAGCCGCAGTGCCCCGTCGAGCGCCACCCGCAGCGTGGCGCCGCCCGCGAGGGGCCCGCCCAGCTCCTTGCGGCCGCCGGTGGCGTCCGACAGCCACCAGCCCGCGAGGTCGACCGTGCCCGGCGTGACGTTCAGCAGCGTGATGGACTCCTCGCCGCGATCGGCCCCCGCCGGGTCCGGCAGCGCCGCCACGATCAGCAGGTCGCCCGCGGTGACGAGCGGCGGCTCGACCGGCGCGCCGGGCGGCGCGGGGTCCGGGTTGAGGATGAACCGCTCCGGCCACACCGTCAGCCGGATCTCCTGCCCTCGGGCGTCGATCACGTCGTGCAGGTTGCCCCGCTCCAACTCGTCGAGCAGGAACAGCTCGTCGTCCCGGTGCACGGGGTCGGCCCGCAGCCAGGCGTCGAAGCCGTCGAAGTCGGGGAACCCCTCCGCGAGGTACGGCACGATCCGCCGGAACAGCTTGGGCCACATGACGAGCCGCTCGGCGGCGGCCAGGTCGGGGATGACGGCCGCGCCGTCGGGGTCGGCGGTCGAGCGCGGCCAGATGCCGCTGGTCAGCGCCTTGTTCCTGGCCGCCGTCGACACGTCGGCCAGATGCGTACGCAGCCCGGCGGGCAGCGTCGCGTAGAACGCCGGATAGACGAGCCCGGCGGCGAGCAGCGCGGCGTTCACGGACCCGTCGGCCAGCGGCTCGTCCAGGAACACGCGGGAGCCGTCCGGTCCCGGGTGGTCTCCCGCGAAGGCGAAGGCGATCAGCCGCCCGTTCGCGTCGATCCCGTTGGTGAGCACGTGCCCGCGGATCGTGTCCTGGTCGGCGGAGCGCACCTTGTTCGGCAGGTCGTCGAAGAAGACCACGTTCGTGAACCCGAGCAGGCGCAGCAGCTCGTCGCGCGCCGCCGTGGCCCCGGCGAGCTCCTGGTGGGACTCCTCGAAGTGGGTCTCCAGGGCGTCGATGGCCTCCAGGCGTACGGAGACGCCGCGGCGGTTGATGTTCGGGGGCCGGCCGGAGCGCCGCGGCAGCGCCTCGACCAGCGCGGGGGAGTCGGGCAGGAATTTGACGGTGTCGCCGTCGGGCTCGGGGCCCTGGCGGGGAAGGTCCGCGTACCGGATGACGAAAGAGCCGCGTAATAGCGTATAGCTCATGATTGCCCCCCATGTTGTGGCCAGCGGAGCGTAACTCGCGTTTGGGGCATCGTCTACGTACTAGGACAAATCAGCGATAGACCGCCACGGCCGCCTCCGCGACCAGCGTGTGGGCGACCGCGACCAGCTCGGTGACCTCGCGCGAGCTGGCGAGGGCGAGCTCGCGCAGCCGGCCGGCCAGCCGGCTCGCCGGCTGGTCGAGGTAGAGCTCGGCCTCCAACTGCAGCACGGCCACCAGCCCGCACAGCGCGGCGCACCGCGCGTCGGGCTGTTTCCAGCCCTCCACCGCGGCCCGCGCCCCCGAGGAGGCGCGGACGACCGACGCGATGTCGGCGAGCTGGTAACGCGTGTACGGCAGCACGCCCATCCTGCGCTTGGTCACCTGGACGAGCACCCCGGAGGCGACCAGGGCCTCCCGGGTCTGCTCGTAGGCGTGCTCCGCCGCCTTCTTGATCGGCGACCTGACGTCCCCGGGGTCCTTGGCGATGAGCGCGAGCAGCCCGTCGGCGATCGCGTCGCCGGTGCCGGAGCCCGGGGCGACGTGGCCGGAGACCGCGACCTGACCCCGGGCGACCGCGACGCGACCGTCCAGGGCCAGCTCGAGCAGCACCGCCGTGGCCAGCCCGAGCGCCATCGAGGACTGATGGATCAAGGACTTGCCGGACTGGTCGTGGGCGATGAGGAACAGGTCCTGGTGGAGCGGCAGCCGATTCATGGCGGCGTGGTGTCCTTTGCTCGCTACATACGGTCCATGCTCTGCAGGGCCGGGCGGCGGCCGAGGGCGTACAGGGTGATCAACACCACGATGCCGACGGCGAACCAGATCAGGCCCACCACCTGCGCCCAGACGTTGGCGTTGATCACCACGAAGATCAGGATCGCCATCCCGATCAGCGGCGCGAGCACGTGCGACCACAGGTCGTTCGAGCCGTTGCGCCACGCGTAGTGCACGATGACCGACACGTGCAGGACCACGAACGCGACCATGGCGCCCATGTTGATCAGGCTGCTGAGGAGTGCCACGCCGTCAGCGCGGTTGGCCATCCAGATCCCAAGGCCGACGGACAGCGCGGAGACCAGCATGATGGCGTTGGCCGGGACCGAGTGCCTGACCGACACCTTGGCGAGGAACGACGGCAGCTGCCGGTCGCGGGCCATCGCGTACAGCAGGCGCGAGACCGCGACCTGGGCGACCAGCGTGTTGGCCAGACCCCAGGAGAGCGCCGTGGCGGTCGAGGTGACATGCCTGAGCCACTCGCCGCCGGCGACCGCGGCCGCGTCGTAGAACGCGGTGCCGGTGTCCTGCTTCAGCAGCCCCGCGGGGTCGGGCACCAGCAGGGCGGCCACCCACACCTGGGTGATGAACAGCACTCCGGCCAGCCCCAGCGCCAGCCGCATGGCCCGCCCGACCTGCGCGGAGCCGCCGGTTGACTCCTCCACCAGCATGCTGATCCCGTCGAAGCCGAGGAACGACAGGACCGCGACCGAGACCGCGGCGAATATGATCGGCCACGAGAAGGTCTCCGGGTTGAACAGCGGCTCGAGGCTGAAGCCGCGGCCCTTGCCCTGGAGCAGCGCCCAGACGCCGACCAGCAGGAACAGCGCCAGCACGACCAGCTCGACGGCGATCATCACCCGGGTGAGCTTGACCGTCATCTTGATGCCGCGCAGGTTGATCGCCATGTTGACGGCGACGAACACGATCAGCCAGGCCCACACGGGCACCTGCGGGATGCTGGAGTTCATGGCGATGGCCGCGACCAGGTAGAGCAGGCACGGGACGAGGATGTAGTCCAGCAGCACCATCCATCCGGTCATGAATCCGACCGGCGGGGCGATGCCGCGGCCCGCGTAGTTGTAGACCGAGCCCGACAGCGGGAACGCCTTGACCATCTGCGCGTACGACGCCGCGGTGAACAGCAGCGCGATCATCCCGACGAGGTACGCCAGCGCCGGCATGCCACCCGACTGGTTGTAGACGAGGCCGAAGATCGCGAAGGGCGCGATCGGCACCATGAACACCAGACCGTAGAACACAAGGTCGGTCAGCCCGACCCCGCGACGTAACTCCTGCCGGTAACCGAACTGTTCGACGTTCTCCTGAGTGCGCACGACAGGCTCTCCATGTCGTCATGCGCCAAGGCGGGGGGTAACCGCCGGGCGCGGGCTGGGGGGTTCGACTCGGTGATCCTTCCGCAGCGCGGGGTCGCGTCGCAAGATGGTCAACCCAGTGATGTCCCACCCGAACCCCGTCACGCGCCGAACATGAGCCGAGCTCGCCGTTCCCGCCGGTTTCAGGCGCCCCGAGAACGGTCGAGGCGGTTTCCTGGAGTCAGCCGGTGGCGCGGAGGCGGGATTCCAGGCCGTCGAGGACCCGCTGGAGGCCGTATTCGAAGGCGTCCTCGTTGTCGTCGGAGATGTGGCCCGCGCGCTGCTCGGCGTATCGCGCCCGCAGCCGGGGGTAGTCCTGCACGGCCCGCTCGGCGGCCGGCCACAGGCGCTCGGCCCACTCCTGCTCGCTCTGCCCGCTGCGGGCGACCATGGACACCCAGGCCGCCTCGGTGGCGGCGACGCCCAGCACGTAGGCGGTGACGGTGTGCACGGCCCGGTCGGCCTCCGCGAGCGCGAAGCCGGCCGACTCGAACAGGGCCAGCATGAGCTCGGATCGCCGCAGCACGTTGGGCCCGAGGTAGGCCAGGCCGGTCTCGCCGAGCTTGGCGGCGATCCACGGGTGGCGCAGGAACGCCGCGCGCAGCTCATGGGCGATCTTCGTGACGGTGCCCCGCCAGCCGGCCGGATCGCCGATCTCGGGCAGCGTCACCTCGCCGTAGACCTCGTCCACGGCCAGCTCGAACAGCTCGTCCTTGTTGGCCACGTGCCGGTAGAGGGAGGTGGCGCCGGCGCCGAGCCTGCTGCCCAGGCGGCGCATGCTCAGGGCGTCGATGCCCTCCTCGTCGAGCAGCCGGATGGCCTCGGCCACGATGTGCTTCTGACTCAGCGCCGGCTGCTCCCGCTCCTTGCGCGGGCGCGCCCACACGGAGGGGAGCGGCTGCTGGTCTGCTGGCATGCGCCCACCCTAGCGGGTGCGTACGCTGTTCGCAATGGGGCACGCCGTACGCCGCCGTCGTCAGCGGTGCACGATCAGCCAGGTCGCGACGGCGGTCACGGTGTCGGAGCGGTTGCCGACGATGTGCGGGCGGCTGCACGGGAACGTGATCGAATCGCCCTTGGCCAGGGTGACGACCTCCGACTCGAACTCGATCGTCAGCTCTCCCGCCGTGACGGTGCCGACCTCGTACCCCTCGTGTTTGAGGAACTGCCCGTGGACGGTGGAGATCGCGCTCGGCGGGTACGTCGACTCGAAGAACTCCACGTCAGGCGTCGGCACCGGCGACAGCCTGCGGAACGTCACACCCCCGCTGAGCTCGATCGACGCGACCTCCCACGCCCGCCTGATCGCCAGGCCCGGCACGGCGGGGCCGGGGCGGAGGTGCGGCTCCTCGTCGCCGGGGGTGTCGAAGACCGCCGCCAGCGGCACGCCGATGGCCGAGACGTAAGCGATTAACCGGCTCACCGACGGGCGCAGTGTGCCGCGTTCGATCTGCGACACGGCGCTGGCCGAGATGCCGAGCTCCCGTGCCACCGCGCGCAGCGACTTGCCCGATTGCGTGCGGAGGTCGCGGAGCCGCTGGCCGAGGCGTTCGTTGCTGACCGCGTCGAGGTCCGTACGGCTCTCCATGTCCTCCACACCATATGTCACAAAGGATTAACACGACCGCAATTGCCGCCCCAAAAATCAAGGCATAGGTTAACAGGAAGTGTTAAGTGATCACTTAACACCCCTGGAGATGCCTACCCCCCAAGGATGCCGCAATGTCGGAACCCACCGCATCGATCACGCACGCGCCACCCCCGGCCTATGACCCTCGGCTCACCAATGAGGACCTGGCCCCGCTGAAGAAGCAGACCTGGTCGTCGTACAACATCTTCGCCTTCTGGATGTCCGACGTGCACAGCGTCGGGGGCTACGTGACGGCGGGCAGCCTGTTCGCGCTCGGCCTGGCGAGCTGGCAGGTGCTGTTCGCGCTGGTGGCCGGCATCGTCATCGTCAACGTCTTCTGCAACCTGGTGGCCAAGCCGAGCCAGGTCACCGGAGTGCCGTACCCGGTGATCAACCGCGCCGTCTTCGGGGTGCTCGGCGCGAACATCCCCGCCATCGTGCGCGGCCTGATCGCGATCGCGTGGTACGGCGTGCAGACGTACCTGGCCTCGCAGGCGCTCATCATCGTCTTCCTCAAGTTCTGGCCGGCCACGGCCGCGCTGAACACGCCGAGCTTCCTCGGCCTGTCGGCGCTGGGGTACATCTGCTACGCCATCCTCTGGGTCGCCCAGGCGGCGGTGTTCTGGCGCGGCATGGACTCGATCCGGCGATTCGTGGACTGGGCGGGACCCGCCGTCTACGTGGTCATGGTCGTGCTGGCCGTCTACCTGGTCAGCCAGGCGGGCTGGGAGAACATCAGCCTGGACCTGTCGCAGGGCGACAGCCTCGGGTTCGCCGAGTCGATCCCGGTGATGCTCGGGGCGATCGCCCTGGTCGTGTCGTACTTCTCCGGGCCGATGCTGAACTTCGGCGACTTCTCGCGCTACGGGCGGTCGTTCGAGGCCGTCAAGCGCGGCAACCTCCTCGGCCTGCCGGTCAACTTCCTGTTCTTCTCCATCCTGACGGTGATCACGGCCTCGGCCACGGTTCCGGTGTTCGGCGAGCTGATCACCGATCCGATCCACACGGTGGAGCGCATCGACACGCCGTTCGCGATCCTGCTCGGCGGCCTCACGTTCGTGATCGCGACCGTGGGCATCAACATCGTCGCCAACTTCATCTCCCCGGCCTTCGACTTCTCGAACGTCAGCCCGCAGCGGATCAGCTGGCGTGCCGGCGGGATGATCGCGGCGGTCGGGTCCGTGGTGCTCACGCCGTGGAACTGGTACAGCAACCCCGACGCCATCCACTACACGCTCGGCCTGCTCGGCGCGCTCATCGGGCCGCTGTTCGGAATCCTGATCGCCGGCTACTACATCTGCGCACGGCAGCGGGTGGCCGTGGACGAGCTGTTCACGCTGGACCAGGGCGGCCGCTACTGGTTCCGCAAGGGCTACAACCCCAACGCGATCTGGGCCACCGTCGCGGCCGGCGTGCCCGCCATCGCCTCCGTGCTGGTGCCGAAAATGCTGCTCGACCTGGGCGTCACGGCCACGAACCTGACGTGGATCGCCGACTACAGCTGGTTCATCGGCTGCGGGCTCGGCTTCGTGGCGCTGATGGTCCTGGAACGGCGCTCTCCCCGGATCACCGCCGCATGACGCACGTCAAAGTGATCAACCCGAACACCGCCCTGGCCATGACCGATTCCATCGGTCGCTGCGCCAGGGCGGTGGCGTCCCCGTCGACCGTCGTCACCGCCGTCAGCCCGAGCATGGGCCCGGAGTCGATCGAGAGCCACTACGACGAGGCGCTGGCCGTGCCGGGGGTGCTGGCCGAGATCGCGGCGGGCGAGCGCGACGGCGTGGACGGGTACGTCATCGCCTGCTTCGGCGACCCGGGGCTGGACGCCGCCCGCGAGCTGGCCACCGGCCCCGTGATCGGGATCGCGGAGGCCGCCATGCACGCCGCCACGCTGGTCGGCCGGAGTTTCAGCGTCGTCACGACCCTGTCCAGGACCGTGGGCACGGCCTGGGATCTCGCCCGCCGGTACGGCTTCGCCGCCGCCTGCCGGGGCGTGCACGCCTGCGACATCCCGGTCCTCGACCTCGAAGACCCGGCGGCCCGTAAGGAGGTGACGGAGTTGTGCGTGACGGCCGTCGAGCGTGACGGCTGCGACTCGTTGGTGCTGGGCTGCGCGGGCATGGCGGAGTTCGCCGCCGAGGTGTCGCGGGAGACGGGTGTGCCGGTCATCGACGGGGTGACCGTCGCCACCAAGCTCGTCGAGTCGCTGGTCGCGCTCGGGCTGCGGACGAGCAAGCGCGGAGAGTACGCCCGGCCGGGGGCGAAACGCTATACGGGTTTACTGCGCGATTTCACGATCTGACCGAAATATCTTGACGCCTCCGCAGGTGGGAGTTACCGTCGTCTCATAATTAAAAGGAAACTTTCCTAATGGTTTCCTGGCATCCCGCTTCCCGTTCGCCCCCCAACCGGATGTCGGAGCATCATGAGACACACGATCCTGAGCAAGGTCCTCGCCTGCCTGGCGGCCTTGGTGCTGCCCCTCACCGCCGCGGTCGTCGCCCCGCCCGCCTACGGATCCGCCACGGTCGCCTTAGCCGACTGGGCACCGTGGACGGCGTACGCGACCGGCGCGCGCGTCACGTACAACGGCGTCGAGTACGAATGCATCCAAGCCCACACCTCCCAGCCCGGCTGGGAGCCGCCGAACGTACCGGCACTGTGGAAGCCGGCGACCGGCGGCGGCACCGACACCAGCCCGCCGACCGTCCCCGGCAATCTCCGCTCTACCGGTGTCACCAGCGGCAGCGTCACTTTGGCCTGGAACGCCTCCTCCGACAATGTCGGCGTGCCCGGCTATGAGGTCTATAGGGGCGGCACGCTGGTCGCCACGGTCACCGGCACCACTCACACCGACAGCGGCTTGAGCGCCAGTACGGCTTACACCTACACCGTCCGCGCTCGCGACGCCGCCGGAAACCGCTCCGCCGGCAGCAACTCCGTCACCGCCACCACGACGGGCGGCGGCACCGACACCAGCCCGCCGACCGTCCCCGGCAACCTCCGCTCTACCGGTGTCACCAGCGGCAGCGTCACTTTGGCCTGGAACGCCTCCAGCGACAATGTCGGCGTGACCGGCTATGAGGTCTATAGGGGCGGCACGCTGGTCGCCACGGTCACCGGCACCACTCACACCGACAGCGGCTTGAGCGCCAGTACGGCTTACACCTACACCGTCCGCGCTCGCGACGCCGCCGGAAACCGCTCCGCCGGCAGCAACTCCGTCACCGCCACCACGACGGGCGGCGGAGGCGGCGGGAAGAAGGTGCTCGGATACTTCGTCCAGTGGGGCGTCTACCAGCGCGGTTACCACGTCAAGAACATCGACACCAGCGGCTCGGCGGCCAAGCTGACGCACATCAACTACGCCTTCGGCAACGTGCAGAACGGGCAGTGCACCATCGGCGACTCCTACGCCGACTACGACCGCTTCTACCAGGCGGGCGAGAGCGTGGACGGCGTCGCCGACACCTGGGACGCCGGCGCCCTGCGCGGCAGCTTCAACCAGCTGCGCAAGCTCAAGAAGAAGCACCCGAACCTGAAGGTGCTGTTCTCCTTCGGCGGCTGGACCTGGTCGGGCGGCTTCACCCAGGCCGCGCAGAACCCGGCCGCGTTCGCCGACTCCTGCTACCGCCTGGTCGAGGACCCGCGCTGGGCGGACGTCTTCGACGGCATCGACATCGACTGGGAATACCCGAACGCCTGCGGCCTGACCTGCGACAGCAGCGGCCCGGCCGCCTTCAGGAACCTCATGTCGGCGCTGCGCTCCCGCTTCGGCTCCGGCAACCTGGTCACCGCGGCCATCACCGCCGACGGCACCAGCGGCGGCAAGATCGACGCCGCCGACTACGCCGGCGCGGCCCAGTACATCGACTGGTACAACGTCATGACTTACGACTACTTCGGAGCCTTTGCGCCGCAGGGACCGACGGCCCCGCACTCGCCGCTCACCTCCTACGCCGGCATCCCGACCGCCGGGTTCTACTCCGACAACGCGATCCAGAAGCTCAAGAGCAAGGGCGTGCCGGCGAGCAAGCTGCTGCTCGGCATCGGCTTCTACGGCCGCGGCTGGGCCGGGGTCACCCAGGCCGCGCCGGGCGGCACGGCCACGGGAGCGGCGCCGGGGACGTACGAACAGGGCATCGAGGACTACAAGGTGCTCAAGACCCGCTGCCCGGCCACCGGCACCGTCGCGGGCACGGCGTACGCCTTCTGCGGCAACCAGTGGTGGAGCTACGACACGCCGGCCACGATCGGCGGCAAGATGAGCTACTCCAAGAACCAGGGCCTCGGCGGCGCCTTCTTCTGGGAGCTCAGCGGTGACACCACGAACGCCGAACTGCTCACGGCCATGAGGAACGGCCTGGGCTGACGTTCACCCGAAAGGGCCGGCCCTCGCCGGGGCCGGCCCTCTTCGCCATGCACCCGTAAGGGGTGCTCCCGCGCCCACCTGCGGCGTGCCCGGGTGCTCGGCGACGTGGTCACCTGCCCTGGTGGCCGAATCTGACCGGCTTGGGGCCGCGCAGGCGTACCTCCGGGTCGATCATCGCCTGCGCCGGGGCCGGGCGGGCGACGGCCGGGTCGATCGCCGGCTCGGTCCCCTCGGCCTCCGCGATCCTGTGCAGCAGCCGCTCCCGCAGCCGCGCCGCCACCTCCGCGTGCGAGGCGTATCCGGCCAGGTTGACCAGCTCGTGCGGGTCGTTCTCCAGGTCGTACAGCGCCTGCTCGCGATAGCGGGACGCGGCGGGGACGTCCCACGGGTCGGCGTCCTCGGCGACGGCGTAGTACTTCCACCGCGACGTACGGATCCCACGCCCCACCTCCGACTCGCTGACCTGGAAGAACACCTCCGAAGGCCAGTCGGCGCGGGCGTCGCGCAGCAGCGGCAGGAACGAGCGGCCCTGCATCTCCGAAGGGACGGGCAGCCCGGCGGCCTCCAGCAGCGTCGGTGGCAAATCGAGCGTGCTGACCGGGCGGGAGATCGCACCGCCTCCGTCGAAGCCGGGGCCGCGCAGGGCCAGCGGCACCCGCAGGGACGCGTCGTGGCAGGACCGCTTGTACTCGCCGTTGCGGGTCTTGAAGTGGTTGCCGTGGTCGGAGGTGTACGCCACGATCGTGTCGTCCAGCAGGTCCATGCTGCGGAGGGCGTCCAGCAGCCGCCCGAGCCCCTCGTCCAGGCGCTTGACCTGGCCGAGATAGCCGCCCATGTGCTGGTGCGCGGTGCCGCCGAGCGCGGCCAGGTCCGGCGGCATCCAGCGGCCCTGGTAGCGCTCCTCGTAGCCGTCGGGCGCCGGGTAGTTGTCCACCTCGTTCTGGTGGTGCGGCTCCAGGAACGACAGGAACAGGAAGAACGGCTCGTCGTGATGGTCGGCGACATACCTGATGGCCGCGTCGACGAGGGCGTCGGAGCGGTAGCCGGGCAGCAGGACGGGCTCGTTCGCCTCGTCGTACACGATCGTGCGGTAGGCGTCGGAGGTGTGCTCCAGCGCGTTCGCCGCGAGCCATGACCGGTAGCCGCCGCGCTGGTCCTCCGGGACCGGCTCGCTGCCGGCCAGGTGCCACTTGCCGATGTAGCCGGTGGCGTACCCGGCCGCGCCGAAGTGGTGCGCCAGCGTCCGCTCCTCGGGCGGCAGCACGCGGGCGTTGCGGTAGACGCCGGTCGTGGTCGGGTAGCGGCCCGTCTGCAGGGCCGCGCGGGCGGGGGCGCACACCGGTTGCGGGGTGAGCGCGACCGTGGCCTGCGTGCCGTGCCTCGCCATCCTGTCGAGGTTGGGGGTGAAGGGGCCGACGGTGTCCCACCGCTGCTGGTCGGTGAAGACGACGATCACGTTCGGACGCAAAAGGGAATCTCCTAACGAACTGACTATCTGAGGCCGGTCAGCGCGATGCCGCGTACGAAGTATCGCTGGGTGAACAGGAACAGGACGGCGGTGGGGACGAAGAGGATCACCGAGCCGGCCGCCGTCAGGTGCCACAGCGTGAAGTACTCCTGGTTGAACAGGGTGAGCCCGACCGGGATGGTGCGCATCTCCGGTGTCGTGGTGGCGACCAGCGGCCAGAGGAACTCGTTCCACTGGAAGACGAACGTGAACAGCCCGAGCACGGCCAGCGCGGGGCGCACCTGGGGCAGGATGACGCTCCGGTAGATGCGCAGCTCCGAGGCGCCGTCGATGCGGGCGGCGCTGATCAGGTCGTCCGGGATGGGCTGGATGAACTGCCGCATGAGGAAGATCCCGAACGCGTCCATGAGGAACGGGGTGATCAGCGCCTGGTACGTGTTCAGCCACCCCATGTTGGCCATCAGCACGTACAGCGGGATCATCCGCACGAAGAACGGCACCATGGCCGTGGCCAGCAACGCCACGAACAGCGTGTTGCGCAGCGGGAAGCGGAACTTGGCGAACACGTACCCGACGAGCGGGTCGAACACCAGATGCGCCAGCGTGATGGCGCCCGCCACGAGCAGGCTGTTGACGATGAAGTCGCCGAACGGCGCGCGGGCGAACAGCTCGGCGTAGTTGCCCCACTGCGGCGCCTCCGGCCAGATCACCGCGTTGGCCGACAGCGTCTCCGCCTCCGTCTGGAGCGACAGGGACACCATGTAGAGCAGCGGCAGGATCGTCACCAGCGAGGCCAGCCCGAGCACCAGGTAGAGCAGCGGCTTGCGCAGCATCAGTACGTGACCTCCCCGCGCCGCCCGGCCCGCAGCTGGAACAGCGTGAACACGACGATCACGAACAGCAGCAGCATCGACTGCGCCGAGGAGTAGCCGAAGTCCCTGGTGCGGAAGGCGACGTTGAAGATGTGGAAGACCGACAGGTCGGTGGCGTCGCCGGGGCCGCCGTTGGTGATGATGTACGCCTGCCCGAACGCCTGCAGCGAGGAGATCACCATCATCACCGACACGAACAGCGTGGTCGGCGCGAGCAGCGGCAGCGTGATCCGCCAGAACCGGCGCCAGGCGTCCGCCCCGTCGATCTTGGCGGCCTCCTGGTAGGCCTCCGGGATGCCCTGCAGCCCGGCCAGGAACAGCACCATCGTGTATCCGACGTGCTGCCACAGCGTGACGGCGATGATCGTGAGCAGCGGCGAGGTGTTGAGCCACTGCTGCTCGGGCAGCCCGGCCGCGGCCAGCGCCCGGTTCAGCACGCCGAGCTCCGGGTCCAGGATGTTGCGCCACAGCAGCCCGACGATCGCCACCGACGTCAGGTACGGCACCAGCAGCAGCACCCGGAACCCCACCCGCCCCTTGAGCGGCTGGTCGAGCGCCAGCGCCAGGGCCAGGCCGAGCACGATCGACCCGGCCACCACGATCACCGCGAAGGCCGCCGTGACCAGGAACGAGTGCCGCACCGCCGGGTCGGCCAGCGCCTGGGCGTAGTTGCCCAGCCCGGTCCACTGGTCGGCCTGCGGCCCGGTGCGCAGGCTGGTGGCCACGACGTTGCCGATCGGCAGGTAGAAGAAGACCGCGAAGAACAGGATCGCCGGGATGAGGAACAGATACGCGGTCCTGGCGTACCGGCCCGCCAGCGTACGGGGGGTCATTGCAGGAAGCCCTCCGCCGTCTGGGCGAATTTGGCGAGGGCCTCGGCGGCCGGCTGGTTCTGGATGAGGACCTGCTGGTACATGACCTTGAGCAGCTCCTCCCACTTGCCGTACTGGCCGGTGAGCCGCACCTGCTGGGAGGAGTCCTTGGCGGTGGGCAGCGCGTCGGCGAAGACCTTGATGACCTCGTTCGACTGCACCTCGGGCAGCTTCGCCCAGGAGACGCGCGGCATGAGCATGCCGGTCTCCTTGGTGGCGGCCTGCTCGACCTGGATGGCGGTGACGCGCTTGATGAAGTCCCACGACAGCTCTGGTCTGGCGGCCTTGGCGGGCACGAACATGCTCACCCCGGCCGCCTGCGTGGCCTGGACCTTGTGCTTCAGCGGCGGGACGACACCGAGCTCGATGTCGGGGCTGGTCTTCCTGATCGGGTCCAGGTCCCACGGGCCGGTCAGGATCATCGCGGCGCGCTTGGCCGAGAACAGCTTCTGCGGGCCTGAGTAGTCGGTGCCCGACACCGGCACCGGGGCGACCTTGTGCTTGTGGATCAGGTCGGCCTGGAACTGCAGCGCGGCCACCGCGTCCGCCATGGGAGTCATGACCTTGCCGGTCTGCGGGTCGTAGGGGGTGACGCCGGCCTGCACCAGCCACGGCCACATGTAGGTGTAGTCCTGGTTGAGCGCGACGCCGTACACGCCGTCCTTGGTCAGCTTCTGCGCCGCGGCGAGGAACTCCTCCCAGGTGGTGGGCGGCTCCACCCCGGCGTCCCTGAGCATGCCCTTGTTGCAGATGAGCGTGTTGCAGGTGAAGTGCAGCTGCACGCCGTACACCTTGCCCTGGTACGAGTTGCGCTCCACGGTCACCGGCTGCCAGTCGGACGGGAAGCCCATCGCCTGGCCGTCGCGGTCGACGAAGTCCTGCAGCGAGCGGGCGTTGCCGGAGACGGCGAACTCCTGCACCCACCCGCCGGGCTCCTCGACCAGGTCCGGCACGGTGCCGGAGGCGAAGTCCGCCAGCAGCCTGGTCCGCAGGTCGGGCCACTGGTACTTCTGCAGGTTGACCTTGACCTTGTTGGCCTGCTCGAACTCGGCGATCACTTTCCGGTAGGCCTGGTAGTCGTGGCCGGCGTTCCAGTAGACGGTGAACGTGCCGGGCGCGGCGGTCTGCGCCGTCGGGGCCCCGGCGCACGACGACACGACGGGTACGGCGGCGGCCGCCCCGGCCAGGCGGAGCAGATCACGGCGGGAGAGATTGGGGGTCATCTCGCATTTCCCTTCTAGGAAGAGCCCCGCCGCACGAAGGTCCAGGAGCGGACGATCTCGCGGGCGGGCAGGGCCTCCTCGGCCTGGAGGCGGTCGAACAGCAGCCGCACGACGTCGGTGTAGTCGTGCCTGAGCGGGCCGACGGTGCT
The DNA here is from genome assembly GCF_052068215.1 of Nonomuraea sp. H19. Classification (NCBI taxonomy): domain Bacteria; kingdom Bacillati; phylum Actinomycetota; class Actinomycetes; order Streptosporangiales; family Streptosporangiaceae; genus Nonomuraea; species Nonomuraea sp. H19. The sequence goes on along the minus strand of NZ_JBQHCV010000010.1, from coordinate 294,123 downwards.
GAGCTGCGGGTGGGTGATGAGACCCTCGTCGATGTTGCCGACGCCGACGATCGCGACGTCGCCGGGCACGCTCAGCCCGGCGTCCCTGGCGGCCCAGATCGCGCTGATCGCGGCCCGGTCGGAGGCGGCGAAGATCGCGTCGGGGCGGTCGGGGGAGCGCAGCAGCTCGGTCGCCGTCTGGTACGCCGCCACGCGGTCGTCCGCACCCGAGGTGATGATCCGCTCGGCCACGCCGTGCCGGTCGAGTGCCGTGATGTAGCCGAGCAGCCTGCCGATGGGCCGGTCCCGGAAGAGCTCGTGGCGATGCGCCAGGAACGCGATGCGCCGCCGGCCCTGCGCCAGCAGGTGCTCGACCGCCTCCTGGCAGGCCTGCGTCTCGGGGGTGCGGACGACGTCGCAGCCCTCCAGCCCGCTCTCGTTGCTCAGCACCACCATCGGCAGCCCGGTGGCGGCCAGGCCGCTGAGCAGGTCGTGGGCGAGGTGGTCGCCGACGACGTTGATCAGCGCGCCGTCGGCGATGCCGCCGCGCAGCACGTCGACCGCGGCCTTCGCACGGGCCTCGGAGTAGACGGCGAGCGTGACCACGGAGTAGCCGCGCGCGTCCGCCATCTCGTGCAGGTCGGTGGCCAGCCGCTCGTCGGTCGGCACGCCGCCGAGCGAGCTCAGCACCAGGCAGACCCGCTGGGTGCGGCGCCTGCGCAGGCTCCTGGCGGCCTGGTTGGGGGTGTAGCCGAGCTGCCTGGCGGCGTCGAGCACGCGCTGCCGCGTCTCGGCGGCCACGGGACGGTCCCGGCCGCTGAGGACGTAGGAGACGGTCGCCACGGACACGTTCGCCAGCTCGGCCACTTGTCGCGCTGTTGGTCTCATGTTAGTCGAATAACCTAGCATTCCCTATAGGGATATAGGGAATCTCTCGAGCGCTGATCTCTCGTGACTGTCGGCATGGCGAGGGAACCTCACACCGGCGCTCTCTGACGTGTTAAACGATTAACACCATATTTCCCGACCTCTCCCCGATCAACCCCCGAGTGTTGTCCATATTCCGGACACCTGCGTGACGGCGCTCGATGATCGACTTACGGTGAGGGCCGACCTCATCACACGGGTGGACTCGAGGAGGAGTCGATGAGAGCGCAACGAAGGCATTTCGCTATGTTCATCGCCTTGTAGCCATGGCCGCGGGCGCCGCAATGCCGGCCCCCGCGGCGGCACTGGAAGGCGAGACCATCACGGGGACGGTGGTCGACGAGACCGGCGCCCCGGCCCGCGGAGTCCAGGTGATCGCCGTGTCCGCCGAATCGGGCATCAGCCACACCGAAACCACCACGGGCTTCACCGGCGCCTACACGCTGCGGCTGTCGAGAGCCGGCGGCTACCGGACTCGTCGGCAGTGCTCCGGCGTTCACGCCGGAGGTGAAGCCGACCAGCCCGCGTAGCGGGGCAAGGACAGCCGATTCGCCTCCAAGGCGGATCGGCGTCTGGTGGCGTCATCCCGTCAGGTACCGCCGGACGGGCGGGAACGGAGCCGCGAGGCTCGAAAGCCTGTGGAGACCTATGTCCAGGACTCCCCGTGCCCGGCCCAGAGCGACGCCGAGGGCAAGGTGCGCCTCGGGGAGTTGCCGGCCGGCACCTTCACGCTCCTGGTCAAGCCGTCCGGCCTCGCCGGCTCGTACGGCATCCAGTGGGTCGGCACCAGCGGCGGCACGGGCGACCAGTACGCCGCCCGCCGCATCACGACCACGCTCGGCCAGGCCGTGAGCGTCCCGCCCATCGAGCTCGACCCGCCGGCCACCATCAAGGGCACGATCGTCGACAGCACGACGAAGGAGCCCATCCGGCACGGCAACGCCTGCGCGTCCATCCTGCCCCTCGGCCCGGGCACGTTCGGCACGGGCGGCGCCAGGTGCGTCGACGCCAACGGGCTGTACGAGATCAACGACGTGGGACCGTACGACTGGCCCGTGCTGTTCTATGACAGCACCGGGCGCTACGCCTGGACGTGGTCCGGCAACGCCACCGACAGGAAGCGGGCCAGGCCGGTGCGGCCCCGGGCCGGCAGCCCGGCGACGGCAGACATGACGCTGGGCCCGGCCGGTGAGATCACCGGCACCGTCCGCGAGGCGGACGGCTCGCACTACCAGGGGCACGTCTACGTGCGTGGGTTCAACGCCCGCACCGGTGACCTGGCCACCACGCAAGGCCACAGCTACATCGGGCCGTACCAGCTGGCGGGCGTCAACACGGAATTCGTCAAGCTGGAGATCGACACCATCGGCAGATCGATCACCTGGCACCGGACGGCCAAGGACTTCGAGCACGCCACGCCCGTCCTCGGCAGGGCCGGACGGAACGTGAACGCCGACCTCACCGTCCCGCCCGCCCCATAACGACGTCGCTCCCGGTTCCGGATCGTCAACACGGCCGCCGAGCGTGCCCCTTTTCCGGGTCACGCTCGGCGGCCGCCGTGTGACCGCGGGCGGGCCGTGGCGGCGTGGCACGTTCCGCATCCGGGCACGTCGCGGATGGCGGCCAGACGCTTTGATCATTTGGCCGCGTTCTGTCGGTGAGGTCCGGTAAGTTCCCGGATCATTGATCGGCCGTCCCCGACGGAGCGGGCACTCCCGCCTGCACGGAAGCGGGGCGGCCGGGACGGGAGGTTCTGAGGTCGTGGACGCGGACAAAGCCGCGTGGGAGCAACGCAGCGTGGTCAGGGTGGTGACGCCCGTCGAGCCGCGCAAGCTGGCGAAGGTGCCGTTCGCGGAGCTGGCCGACGGCCGGCTGCAGGGCGTCGTGTCGAGCGGATCCGACATCGAGCGGGTCTACGTCTCCTCGATCGCCGCCGGCACCCATGCCATGAGCTGCAGCACCAACAACAACCGGCCGTGCGGCGCGCTGCACGGCTACGCGTGCAAGCACGTGCGCATGCTGGCCGAGGAGGCGGTCCTGCAGTACGGGCTCGATCGGGTGGCCCGCTACCTGCGGGTGGAGGTGCCCGAGGGCGGTGACCTGATGCGCTCCCTCAACGGATCGGTCGAGCGCACGCCGGCGGCCGTGGTGTTCAGCCGGTTCCTGCGCCACCTGGCCTACCTCGAGGTGCCCGACAGCACCGAGCCGCTGGCCGAACTGCACTGGTTCCCGGCCATGGGGGCGGTGCGCTGATGCTTTCGCATGGTGGAGGGGCCGATGCTTGACGTGCAGCTCGGGGAACTGGCCGGTGGTGTCCCGGAGGGCGTCGAGGAGGCGCTCGACCTGGTGACCGGGTTCGATGGCGCGCTCGCGCACGGGTTCGCCCGGATCGGCGAGGAGCCGGCCGCGGCGCTGGCCGCGCTGGCGGACGCGCTCGCGGCCGGCCCGCTCGGTGAGCGGATCGGCGAGGCCGTGGAGAAGGTGAGCGCCGGATCGATCGGCGACGAGCATCTGGTGGCGCTGGCCGGTGGGCGGGCGGCGCTGCTCGGCGCGGTGCACGACGCCCTGCTCGGCCGCCTCGACGCGGCGCTGGGCCGCACCCGCGCCTCATGGGAGGCAGGGGCCGAGGCGCCGGAGGTCGCGGACAACCTGCTCGCAGGCTGCCGGGTGTGGCTGCGCGAGCTGGCCATCGTCGGCTGGCGCGGCGTCGACCACGACGTCGTCTCCTCCTCCGACCAGGCGATCGAGGCGTTGCTCGGCGTGCCGCGGCTGCGCGGCCTCGCGGTGCTGCTCGACGGCCTGGCGGCGGAGCTGCGGGCGTCGTGCCCGGTCGCCACGATGGACCGGCTGCCCGCACGCCGATGGGCCGACCTGTGGACGCGCGCCCTGCTGCTGTCGCAGTCCGGCCCCTGGAACGGCGCGGCCGAGCAGGTGTCCGGGCGGCTGCTGATCCTCGGCGCCGACGTGCACGAGCACGCCACGGTGGTCCGCGTCCAGGTCCACGGCATCCTGGAGTCCGCCGGCGGCGGGCCCGCGAGGCTGGTGCGCACCAGCGTGGCAGCGGCGAAGGTCGACACGATCGTCGGCCCGGCCGTGTGGGGGCTGATGGGCGGCCACCCGGTGCTGCTGGGCGCGCTGGCCGAGCACCGCAGCCTGGACATCGCGGACATGCCGCTGCTGCCCGGCGGGGACCTGGTGTGGCACGACGACCGGGCCCGCGCGGGTGCGGAAGCCGACCCGTTCGCGACCGCCCGCGTCCAGCTCGGCACGGCGCAAGCGGCGCCGGCCCCGCCGCTCGACCGCCATCCGGTACGCATCGCCGAGCCCGTGCTGATCGAGGGCTACAAGGTCGACGGCGAGTCGCTCGACCTGGGCGGCAACGCGCTCGCGCTGGACCTGGACCGGCTGCCGGCCTGCACGCCGCTCACGCCCGAGCTGGTGGCCGCCTCCTCCACGTGCCTCGGCCTGATGCGCTGGGACGGCGGGCGGTGGCTGCTGCAGCCGCTCGCGGTGCAGGCCACGGTCAAGAAGAAGCCCGTCGCCGTGCACACCGGCGACTGGGCCATGGGTCCCACCGACCCCAAGGTGGTCAAGGCTGCGGCCAAGAACGGCGACGCGGTGGCCGTGCTGCGCGAGCGGGCGGGACGGTTGCTCCGGAAATGACCGACACACAGAACGCCGACACGACCCGGCGCCAGGTCCTCTACTGGCGGCTGTTGTCGCGGTTGTTCGGCACCGACGAGCAGCCCGCGCTCGAGACCGCCAGCATGGCCGTCGTCGACGACCTCGGCCTGCCGCCCGCGCTGCTCGACCCCGGAGTGTCGGTCGACAACCTGGTGCAGCGCTTCCCCGACCTGGGCGCCGAGCTGCAGGACCTGATGGCGGACAAGGAGCACGAGGCGGGCGGCGAAGTCCGCCGCGCCGCCCTGGTCTCCAAGCTGCTGCTCAACGTCTTCTCGACGGGCAGCGGCAACGTCACCGCGAGTCAGCTGGAGCGCTGGAAGCAGGACGCGGCCTGGTTCGAGAAGGGCATGGGCTGCGAACCCGGCGGGCTGCGCCACAGCCCCGGCGGCGAGGAGGTGGCCGGGGTCCTCGCCGGCATCGAAGGCGACCTGGTCAAGCGCATGCACCTGCGTGAGGTGCTCGCCGATCCGGCCCTGTCCAAGCAGCTCACGCCCAGCATGTCGCTCATCGAGCAGCTCCTGCGCGACAAGCACAACCTGTCGGGCGTCGCGCTGGCCAACGCCAAGGCGCTGATCCGCAGGTTCGTGGACGAGGTCGCCGAGGTGCTGCGCACCCAGGTCGAGCAGAGCAGCGCAGGCGTCATCGACCGGTCGGTGCCGCCGAAGCGGGTCTTCCGCAACCTGGACATCGAGCGCACCATCTGGAAGAACCTCACCAACTGGAGCCCCGAAGACCAGCGGCTCTACGTGGACCGGCTCTTCTACAAGCAGACCGCCCGCCGCACCACCCCGGCCCGCCTGATCGTGGTCGTCGACCAGTCGGGCTCGATGGTGGACTCCATGGTCAACTGCACCATCCTGGCCTCGATCTTCGCCGGACTGCCCAAGGTGGACGTCCACCTCATCGCGTACGACACCCGGGCGCTCGACCTGACCCCGTGGGTGCACGACCCGTTCGAGGTGCTGCTGCGCACCAAACTCGGCGGCGGCAACGACGGCCCGGTCGCGATGGCCATGGCCCGCCCGAAGATCGCCGATCCACGTAACACCGTGATGGTGTGGATCTCCGACTTCTACGAGTTCGACCGCTCCCAGCCGCTGTTCGACGGCATCGAGGCCGTCCACCGCTCGGGGGTGAAGTTCATCCCCGTCGGCTCGGTGAACAGCTCTGGAGTCCAGAGCGTCGACCCGTGGTTCCGCAAGAAACTCAAGGACCTGGGCACCCCGGTGATCTCGGGCCACATCCGCAAGCTCGTGTTCGAGCTCAAGAACTTCCTCGCTTAGGAGACCCGCGAATGAGTGACGATATGCTGCGCGCCCCCGCAGAGGTGAAGTACGCAGAGGAGCTCGACTGGCTGGAGTCGATCGACGACGGCCCCAAGCCGTTCCAGTGGCGGCTCAGCCCGCGCATGATCCGGCTGTTCATCCTCGGCTCCGAGCGCTCCGACGGGCTCGACCGGGAGATTTCGCAGAAGTGGTTCGGTGACCGCAGCTTCGTCGAGCGCAGCATCGTGACCCTGGCGTCCGACCGGGGCCTGCTGCTGATCGGCGACCCCGGCACCGGCAAGAGCTGGCTGGCCGAGCTGCTGGCCGCCGCCATCTGCCGCAACTCGACCCTCGTCGTGCAGGGCACCGCCGGCACCACCGAGGACCACATCAAATACTCGTGGAACGTCTCCATGGTCATCGCCAAGGGCCAGTCCCGCGACTCGATGATCCCCTCGCCGATCATGACGGCGATGGAGCAGGGCGTGATCGGCCGCTTCGAGGAGCTGACCCGCTCGACCAGCGACGTGCAGGACGCGCTGATCTCGATCCTGTCCGAGAAGTACGTCTCCATCCCCGAGCTCGACGACGACAACATCGTCTTCGCCCAGCCCGGATTCTCCATCATCGCCACCGCCAACAGCCGCGACCGGGGCGTCAACGACCTGTCGTCGGCGCTGAAGCGGCGCTTCAACTTCGTCCGCATCCCGGTGGTGACGAACAAGAAGAGCGAGGCGGAGATCGTCCGCTTCCGCACCGAGGAGCTGCTGCGCAGGCACCGGATCGAGCTGGACCTGCCGCCTACGCTGCTGGACATCCTGCTGCAGAGCTTCGCCGACCTGCGCTCCGCCGCGGCCTCGGCCACCAGCGACGACGAGAAGCTGGAGTCGGCGCTGTCCACCGCCGAGCAGATCGGCGTGCTGGAGGACGCCATCCTGCACAGCAACTTCTTCGGCGACCGCACGCTGCGCGCGCAGACGCTGGCGAGCTCGCTGGTCGGCTCGCTGGCCCGGCGCAGCCCCGAAGATCTGGCGATCTTGAACAAATACCTGCACGGCGTCGTCGAGCCCCGCGGCAAGAAGCACGGCGGGCCGTGGCAGGAGTTCCTCGAAGGCGGCCGCGAGGCCATCGCCACCCTGTCATGATCGACCAGACGAGCCTGTTCGGCTCGCTCCGCGAGCAGCTCCTCGACGCGGCCACCGCGTTCGCCGGCGCGCCCGCCGACCTCGCCGGCATCCTGTCGGGGCTGGTGGACGACGTCGACCGGGCGCTGCGCGAGGAGCTGGAGATCTTCCCGGTCTGCCACCACTCGCCAGCCTCGGCGCTGGCCATGGTGCGGCGGCTACGCGAGAAGCAGCCGAAGGTCATCTATCTGGAGCTGTGCGAGGACCTGCAGCCGCTGCTGAGCGAGCTGCGCAACTGCCGGCTGCCGGTGGCGCTGCAGGCGTTCGCGACCGACCTCGACGGCTTCCCGGCGTCGTGGGCGCCGCTCAGCGTGGTGGCGCCCATCACCGAGGCGTCCGCCGAATACCAGGCCATCTCCTACGCGCTCGAAACCCCGGGCGTGGAGCTAGTGCTGGTGGACCGCTCGACCGACCACGTCTTCCAGTGGGCACCGAAGGAGGAGGAGCCGCAGAAACCGTCCCAGGAGGAGGAAGCGGGCCTGCACGGCGACGCGGTCGGCGTCGAGATCGGCGACCTGCGCCCCCGCTTCGCCGAGCTGGAGGAGCACCTGCTGCACCACGGCAAGGTGCGGCACTGGTCCGAGTGGTGGGACCAGTACGTCGAGCAGCCGCTCTCCGGCGCCGACTACGACACCTACCGGCAGGTCATGGTGCTGATCGGCAGCCTGTTCCGGCGTCTCGGCCCGGGCGGGGGCCGGCTGACCGTGGACGAGGACCGCGAGCGCTACATGTGGACCAGGATGCGCGAGCACCTGGCCGCCTCCGGCGCCGACCCGGCCGACTGCCTGTACGTGTGCGGCGCCTTCCACGCCGCCAGCCGCGTCGAAGAGTTCGGCCTGAGGTCCACCGCCACCTACGAGATCAGCCCGCGCACCGGCACCAAGTGGCTGTACGGGCTCATCCCGTCCAGCCACTCGGCCATCGAGGCGCAGTTCGGCCTGGCCGCCGGCTCGGTGTCGATCGCGGCGGCGACCTGGGCCAAGTCGCTGACCCGCGGCAGGCTGACCCCGTTCCAGCTGGCCGGGCAGAAGGGCGCACGCAAGCGCGCGGCCAAGCTGCCCGCCCCCAAGCCGGACGGCGACCTCGCCGACAAGCTGTCGGGCTTCCTGTCCAAGCCGCCCGCGCTCGACGAGCTGGACGAGGCCGAGCTGCTCGGCTGGTGCGTCGACATCGTCCGGCTGGCCCGCCGCAACGGCTACCTGGCCAGCACCGCCGACGCCATCGCGGTGTTCGAGACCTCGATCCTGCTCGCCGGCATGCGCAACAGGGTCAGGCCCACCCCGTACGACTTCCAGGACGCGGCCGTCACCTGCATCGAGAAGGACGTCGTGCCGGGCCGTCGCGACGTGCGCCGCCTGTGCGAGATCCTGCTCGGCGGCGACCGCGTCGGCGAGGTCGGCTACGACGCCCTGCCGCCGCTGGCCAAGAACGTCTACGACCGGCTCCAGCCGCTCGGCCTGGACCTGGAGAAGCGCACCATCCAGCGGGCGCTGCTGGACCTCAACGCCAACCCCGAGCTGGTGCCCTGCTCCGAGTTGCTGTGGATGCTGCGCTACCTGCTGCCGCACGAGGCCGTGCGGCCCATCATGGGCGAGCGCAGGCTGGGGGAGCGCTCGATCCAGGAGAGCTGGGACCTGGCGTTCGGCAAATACCAGCGCTCCATCATCGAGCTCGGCTACGAGGGCGTCACCATCGAGCAGGTGCTGGAGCAGCGGCTGCGCCGGTCCGTACGCGACCCCAAGGCCACCGCGGCGGTCGCGCTGGCGGCGGTCGAGGACGCCGTGCTCTACCTGGGCAGCAGGCGTTTCGCCGACGAGCTCGGGGCGCGGGCGGTGGAGCTGCTCGCGAGCGAGCGCAGCGTGGACGACGCGCCGGAGGTGCTGCGCAGGATCCGGCGGCTGATGGGCTATTACCGCGCTCATGAGCCGGAGCTGCCGGCCTGGTGCGAGGAGTTCGCGACCGCCGGTTACGCGCATTACTGCACCCTGCTGCCGACGGCGTTCGTGGACGACGACACGGGCATCCGGCAGGTGGCGGCCATGCTGGGGTTCCTGTTCTCGATGGAGAGCCTGGCGCTGGCACTGGGTTGCGACCGGGTCCAGCTGGAGCTGGCCGTGCAGCAGTCGCATCCCGAGGCGCCGGGCAAGGTGGCGCTGCTGTGGGCGGCGCGGCACCAGCTCGGGCTGCTGCCGCTGGCCGACCTGCGGTCGCGGTCCGACGAGCTGCTCGCCAACCCGCTCGTCATCCCGTCGTTCCCGCACTACATCACGGGGTTCGTGCAGGCGCTGGAGCCCGTGCCCGCACTGTCCGGGTTCGTGGTGGAGGTGATCTCCAAGGCGTTCGGGCGGCTGCCCGACAACGTGCTGCTGCCGTGGCTGCCCAAGCTCATCACGACACTGCGGGACCAGGCGGGCGAGCTCATGCCGGTGCTCGTCCGTGAGGCGGGGCGGACGTTCCCCGGCAGCCTGGCCGCCGTGGACGCCTGGACACCGCCGTGGTCGGCCCGGCCCGCGCCGGCCCGGGTGGCGACCGCGCCGGTGGCGTCCGGGCCGGTGGCCGAGCTGCTCATGGGGCACCCGGCGGCCTGCGACGCGGTGGCCGAACTGCTCGGCTGCGAGGGCGGGTGGCGCATCCCGGCGGCGGCCGGAGCCGTACACCCGGAGGCGACCGCGCTACTGGCGGAGCACCCGGACTCCGCCCTGGCGGTGGCGGGCCTGCTCGGCTGAGGCGGAGGCGGGCGGGCGCTCGGTGCGACGCCCGCCCGCCCGAGCCAGGCGGCGGGGGATCAGCCGGACGCGCGCTCGGTGATCAACGCGACCGCCTCGACCTCGACGAGCTGGTCGTTGTAGCCGAGGACGGCGACGCCGAGCAGCGTGCTCGGCACGTCGTGGTCGCCCATGTAGTCCCGGTAGACCTTCCACGCTTCGCCGAGGTCGGCCTGCCGGGACGAGGCGACGTACACGGTGGTCTTGACCACGTCGGTCAGCGCGGCCCCGGCGCCGGCGAGCGCCGTGACGAGGTTGCGCATCACCTGGTGGGTCTGGCCGGCGACGTCGCCCACGGCGACGGTCGCGCCATCGGCGTCGAGCGGGCAGGCCCCCGCCGCCCAGATGGCCCGCACCGGCACGTCCGCGACGGCCGCGTACGCGTAGTCCACGCTCTGTGCGAGCTCGGGGCTGCGGATCAATCGGACACCGGTGGTGGTCCCTGCAAGTGAAGACATGGCGGCCATCGTAGGGAGTCCTCTCGATCACGGGAAATGAATTATCGGGCAACGGTGAATGTCTTCTTCGTAGCGTTCGCAGGGAAAGGTCGGATCTGGCCAACTGTGTCTTCTTTGGGGGTAATCCGGCGCTGCCGCTGAACCGTAGTATCCGGTGCTGAGTCTCCTGATACGAAGAGGTGGGCCTTGTCGCCTCCGGACCCGGGCCAGGACCTTGGGCACATCTCCGGCTACCGGCTCACCGGATTCCTCGGCGAGGGCGGGCAGGGCGCGGTGTATCGCGGCCTGAGCCCGGTGGGCGACGAGGTCGCGGTCAAGGTGCTGCACGCGCGGATGTCGGAGGATCCCGAGGAACGCCGGCGGTTCTTCAGACAGGTGGACCTGGCGCGCCGGGTCGCGCCCTTCTGCACCGCCAGGGTGCTCGACATGGGGATGCACGACGACCGCCCCTACATCGTGAGCGAATACATCCGCGGCGAATCCCTCGACCGCGTCGTCCGGCACGAGGGGCCGCGGACCGGCGGCGGGCTGGAGCGGCTGGCGGTGGCGACCGCGACCGCGCTGGCCGCGATCCACCGCGCCGGGGTCGTACACCGCGACCTCAAGCCGGGCAACGTCATCCTCGGCCCCGAGGGTCCGGTGGTGATCGACTTCGGGATCTCGCGAGCTCTCGATCACGCCGTGACCCAGTCGGGGGCGTTCGGCACGCCGGGGTACACGGCGCCCGAGCAGGTGAACGGGGACGAGGCCGGTCCGGCCGCGGACGTGTTCAGCTGGGCCGCCACGATGGTGTTCGCGGCCACGGGGCGGCGGCCGTTCGCCGGCGCGTCGGTCGCGGCTGTGCTGCACGCGCTCCTGTACGACGAGCCGGACCTGACCGGCGTTCCCGAGTCGCTGCGGCCGCTGGTGGCGGCCTGCCTGGACAAGAACCCCGGCCGGCGGCTCACCACCGACGACCTCGTCCGCGCCTTGACCGGCGGCGAGGCGCCGACTGCAGATGCCGCCGCCCCCAAGGTCGCGACCCCCACGGCCGAGATCACCGCCCCACCGCCCCGGCGGGTGCCCGAGCTCCCGCGCCGTGCGCTGCTCGCCGTCGGAGCGGCGGTCGCGGCGACGGTCGTGGCCGTGTCGATGTGGCCCCAGGCCGAGACACCCCTGCCTCGCCCTGCCCCTACGACCGCGTCCGGCGTCCCGTTCGGTGGCGAGATCGGCAAACCCCTTGCCGGGCACACCAACGACGTGCGGGCGGTGGCCGTCGGCACGCTCGACGGCGTCCCCGTCACGCTGACCGGCTCCGACGACGAGACCGCCCGCGTCTGGAACCTGCGTACCTCCCAGCAGATCGGCCGGCCGTTGGCCGGACACACGGAATGGGTCAGGGGGGTCGCGTACGACCAGCTCGACGGCGCGCCGATCGCCGTCACGGCCGGCGACGACGACACGGCCCGTGTCTGGGAGCTCGCCACCGGCCGATCCCGCACCCTGGCCGGGAACCGCGGAGACGTCAAGTCGGTGGCGACCGGCCGGATCGGCGGCACGCACGTCGCCGTCACCGCCTCCACCGACGGCACCGCCCGCGTCTGGGACCTGCGGACGGGCGAACAGCTCGGCGCGCCGCTCACCGGACACGCGGGAGCGGTGTGGGCGGTGGCCATCGGTCAGGTCGGCGGCATGCCGATCGCCGTCACCGCCGGCGACGACGCGACCGTGCGCGTGTGGGACCTGGACTCCAGGAAACAGCTCGGCGCGCCGATGACCGGCCACGCCGGCTGGGTGCGATCGGTGGCGATCGGCAACCTGGCCGGCACGCCGGTGGCGATCACCGGCGGCGAGGACAGGTCCGTGCGGGTGTGGGACCTGGACTCCAGGAAACAGCTCGGCGCGCCGCTCACCGGGCACACCGGCTGGGTGTGGTCGGTCGCGATCACGAACCTGGGCGACCTCCCCGTGGCGGTCACGGGCAGCGAGGACGCGACGGTGCGGGTGTGGAACCTCAGCACCAGGACGCAGCTCGGCACGCCGTTCACCGGGCATGCCGACTGCGTCTGGGCGGTGGCGACCGGCCTGCTCGACGGCCGGCCGATCGCCGTCAGCGGCAGCCGCGACCAAACGGCCCGCGTCTGGAGCCTCGGCCCGCCGTACCCGACCGGCGGCTGAAACCCCTCAGCCGACGATCCGCGCGAGCGCCGGGACGCGTCGCAGCACGAGCCAGTCCAGCAGCAGCACCGCCACCATCGACACACCTGCCAGCGGGAACAGCAGCCCGAGCAGCGCCATGATGACCATCACCCCGTACGCGGTCCGCCTGTCGGTGGGGCGGGCGGGCGCGCCGGCCCGGCCGCGCGGGCGGCGCTTCCACCACATCCACACGCCGGTGACCACGAGCGTGATCAACGCCAGGCAGGCGCCGAGCATCACGACGAGGTTGGCGGGACCGTACCGGCGGCCCTCGTGCAGCGCGACGCCCTGCTCGACGAGCTTGGCCATGGTGCCGTACTCGGCCCAGCCGTACGACACCAGCACCTTGCCGCTGTACTGGTCGACGTGGAGCGTGCGCGCGTCGGACGGGTCGCGGCGCGGATCGGCCACGATCGTGTAGACGCCGGTCGGGCCGTCCGGGAGGAGGACCTTGACCTCGCACTCGGCGCACGCCGTGATCGCGGGCCGGGCGGCGGCCAGCGCGGTCTCGACCGGCACGGCGCCGGGCTGCAACACGCCGCCCCCGCTGCCGTGCGCGCCGTGCCCGCCGGACTCCGGCACGGGCAGCCGCTCCGCCGCCCACGGCACCTTGGCGTCCGGGTTGGCGGACAGGTCGCCGGACAGCGGGGGAGTCGAGGTGTGCGGGAAGTCGTCCGCGCTGGGGGTGGTGGAGCCGGTACGATCCTGGATCTGCTGCAGCCCGTCGCCCCACACACCCGACCAGGGAAGCCCGGAGATGACGAGGAAGACGACCGCGGCCCCCGCACCGAGCCCGACCAGGATGTGCAGGCGGCGCAGCCGACCGCGGCCCGAGCGCGGTGCCTTCGGCCGACCACGCCGGCCACTCCACCACAGGTACGTCCCGGTGGCGACGAGGATCAGCGCCCAGCACGCGGCGATCTCCACGATCCGGTCGCCGACGGTGCCGGACATCAAGTCACCGTGGATGGTACGCACGACGCGCATGAACGTGGCGCCGTCGTCGATCTGACCGACCACGGCCGCCGTGCCCGGGTCCACGTACACCGAGATGCCCTGCGCCCACGGGCCCGTGTCGGCGCCCTGCAGGATGACGCGGGTGGTGCGCTCGGGCGACGGCGGCGGGATGACGGACATGACGGCCGAGCCCGGGAGCGCTTTCTGGGCGGCGGCGACCTGCTCCGACAGGGGCCGCGCCGCGGCGACCGGCTCGGCGAGAGTGCGGACGTCCTGGTAACGCCACTCCTCGAATGGCTCCTTGAACAGGTAGATCGAGCCCGTCACGGCGAGGACGAGCAGGACGGGCGCCACGAACAGGCCGGCGTAGAAATGCCAGCGCCAGACGGCGCGGTAACGCTGGGAGGGGGCGCGGGCAGGGGCGATGGCAGGCAGGGCGGCTTCAGGCCGCGCCTCGACAGAGGTCATGGGGCTCCGTTCCGGAGGCGCGCACGCCGGACGGGCGCACGCGTGAGCAGGGGGATGGTCGCGGCCGTCCTGCGGCCACGCCGAACCGGCCGTACGGACCCGCTGGTCACGTACGGCATCGAAATTTCAGTCGGCCCTGCTAACGGGGCGGCCCCCGGCGGCACATCGCCCAGGCCAGCACCTGGGACGTGCGGATGACGGCCGCGGCCGTCACGACCGGGCCGGGACGCGGCGCCGGCGGGGCCGCGAGCCGGGCGGTCAGCCGCCACAGGTCCCGCAGCGAGCACGCCAGCAACAACACGAACGTGACCAGCGCCGTCTCGCCCCGCTCCAGCCACCACGCGCACAACGTCGCCACGATGACGTGCGCCACCAGCATCCCGATCCCGGCCTGGAGCCCGCTCCCATGATGGCCGGAGTAGGGGGCGGCGCCCGAGCTGAACAGGTGATGCATCCCGTACTGCGCCGCGAACGAGGCGCCGAGCAGCGTCCCCATGGACCGGCGCCGTCGGGCCAGCAGGAACGCCCCCGCCCAGGTCATCGCGACGGCGGCGGCGAGCGTCCGCAACGAGACGCCGGGGCCGCCGGCCAGGATGTGCATCCCCAGAGCGGCGTACACGCAGACCGCCGCGAACACCGCCGCCCGCAGCCCGCGCAGGCCGGCCCGCCCGGCCTGCGCGGTGTCCCTGCTGCCGGTGCCGCTGTGTCCTTTCTGATCGGGGTTCATGCGCGATCACCGCTCACACAGGCAGATACGCGGACGTATTGAGAAAAGTTCAGATATGCCCGGATGCTCAGAGGATGCCGGGACCGCCACCGCTGTAGGCCAGCCGCGGCGTGGCGCCGCCGAACAACTGGCTGACGGTGACGAACTTGTAGCCCCGCTTGGACAGGCTCTTCAGCACCCATGGCATGGCCCGCACCGTCGTGGGGTGGATGTCATGGAACAGGATGATGCTGCCCGGGCGCACCGACCTGACCGCCTTTCTGGCGACCTTGGCGCTGTCGCGGAAGCGCCAGTCCAGGGTGTCCACGCTCCACATGACCATGGGACGCGAACTCTGCATGCGCACGGCGGCGTTGAGCGCCCCGTACGGCGGCCTGATGATCCGCGGCACGATGCCGGTCGCCGCCTTGATCGCCTGGTCGGCCCGGGCGAGCTGGGAGCGGACGCCGGCGGCCGACAGCCTCGTCAGGTCGGGGTGCGACCACGTGTGGTTGCCGATCTCGTGCCCGGCCGCGGCCGTCCTGCGCAGGATCCAGGGGTAGGCGGCGGCGTTCTGACCCACGACGAAGAACGTCGCCCGGGCGCGGTAGGCCGCGAGCTGTTTCAGCAGCGCGTCCGTGTAGCGGCCCGGCCCGTCGTCGAAGGTGAGCGCCACGCACTTGGCGCGGCGGCAGTCGACCGGGTGGCCGCGCGCTTCCTCCGCGGCGGCGATCATGGGCGCGAGCAGCGCCTGCGACGCCTTGGACCACATCTGGGACAGCCCCGCGTACGGCCACTCGGATAACCCGGTCGGCGACGCCCCGGGCGCCGAGCCGCCGTCCCGGGCGTCGGACCGCGGCGCCGCCTGGACCGTTCCAGTGCCGGTCGCCAGTTGGCCGGCTCCGCATGCCGCCGCCGCCAGGAGGGCCGTGGCGATCATCCTCGCCGTCCCCCGTCTCGCCCCAGGCCGAACCGGCCGGCGCGACCTCGCACCCATGTTCATCTGAATTGTGGCGCGGAGACCCGGTCCTTCAGGACCGGGAGGGAGCGCCACTCCTCCTTTCGAAAACAGTATGGAAAAGCTCGGTAACAGTAAGTAATATGCTCGGTGAGTGAGCCTGGAGTGACAGGAGGTGCGCGATGGCGATCCGCCGCTCCGCCACCAAACGGCAAGGCCTGCCCTCGGTGGTGCAACTCCGGCTCACACCCAGCCCCGCCCAGGCCGACGCCCTGGCCGCGGCGGTGCTGGTGTCCAACCAGGCGGCCACCGTCGTCTCCCGCCTGGCCTGGCAGCAGCGCACCTTCACCGTGCTGGAACTGCACCGGCTCGCCTACTACGACGTGCGCGCGCAGGTGGCCGGGCTGGGCGCGCAAGCGGCCGTACGGGCCATCGCCCGGGTCGCCGGGGCCTACGCCAACCGGCGCGCCACCAAGAAGCGTGCTCACATCTTCCGCCCGCACGGCGCCGTCCCCTATGACGCCCGGCTGATGAGCTGGAACCGGGACGCCCGCACCGTGTCGCTGTGGACCCCCACCGGCCGCGTCACCGTCCCCTACACCAGCCGGGCAGAGGACCTCAAGGCCGTCAACACCCTGCCGATCGGCGAGGCCGACCTGATCTACCGGCGCGGCGTGTGGCTGCTGCAGGTCACCCTCACCCTGCCCAAACCCCGCACGAGCGAGCCGGTCAACGGCTTCATTGGGGTGGATCAAGGAGTGGCCAACCTGGCGGTCACCAGCGACGGGGCGGTGCTGCCCAGCCCCGCCCTGCCCGGGCCGATCAACGGCAACGGCCACGTCCGCACCCTGCGCGAGCGGCGGCATCGCCAACGCCGCCGCCTGCAGGCCAAGGGCACTCCTGCGGCGCGGCGGGTGCTGCGCCGCCTGTCCGGGCGTGAGCGCCGGATGATGACCGACCTCAACCACCAAATCAGCAAACACGTGGTGCGCGAAGCCGAACGCACCGGCCAAGGGATCGCCCTGGAAGACCTCCAGGGCATCCGCGGACGGGCAAGGGCTCACCGGCTCCAGCGGCGCACCCTGCACAACTGGGCCCTCGCCCAGAACATCGAGTTCACCCGCTACAAGGCCGAACGCGCCGGAGTCGCCTTCGTCCTGGTCGACCCCGCCTACACCTCGCAGGCCTGTCCAGGGTGCGGATGTGTCTCCAGAGCGAATCGGCCGGCACGGGGCCGGTTCGTCTGCACCGGATGTGGCCTCGCTGGGCACGCCGACCACATCGCGGCCCGCAACATCGCCGCACGCGGCGCTGCGGGCTGGGCTGCTGTCAACCAGCCACACGCTACCGGCCTCCCCTCAGCCAGACGGGACCGTGAGAGCAAACCACCGGCTTCAACCGGTGGCAGTTGACCGATCCCCCTTGCGCACCGCCCCGGTGCCCCCTGAATGCGGCCCCGACCGGGACCACCCCATATGAGTTCGACAACCGACGTACGCCCTTGGTTCGCGGGAGCCCGCTTCCCGGATGACCGGCCGGCGGCCGTTCTTCGCTCCCCAGGCCTTGGGCCGCCGCGTCGGCGCGTGCGCTTGCTCCGGCGCTCCCGGGCCGGGAATCATCCGGGGGATGGACTACTACCTGATCTCCACCTCGGCAGGCGACCGGTCACCGGCGGGAGTCCTGGTGGAGGAGTTCGTCCTCGGCGAGGATTACACCGCCGCCGGCATCGACAGCGCCGAATGGGGATCGGCGACCGGCGTCTGGTCCGCCGCCCCCGAGGTGAGCCGGGCCATCCGTACGGACGCGGCCCTGCGCGCCCGGGTGACGCCGGTGGGCAGGCGGAGCGCGTACGACACCTACGCCCGGCTCGGCGGCGGCGAGCTGCCGGATGAGGATCGGTTGCGCACCTTCTTCCGGCGCCGCCAGCCCCTGCCCGCGGCCGCGCCACTCAACCTGGGCACCTCGCCGGCCAAGTCACGCCGCTACCGCATCCTGTTCGCCGGGGAGCTGGGCGCGGACGGGCTGGCGAACGCGAGCCAGGCCCTGCGGCTGGAGCCGACCGGCGACCCGCGCGTGGTCGGGAAGGCGTCGGGCAGCGCGGGCGGCCACGGCTTCACCTGGGAGCTGCGCCGCATCGGGGCGGGCATCGCCTGGTGCGTGGACGTGACCGCACGGCTCGGCACCGGCCCGGTCGCCGCGCTCGGGGCGCTGCTGCACCACCACCGGCAGGCCATCCGCGAGCAGGGCCTGATCCCCGTCACGGTCGAACGCTTCGCCTGACGGGACACCCCGTCAGGGCACCGGGACGGCGGGCACGGCGACCGGGCCGAGCAGCGGGTTGAGCACGTCCGCCTGGGACCGGCCGACCGGGACGATCACGTCCACGGCCTTGGGGACCGTGCCCGGGCCCACCGCGCACAGCGGATCCGTGCCGCCCGCCGCGCACACCCCGAACTGGTACGGCTGCGGCGTCGCCGCGAACCCTCTGGCCTGGTCGGCGCTGAAGCCGTCCTGCCCGGTCAGCACGACGGCGAACCGCCACCCCGGCCCCGGCGTGCCGAAAGCGCTCCTGGGCAGCGCGACCGTGATCGTCCGTGTGGTGCCGGACGCCCGGACGGCGGCACCCGCCAGGTTCGCGCCCGCGGCCGTGACCCACACCGGGGCCGCGAAGCCCTGCACCTCCACCCGCTGCGACCAGGCGTCCGCGATGCGGTGGTTACGCTGCGGGAACGCCGCCTCGGCCGAGCGCGCAGCCACGGCCGGGTCCTGCACGTAGACGTCGAGCAGCTGAGCGCCCATCTGGTTGCCGAACGTGGGGGACAGGTCGCGGACCTCGGCCCGCAGGTAGACGGTGGTCGCATCCGTGATCACCTGGAACCTGCGCAGGTCGAAGGCCCCGTCGTGGAAGTCGGCGGCCGTCGGGTAGGCGTACGTGCCGGGGCCGTCGTCGTCGCCCTCGGGGTCGGTGACGTCGAGCACCGTCGTGGCGTTCACGATGTCGCCGACGACCGTGCGGCGGGCGTGCCCGGTGCGGCCGTCGGCGGTGGTGGCGGTCACGGTGAGCACGACCTCGCCGAACGAGACGGGCGCCGAGGCGGCGAAGGCGCCGTCCGATCCGGCGCGCACCGACACGACCTTCGTGGGAGCGCCCGTGTCGATGGGCGTGGCGGCGATGTCCACGCGCGCGCCCGGCGCCGTGGTGCCCTCGACGGCGACCGACGTGCCGGCGACCGCGGCGCCGTCCGCGGGGGCGCTCACGGTCAGCGGCGCGGCCTGCGGCATGCCGTGGGCGGCGTAGCGGCGGCGTACGACGTCGGGCTGCTCGACCGGGCGGGCCGAGCCGAGCGACAGGATCAGCCTCAGTGCCTGCGCCTGGGCCCAGGTGAGCGGGGATGCCGAGCCCGCGGCCCCGCCGTCGCGGAAGCCGATCGACGCGGTGGCCGGGTCGGCGCCGTACGGGGCGGCGGCCAGGTCCGGGTTCTCCCACGCCTGCTCGGGGACCAGTCCCGTGCCCGACGACATGGCCCGCATGGCCGTCAGCAGCGCGCTCGCCGTGGCCTGGTCGCCGGTCTGCAGCGCCTGCTCGGCCCGTTCGCCGGCCAGGACCGGCCACACGTGACCCGACCCGGTGTTGCCGGTCGGCCACGGCTTGCCCGACGGCGCGCAGGAGGTGGGGTCGGGCTCGTGGCAGTCGCCGTACCCGTCCTCGGTGCCCGCGGTGCCGGAGCCGTAGCGGTACCAGCCGGGCCCGCCCGCGGTCGTGCGGCGGAGTACCCGGTCCACGACCGGCAGGCTGGCCAGCACGTCGGGGTCGTCGGGGCGCAGGATGCCGAGCCGGGTCAGCTCCAGGAACCCGGCGTCGACCACGCGCCGCTGGTCCTCGGTGGGACCGCCGTTGCCGAGGTTGTACGACTCGGCCGCGTCGGGGTCGCCGGTGCGCGACAGGCGCAGGAAGTAGCGGGGCGCGTACGGGCCGGTCGTGGTGACCGTCCACGACTTGACCGAGCGGGCGAAGCGGTCGGCCGTGGCCCGGTAGAGCCTGGCCCTGGCCCGGTCGCCCTGCTCGGCGGCGATCTCGCCGGCCGCGACGAGCCCGGCGATCTCCGCGGCGATCGTGGACGGCGAGTGGCCCGGCTGCTCCTCCCACCGCTCCGCGCCGAACGCGGGACCTCGCGACACCAGGAAGTCCGCCGCCGCCCGCACGTCGTCCCACACCCCGGTCAGCCCGGACTGGTACGCCATCAGGATCGGGTACGCGGTCTCGTCCAGCTGGTCCCCGCCCGAGTCGGGCGCCAGCTTGCCGTTCAGCAGCGAGTTGCGCGGCAGCCGCCCGTCAGGCAACTGCTGACGTTCGAGCAGGAACCGGGCCGTCGCCCGGGCGGTCGCGAGGTCCCCGGCCGCGAGGAACCCCGTGAACGCCTCATACAGATCGCGCGAGAACACCTCCCGATAGGACCCGAAATAGACCGCCTTGCCGCCGACCAGCTCGCCCGCGCCGACCGCCTGCCCCCACGGGCTGGCCAGCGACGCCACGACCGCGCCGGGGAACGTCTTGTCCTCGCTGGCCTTCAGCACGTTGGCGGACAGCCGGTAGAGGTCCTCCAGCCCGCGCGGCGGCCGGCGCAGGCCCGCGTCGTAGGCTGCCCAGCCCGCCTCGTACTTCGCCCGGGTGAGCGCGAACGGGCGGTCGGCGGCCTCGCCCGCGGTCCGCAGCGCGGCGGCCCTGGTGCGCCCGAATCCGAGCGCGAACGTCACCTCGCCGTTGGCGTCGATGGGCAGTCGCGCGGTGGCGACCACGTTGCCGTCCGGGGCCTCGGTGTAGGGGGTCAGCGTGCGGGCCGTGTCGAGCTGGGCGGCGCCGTCGCCGGGCGTGCCCGCGTACCCGACGCTCGCCTGCGGCAGCCGCCGCTCGGCCCGCAGCGCGAGGTGGGTGGGCACGGCGTAGTCGCGGGCCGGGGCGGAGGTCTCGGTGTTCTCGTCGGAGATCACCGGGGCGCCGGTGGGACCGTCCACCACTCCGCTGTCCGCGCCGCCGTTGGCCTGGCCGCCGCCGCCGTTGCCGTTCACGCTCGCGTCCAGCCGCACGTACAACCCGAGCCCCGGCGGCTGCAGCCGGACGCGGGCCACGACGGCGTTCCGGTCGGGATCGGTGACGTACGTGGTCGTCAGCCGGTAGCGGCCGCTCCTGCTGGCGGAGGTGATCGTGCAGGTCAGCCCGGAGCGGTCGGTGGCCACCTGGTACGTGGTGTCGCGCGCCTGCAGTTCGGTGAACGTGCTGCCGTCGGTCACGACGAACTGCATGGTCTCGACGTTGGTGTTGTCGATCGTGGGCTCGTAGACGTCGGACAGGACGCCGCCCGCGACGGTGTACCAGACTTTGGACGACTTGCCGGCCGCCGTCCCCACGCAGTCCTTGCGGGCCAGCCCGAAATGCGACGGCGCGCCGGGCGCTCCCGGCGCGGGCCCGGTCGCCAGCACCGGATCGGCGGGTACGCCGATCAGCGCGGCGGAGACGCATAAGACAAGGACGATTCGTCGCATCGCGGACATGGCAACTCTCCCGTCGGACCCCGTATCGTCGAGCGAAGACCCGCCTCAGCCGCCTGTCAACCCTGTCCGATCCGCATGCTTGCCGCCGCTCGGGGCACACAGGGATAGTTCCTCATAAGTCAGGCACGGGAGGCATCGGTGATGCGGACCGGCACGATGATCGTTCTCGCGGCGGTGCTCTTAACAGCCGGCTGCACCTCTGGCGGCGGCACCGCGTCCCCGGACAAGCCGGTCGCCCCCGTGGCCAAGCTGTCGATCACCCCCGCCGACGGAGCCAAGAAGGTGCCCCCGGACACCCCGATCAGCGTCAAGGCCACCGGCGGGAAGGTCACCGGGTTGACGGTCGCCGACGTCAAGGGCCGCGCGGTGAAGGGCGCGATGGCCGCGGACGGGACCTGGCGGCCCCAGTGGGCGTTGCGCCCGTCGACCGCGTACACGATCAGCGCCCAGGCCATGGGCACCGACGGCAAGCCGGTCACGGCGCAGGCGAAGTTCACCACGCTGAAGCCGAAGCGCGTGCTGGAGAGCGGCATGTCGCCGCTGGACGGGGAGACGGTCGGCGTCGGCATGCCCGTCCAGCTCCTGCTGTCCCAGCCGGTGACCGCCAAGGAGGACCGGGCCCGGATCGAGCGGTCGCTGGTGGTGCGCATGTCCAAGCCGGTCGAAGGCGCGTGGAGCTGGGTGAGCGACCGCGAGGTGCAGTTCAGGCCGCGCGAGTACTGGCCGGTCGGCGAGCAGGTCACGGTTGTGGCGCACCTGGCGGGCCTGCGCGCGGGAGAGGACGTGTGGGGCACCAAGGATCGCACTCTGGCCTTCACCGTCGGCCCTGAGCACATCACCAAGGTCAGCAACGAGACGCATCGGGCTGTCGTGCGGGAGAACGGCGAGGTCGTCAAGACCATCCCGGTCAGCCTGGGCAAGCCGGGCGACGACAGCTACTCCGGCGTCATGATCGCCCAGGAGAAGGCCGCGGACATCGTCATGGACTCCGCCACAGTCGGCAAACCGGGTGAATATCGCATCCGCACCAAATGGAACGTCCGGATGACCTACAGCGGCACCTTCTTCCACGCCGCTCCATGGTCGACCGGTGCACAGGGGAGCCGCAACGTCAGCCACGGCTGCGTCAACGCCAGCCCGGAGAACGCCCGCTGGTTCTACGACTTCACCCAGCGCGGGGACATCATCGAGGTCACCGGCACCTCCAGGAAACTGCAATTCGGCAACGGCCCCACACCGTGGGCCAAGTCGTGGCAGGCCTGGCTGGCGGGCAGCGCCTTGGGCAAACCGATCAACGGCTGACCGCGGTGCGCGGGAGCGGGTGCGGCGAGCCAGACTGGGTAAATATCGTCATCGTCGAAGAAAGGCGTTGAGATATCGGGTGCCTGCTGACGGAGGCGGACGCGAGGTGGTCCGGCTTCCCACGCTGCTGCTGTGGATGCTGGTCTGGCTGCTGAACGTCTACGAGTTCCTGGTGGCCTTCTGACCGCCCGCGCCCGGGACCACCAGGCCGGACTCGATATCGCGCTACGTGCGTCAGTGATTACAGCAAGCCACAGCCCGTGCTGTCAGGCGATCGCGACCGAAAGCATGAGCACCCGGCGGGACGTCGCTCCGGACGGGTAGGGAAGACTCTCATCGGACCCATCTGACGAGAGTGAGGAACAGCCATGCACATCGTACGGTTCGTCAGCCCCCTGGCCGGCGCGGACGCGGTCGGCGTCGATGACGGCGAGCAGGTGGTGGAGCTGTCCGGGGTCACCACCGTCGGCGAGCTGCTGCGGCTGCCGTCCGGGGAACTGCGCGAGCGGTGCGCGGGCGCGGACGGGACGCGGCACCCGTCGGGTTCGGTACGCAGGCTGGCGCCGGTGGACGGGCTGATGGAGGTCTGGGCGGCAGGCGTGACCTACCGGCGCTCGCGGGAGGCCCGGGTGCTGGAGAGTGAGCGCGCCGCCGACGTGTACGAGCTGGTGTACGACGCCGAGCGGCCCGAGCTGTTCTTCAAGTCGGTGGCGTGGAAGGTGACCGGGGACGGCGGGCGCATCGCGGTGCGCGCGGACTCCGAGATCGACGTACCGGAGCCGGAGCTGGGCCTCGTCCTCAACGCGGCCGGCGAGATCGTCGGCTACACGGTGGTGGACGACGTCAGCTCGCGCACCATCGAAGGGGTCAACCCGCTCTACCTGCCGCAGGCCAAGATTTACCTGGGCGCGTGCGCGGTCGGGCCGGCGATCAGGCCCGCGTGGGAGGTGGCGGACCCGTACGCGCTCGACATCACGCTCACCATCGCCCGCGCGGGGGAGACGGTGTGGGACGGCAAGTCGTCCACGTCCGAGCTGCACCGCCGGCTGGACGAGCTGGCCGGCTACCTGTTCAGGGCCGACACCTTCCCCGACGGCGCCGTGCTGGCCACCGGCACCAGCCTGGTCCCGGACCTGCCGTTCACGCTGCAGGACGGCGACACCGTGACCATCGGCATCGCCGAGGTCGGCACCCTGACCACCACCGTGGTCCGTGGCCTGAACGCCATGCGCTGACTCCGTTGCCCGGCAAACCCGGCGCGGGCCACCGGGACCAGCCCGGCGCCCGCGCTCGCCGCCGAGCCGGCACGGCGCGCGTCGGCCGGCGACCTCGCAGGGCTGCCATGGCGGGAACCGCAGGAGGCTCATCGGGCTAGTGACGGGTGTATGGACAACATCGAGACGCGGAAGGCCACGCGTGAGCACACCCGACGTGATACCCGAAGAGTGCGATGAAGCGTTACTGAGGCCCCGGTCACTTGACGACCCCGGTTGCTTCGACGATCTCTTCCGCCGGCACGCACCGCCGATCCACCGCTACGCCGCCCGGCGGCTGGGCAGTCATCTCGCCGATGACATCGTCGCCGCGACCTTCCACCAGGCGCTCAAGCACCGCGACAGCTACGACCCTGCCCGCGGGGACACGCTGTCGTGGCTGTGGACCATCGCCACCAACCTGATACGCCGTCACCACCGTTCGGAGGCACGGCTCTATCGCGCGCTCGCCCGTACGGGCGTCGACCCCGTCATCGAGGGCCACGCCGACCGCGTCGTCGACCAGGTCACTGCGGCGACCGTGACTCCACGCCTGGCCAAAGCCCTGGCAGGACTGCGCAAGGCCGATCGCGATCTGCTGTTGCTGGTCGCCTGGGGCGAACTGACCTACCAGCAGGCCGCCGACGTGCTGGACATCCCTGTGGGCACGGTCCGCTCGCGGCTGAACAGGACCCGCGCCAAGCTGCGCAAAGCTCTGGGAGAGGTATCGGATGGATGAGATGAAGCTGCTCCAGCAGATGCGCGCCGAGATGCCTACGCCCGATCCCGACGCTCTGGCGGTGGCCGTCGGCTGGCGATCGGAGCGCCCGGCAGAGCAGCGCCGCCCGAACCGCCGGCGTTCACTCGTACTCGCCCCAGACCTGAGCCGGGGGCTGATCGTCGGCGCTGTATTGACCGCGGTGCTGGCAGCAGTTCTGGTGATCGGCCCGAGCGTCGTGCCCGGCGGGTCGGGCAGCGCGACCTCTTACGCCAACGCCGCCATCGAGATCGAGAAGGAGGACGGCTATTGGGTGGCCAAGATCAAGGACCCGCTCGCCGACCATGAGCGCTATGCCGAGGGGTTCAGGGCGGTGGGGTTGGATGTACGACTGCGCCTCGTTCCAGCTTCCCCGGCAAAAGTTGGGCGTTTGGTTGGGCTCGATGCGGACAAGCCGCAGACCAGCCCGCCGCCGCGAAGTGATGGAACACCGAGACCTCGCGTCTACATCGACATTTCAGCGGGTAACGAGCCGTCCGGCTGCCAGATCGGGCAGGGCGACTGCCGCCTTACCGTACGCATCTCCGAAGATTTCCACGGGGCTGTGTCGGGTGAGTTGGGCCGGCCCGCGCAGCAAGGGGAGCCCTACCAATATCCGACTCTCGCCACCGATCCCGGTGAGGTACTCCAAGGCGTCGATGTACACGAGCGGCCTGTGGCTGAGGTCCTCGACGAGGTCAAGGAGCGCGATCTTCAAGTCGTGTACGAACGGGTGACGTCCCATGACGAGGAGCCGTCCAACTATGTCTATAACCAGAGCTACCACCTGACATTCGCCCCCATCGACGCCAAAGAGGTCGGGGCGGACTGGATCGTCTGGCAGGCGCGGTCGATACAAGACGGCGTAATTCAGCTGCAAGTCTCGCCCGAAAAGCTCAAGCCCCTGTCGTGATCGACAGGCCGGTGGCGGGCGGCACTCGCCCGCCACCGACTCTTCAAGAGGCTGCGGGCCTGGCCGGACATCGGCCCGTTGAACACCGTGGTAGGCGGTCGTCGCGGCTAGGGCGTTGACTTTTGTTTGGATGATCGCCAAATTAAAGAGGCGCATTCCGCTCCGCGCAGACCTGGAAGGCGACCATGAGGCGCTTGCTCTCGGTGCTCCTGGCCATGCTGCTGACCTGGGCCGTTCCGGTCGTGCCCGCGCACGCCCGGACGGCGCACGAGGTCACCTACGACCGGTACTCGCTGATGGTGGACGGCCGCCGGATCGTCCTGCAGTCGGCGGAGTTCCACTACTTCCGCCTGCCGAGCCCGGAGTTGTGGCGGGACGTGCTGGAGAAGGTCAAGGCGGCCGGGTTCAACGCCGTCTCGCTCTACTTCTCCTGGGCCTACCACTCGCCGAAACAAGGCGTGTACGACTTCGCCGGCGTGCGCGACGTGGACCGGCTGCTGCGCACCGCCTCCCAGGCCGGGTTGTACGTGATCGCCCGGCCTGGGCCGTACATCAACGCCGAGAGCAGCGGCGGCGGCCTGCCCGCATGGGTGAAGACGGTGCCGGGGCGGGCGCGCAGCAGCGAGGCCGGATACCAGGCCGCGTACCGCGAGTGGCTGCACCGGATCAATCCGATCATCGCCAGGCACCAGGTCACCGACGGCGGACCGGTGATCCTCTACAACGCCGAGAACGAGTACCAGGTCAACACCGACGCCGCGTACATGCAGGACATCCAGGATCAGGCCCGGGCCGACGGCATCGACGTGCCGATCACGACCAACGACTGCTGCGACGGCGGCAGCTGGAGCTCGACGTGGGCGACCGGCCCCGGCGCCGTACAGATCCCGGGCATCGACGACTACCCGCAGTCCTTCGAGTGCGCCACGCCGGACGTCTGGGGTCCCTGGGGCGAGGGGCTGACCGAGCGGCTGCGCGACGACATCCCCGTGTTCGCCGCCGAGTACCAGGCGGGCGCGATCGACCTCGGGAACGCCGGGTACGAAAAGTGCCGTGAGCTGACCGGGCCCGCGTTCATGAAGTTCTTCTACAAGAACAACCTGGTCACGACCGGGGCGACGATGTTCTCGTACTACATGGGGTACGGCGGCACCAACTGGGGCTGGCTCGCCCAGCCCAACGACGTCTACACCTCCTACGACTACGGCGCCGCGATCACCGAGGCCCGCCGGCTCACCCCGAAGTACGCCGAGTTCAAACGCCAGGGCTACTTCCTGCAGGCGGTGGCCCCGCTGGCCAAGACAGACCCGGTCGCCACGCCGCCCGCCCCGGACAACCCGGCCCTGACCACGGTGGCGCGCGCCAACCCGGACACCGGCACCCAGTTCGTCCTGGTACGGCACACCGACCGGGCCGCGACGACCACGGACTCCGCCACGGTCGACTGGGCCGGCCACCGGGTCCCCGTGCAGGTCAAGGGGCGTGACGCGCACGTCCTCGTCGCCGGGTACGACCTCGGCGGCCAGCGCCTGGTCCTGTCCACCTCCGAGATCATGACGCACGCCGCCATCGGCGGCCGCGACGTCGCCCTCCTCTACGGCACGAGCGGCTCGCCCGGCGCCACCGTCCTGCGCTACGCCTCCCAGCCTTCGGTCACGGTGCTCGACGGCAGCGTGACCAGCGCCTACGCCAATGGCGACCTGCGGCTGGACTACACGCACGACGGGCTGGCCCGGGTGCTGGTCACGGGTGGCGGGCGGCGGCCGCTGCTCCTCCTGCTCGGCACGGATGAGGAGGCGGGGACGTTCTGGCGGGCGGACACGGACTCCGGCCCTGTCCTGGTGCGCGGCACCGAGCTCGTACGCTCCGCCTCGGTGCGCGGTGACACCGTGCGCCTCGCGGCCGACACGGTGGCGGGGGAGGTGGAGGTGTTCGCGCCGGGCCAGGTCCGGCGCGTACAGATCGGCACGCACGACGTCGCGGCCGCCCGTACCAAGAGCGGCTCGCTGCTGGGCGCTACCCGCGCGCCCGGCGCGGTCCGGCTGCCCGAGCTGACCTCCTGGCGCGCCCGCGCCGAATCCCCCGAGGCGCAGCCGGGCTTCGACGACTCCCGCTGGACCGCCGCCGACCGCACCACGACCACCAGCCCGCACCCGCCCAAGACCCTGCCCGTCCTGTACGCCGACGACTACGGCTACCACTACGGCAACGTCTGGTATCGCGGCCACTTCACCGCCACCGGCGCCGAGACCACGATCGACCTCAACGCCATCACCGGCCGCCGCGGCAACTACCTGGTCTGGCTCAACGGCCGCTACCTCGGCTCGGCCGCGGGCGGCGTACAGGCCGACTCCGGCGACCAGTGGACCCCGCCCAACCCGGACCCCGGCCCCGGCCACTTCGCCATCCCGTCCGGGCTCCTCAAACCGGGCGCCGGCAACGTGATCGCCGTCCTCGTGGCGAACATGGGGCACAACGACGACTGGATCGCCGACGACCTGCGCTTCAAGCAGCCGCGCGGGCTCGTCGCCGCCTCCGTCGGCGGCACGCCGATCACCTGGAAGATCCAGGGCGCGGCCGGCACGGACCCGGTCCGGGGCCCGCTCAACAACGGCGGTCTGTACGGGGAACGCACCGGCTGGCACCTGCCCGCGTATGCCGATAAATCATGGAAAAACGCTGGCGGCCCGCTAGCGCCGGGCGTCACCTGGCACCGGACCGCGTTCCGCCTGGACCTGCCCGACGGCCAGGACGTTCCGGTGGGGCTCCGCTTCGGTGGCGAGCAGTCGCCCGCGTACCGCGTAATGATCTTCCTCAACGGCTGGAACGTCGGCCAGTACGGCGGCGACATCGGCCCGCAGAAAGACTTCTACCTCCCGGCCGGCCTGCTGAAGGAGCAGGGGACGAACACGATCGCCCTCGCCGTCACCGCCGAGCAGGCCGCACCCGCGGGACCGGGGCCGATCAGCCTGTTCGCCTACGGCAACGTCCGGGTGGACTAGCGCGGGGGGACGGCCATCTCGCCGAGCTCCGACCAGTCGTCCTGCGGGACGGCCGCGTTGACGATGCGCGGCGTCTCGGCCAGGTAGTCCGGCAGCGTGCGCTGGGCCTGCTTGAAGTGGTCGGAGCGCACGTGCGCCGCCCCGGCCGCGTCGTCCCTGAACGCCTCGACCAGGACGTACTCGTTGGGGTCGGCCACGCTACGCGACCAGTCGAACCACAGGCAGCCGGGCTCGGCGCGGGTCGCCTCGGTGAACTCGCCGGCGATCTCCGGCCAGCGGTCGGCGTGCTCGGGCAGGACGCGGAATTTCGCGGTGATGAAGATCATCGATCGGGCTCCGGAGATCGGCTGCACTACGTGACGAGCCTAGCGCGATCTATTTCCCTATATTCATGTAGGAAATATTGACTTCATCGTTCCCCGGCCGTAGCGTCGTACGCATGAGCCAGGGCCTTCACCTGACCCGGCGCCCGCACGTGGACTTCGGCCACGTCGCCAGCGCGCAGTGTCGCTGATCACGTAACGCAAGGCAGACCTCTCTCCCTCCCCAGAGGAACCCATCGTGATCAAGTTCAGACATGCCCTCCTATCCGCGCTTCTGACTGCCGTGGTGGCCGGCTGCGGCGTGGCCTCCGGAGCAACGGAGGCGAAGGTGCTGCGCTACCAGGGCAGCACCGGCGCCGTCACCTTCCCCGAACTGGCCGAGGAGCTCGGCTACCTCGGCGACGTCAAGCTGAAGTGGGTGGGAAACACCACCTCGGGACCGCAGGACATCCAGTCGGCGGCCACCGGCCAGACCGACTTCGGCGGCGCCTTCGACGGCGCGATCGTCAAGCTCAAGGCCGCCAAGGCCCCCATCAAGGCGGTGATCGGCTACTACGGCGCCGACCAGGAGAACTTCAGCGGCTACTACGTGAGCGAGAACAGCCCCATCAGGGCCGCCCGCGACCTCGTCGGCAAGAAGATCGGCGTCAACACGCTCGGCGCGCACCACGAGGCCGTCATCAAGGAGTACCTCCGGCGCGAAGGGCTGACGCCGGAGGAGATCAAGCAGGTCCAGCTCGTGGTGATCCCACCGGTCAACACCGAGCAGGCCATCCGTCAGGGACAGCTCGACGCCGGCACCCTCACCGGCGTGCTCAAGGACAAGGCGCTCGAACGCGGCGGGCTGCGTCCGCTGTTCACCGACGTCGGGCTGCTCGGCCCGTTCACCGCCGGGTCGATCGTCATGCGGGAGGACTTCATCGCCCGCAACCCTGCCACGACCAGGACGTTCGTGACC
Organism: Nonomuraea sp. H19; assembly: GCF_052068215.1. Taxonomy (NCBI): domain Bacteria; kingdom Bacillati; phylum Actinomycetota; class Actinomycetes; order Streptosporangiales; family Streptosporangiaceae; genus Nonomuraea; species Nonomuraea sp. H19. The sequence goes on along the minus strand of NZ_JBQHCV010000010.1, from coordinate 264,536 downwards.
GCGTTCGCCAAGGCCGTGGAATGGGCTCAGACCCACTCGCGCGAGGAGGTCATCGCCACCTTCGAGAAGATCATCGCCAAGCGCGGCCGCAACGAGAGCGCCGACACCGTCCGGTTCTGGAAGAGCACCGGCATCGCCGGCAAGGGCGGCGTCATCGCCGCGAAGGAGTTCCAGACCTGGATCGACTGGCTCGAACGCGAGCGCGACATCCGGCCGGGCCAGGTCAAGGCGGCCGACCTCTACACCAACGAGTTCAACCCTTACGGCGGCGGGAGCGCCTCATGAGCAAGATCGTCATCCGGGACGTGACCAAGACGTTCCAGGTCAGGGACGCCGGCGAGCCGTTCACCGCGCTGTCCGGCATCGACCTCGACGTGCGCGAGGGCGAGTTCCTCACGCTCGTGGGCCCGAGCGGCTGCGGCAAGTCCACCCTCCTCGACCTCGTCGCCGGGCTGGTCCGGCCGACGACCGGTGAGATCCTCATCGACGGCGCGCCCGTCACCGGGCCCGGGCTCGACCGGGGCATCGTCTTCCAGCAGTACGCCCTCTTCCCGTGGCGCACCGCCCAGGCCAACGTCGAGTTCGGGCTGGAGGCCAAGGCCGTGCCCAGGAAGGAGCGGGCCCGGCGAGCCCGGGACCACCTCGCGCTCGTGGGACTGTCCGGGTTCGAGGACCGCTACCCGCACGAGCTGTCCGGCGGGATGCGGCAGCGCGTCGCGATCGCCCGCAGCCTCGCCTTCGACCCCGACGTCCTGCTGATGGACGAGCCGTTCGCCGCGCTCGACGCGCAGACCCGCGAGTCGCTGCAGGAGGAGCTGGTACGCGTCTGGCAGCACACCGGCAAGACTGTCGTGTTCATCACACACGGCATCGACGAGGCCGTCTACCTGGGACAGCGCGTCGCGGTGATGACCTCCAGGCCCGGACGGATCAAGGAGGTCGTCGAGGTGGCGTTCGGCTCGCGCGAGGGCGACCTGCGGGCGGACCCGGCCTTCGGCGAATACCGCCACCACGTGTGGCAACTGCTGCGCGACGAGGTCGCGGCGGCGCAGGCGCAGGAGCGAAAGGTGGTGACCTCCCATGGCTGACGCCCTGGACGAGCGCACGAAGCCGCCCGGTGACCGCCACTGGTACGACCTCCCGGACGACGAGGCCGACCCCACCGCGGACCCTGACGACGGGGAGCGCGCCGGAGCGGCAGTGGCGGACACCGCGCGTGCGGCGGGCGCCGGCGGCGCCGGACCGGAGCGGCCCCGCGCCAGGACGCGGTGGCAGGCCATCACCCTCAAGGTCCGGCGGGCGGCCGTGAACTCCGCCGCCATCCTGCTCCTCCTGGCCGCCTGGGAGCTCCTGCCCAGACTCGGCGTCGTGGACCGCGTCTTCGTCCCCCCGCTCTCGGAGAACCTCGCCGCCTGGTACGACCTCCTCATCAGCGGCCGGCTCCCCGAGCACCTGCAGGCTTCCCTGGTCCGCTCGCTGTCCGGCTTCGGCCTGGCCATCGTGCTGGCCATCCCGCTCGGCCTGCTGATCGGCTGGTACCGGCCGCTCGCCGACCTCCTCACCCCGCTGCTCGAGGTGTTCCGCAACACCTCGGCGGTGGCGCTGCTGCCGGTGTTCACGCTGATCCTGGGCATCGGCGAGACCACGAAGATCGCGTTCGTGCTGTACGCGTGCTCGTGGCCGATCCTGCTCAACACCATCAGCGGCGTGAAGACCGTCGAACCCTTGCTGATCAAGTCGGCCAGGTCCATGGGCCTCGGTCCGGTCCGCCTGTTCCAGAAGGTGATCCTGCCCGCCGCCGTGCCCACGATCTTCACCGGCGTGCGGCTGGCGGGCGCGTACTCGATCCTCGTGCTGCTGTTCGCCGAGATGGTCGGCGCCAAGGCCGGGCTCGGTTACCTCATCCTCGACACCCAGTCCAGCTTCCGCATCCCCGACATGTACGCCGGGATCATCACGATCTCCGCGCTCGGCCTGCTGTTCAACCTGCTCCTGATCGCCGTCGAGCGCCGCTTCTCCACCTGGAGGACCACATGACGAGAAAGCTCCACCTCAACGCCTTCCTCATGGGCGTGGGCCACCACGAGGCGGCCTGGCGGCACCCGCGCACCGAGCTCGCCCGTCTCACCGACGTCCGCCATTACCAGGAGCTGGCCAGGATCGCCGAGCGCGGCACGCTCGACTCGGTCTTCCTCGCCGACGGCGTGGCACTCCAGGGCAACGTCGCCCACAACGCCCTGGGCGGCCTCGAACCGCTCACCCTCCTGTCCGCCCTGGCCGCCGTCACCGACCACATCGGCCTCATCGCCACCGTGTCGACGACGTACAACGAGCCCTTCCACGTGGCCCGCAAGTTCGCCTCGCTCGACCACATCAGCGGCGGCCGGGCCGGCTGGAACATCGTCACCTCCGCGGGCGAGGCCGAGGCCCGCAACTTCGGCGCGGAGCGCCCCGCGCACGCCGCCCGCTACGCCAGGGCCGGCGAGTTCCTGGACGTCGTGCGCAAGCTGTGGGACAGCTGGGAGGACGACGCGATCGTGGGCGACCGCGCCGGCGGGCGCTACGCCGACACCAGCAAGATCCATCCCATCGAGCACGCGGGCGAGCACTTCGCGGTCCGCGGCCCGCTGAACACCTCCCGTCCGCCCCAGGGCCACCCGCTCCTGGTTCAGGCCGGGTCGTCGGAGGACGGCAAGGAGTTCGCCGCCCGCCACGCCGAGGCGGTCTTCACCGCGCAGCAGACGCTCGCCGAGGCGCGGGAGTTCTACGCCGACCTCAAGGGCCGGCTGGCGGCCTACGGCCGCCGGCCGGACGAGCTGATCGTCCTGCCGGGGATCTCGCCGATCATCGGCTCGACCGAGCGCGAGGCGCTGCGGCTGGAGAAGGAGCTGGAGGACCTCATCATCCCGGCGTACGGGCTGTCCCAGCTCTCCCACTTGACCGGCATCGAGCTGACCGAGGACGCGCTCGACACGCCGTTGCCCGACATATCCGTCGAGACCGAGGGCGCCCAGAGCCGCCGCAAGCTCGTCGTGGACCTGGCCAGGCGCGAGCGCCTCACAGTCAGGCAGCTCCTCGCCCGGCTGGCCGGCGGGCGCGGCCACCGCGTCGTCGCCGGCACGCCCGAGCAGATCGCCGACCAGCTCCAGGAGTGGTTCTTCGCCGGCGCTGCCGACGGTTTCAACATTATGCCGCCGATCCTTCCCAGCGGCCTGGCCGACTTCGTCGACCACGTGGTGCCGGAGCTGCGGGCGAGGGGGCTGTTCCGGCACGAGTACGAGGGCCGCACGCTCCGCGAGAACTACGGCCTGGCCCGGCCGGGTTCGCGGTACGCCCGGCTGGCGGTGGCCGGATGAGCGTCGTCACGCTGGTCGGCAACCCCCGGGCGGGCTCCCGGACCCGTACCGTGGCCGTCGAGGCCGCCCGCGCGATCGGGGAGCGGATCGGCGTGCCCGGGCCGTACGACGTCGTCGATCTGTCAGGGCTCGGACCGCACCTGCTCGCGCCCGGCCCCTCCGCTGCCGTGGAGGCGGCGCTGGAGCTCGTCGCGGAGGCGAGCGTGCTGGTGGTGGTCAGCCCGACCTACAAGGGCACCTACACGGGGCTGCTCAAGGCGTTCCTCGATCGGTTGCCGCCGGACGCGCTGGCGGGGAAGGCGGCGCTGCCGGTGCTGGTCATGGGGGACGCCCGGCACTCGCTGGCAGTCGAGGTGCACCTGCGGCCGCTGCTGGTGGAGCTGGGCGCGCTCGTGCCCACACCCGGCCTGGCGGTGCTCGAATCCCAGCTCCCGCGACTGGCGGAGGTCGTGGCGACATGGGCGGATCGGGTCGCGCCACAGGCCGCCGTGACGATCGAGGAAGGAGCGCTCCGATGACGGAAACGTTCTCCGAGAGGAGGTCCCGGCGCGGTACCGGGCCCGCGGGCGAGCCTCCGGGCGGAACACGGCCCGCGGGGGAGCGCCGGCGCGGGGCCGACGTCCGGTTCCCGCCGCTGGGCAGGGAAGTCGACGCGGGCGGGTTCCGGCGGGCGCTGGCCGCGCACGCCGCCGGCGTCGTGGTCATCACCGCGCAGGCCGACGGCGTGCCCGCCGGGCTCACCGCCACGTCCTTCTCCTCCGTCAGCCTCGATCCGCCGCTGGTCTCCTTCTACGTCGACCAGTCCTCCACCACCTGGCCCAGGCTGCGCTCGGCCGATCATTTCGCGGTCAACGTCCTGGCCGGCGACCAGGCCGAGCTGGCGGCGCGGTTCGCGCGCAAGGACGTCGACCGGTTCGCCGAGCCCACCCGCTGGCGACCGGGTCCGCTCGGAGCGCCCCTGCTGCAGGACGTCTCCGCGCACCTGATCTGCCTGCCGCACGAGATGGTCGACGTCGGCGACCACGTCCTCGTCGTCGGCCTGGTCGCCGAGGCAAGGGTGCACGGCCCCGGCCGCCCCCTCCTCTACCATCAGGGCCGCTTCGGCCGCTTCATCGCCCACCCCTAGGTGTGGCGACCGGGCGCGTCGGCCTCGGTGACGCGTTCGAGGGCCGGGATCGGGGAGCTCCCCTCTGGAAGTGGTGTGAGGGGAGCTCCCCGATCCCGGTCCGGATTGTCACTCGCAATCGAGGAGGCGTGCGCCGAAGGCCTGGCAGGCGGTTCGGAAGGCGCGCGGTTCATGGATGGTGAAGCCGGCGTCCAGGAAGGCGAGGCTCAGGAGCAGCCATTCCCAGGTGTCGAGCATCAGGACGACCTTGGTCCGGCGCTCGTCCAGTGCCGCGAGTTCGGCCTCTTGGTACTTGAGGGCGTCGGCGACAGCCGGGAGGGGCGCCTCCACGGTGAGAACGACGCGGTCGCGGTGCTTGTTGAGCCCTTGCCGGAGATAGTCCACGGCGGTGTCCGCGGGCAACGGCCTCGGCGTGTAGGTGCTGGTTGACGTCTGGAGACCGGTGACGCGGTCTATACGGAAGAGGCGCCAGTCGTCTTTGCGGGTGTCCCAGGCGAGGAGGTACCACCGCTGGTGGTGGTGAATCTGGCGGTGGGGTTCGACGCGGCGGGAGGAGACCGGGCCATCCTTGCCGCTGTAGTCGAAGGTGACGATCAGGCGGCGCTGGATGGCGTCGGCCAGGGTCGACAGGTCCTCGGCGCTGGTGCTCGGGCCGAGCGAAGTGCTGGTTTCCAGGCTCGCGCGGAGCTGGGTGGCGCGATGCCGGAGGCGCTTCGGCAGGTATTGGTCGACCTTGCCGTAGGCGCGGGTCGCGGCCTCGTCCACGCTTCCCTCGGTGGCGCTGCCAGTGGCGGCGAGGGTGGCCAGCCCGAGGAGAGTCGCGATCGCCTCGTCGTCGTCGAGCACAAGCGGTGGCATGGCGTTGCCTGCGGTAAGCCGGTAGTGGCCACCGGGGCCGGGCTGAGTCTGGACCGGGTAGCCGTAGCCGCGGAGGCGGTCGATGTCGCGGCGCAGGGTCCGGGGACTGACGTCGAGCCGTGCGGCGAGCTCGTCGCCGCTGAACGCCCGTCCGGACTGAAGAGTGGTGAGCAGGGCGAGGATGCGTTGGGTGACGTCCGCCATGCATCCAGTCTCACCAAAATTGCGGCCACTCTCTGTCCACATCTGTTCATAGCCTCACCGACATGCACAGGCGAACGATCCGCATCCGGGGTGCCCGGACCAACAACCTGAAGTCCGTCGACGTGGACATCCCCCGCGGCCGGTTGGTCGTGTTCGCGGGCGTGTCAGGTTCGGGGAAGTCATCGCTCGTATTCGACACGATCGCGGCAGAGGCCGGGCACCAACTGAACGAGACGTTCCCACCATTTGCCCGTAATCGACTGCCGAAGTGGACTCGCCCCGAGGCAGACGAGATCAAGGGACTGTCGCCGGTGGTGGTGATCGATCAGCGCAGGATCGGCGGGAACGCCCGATCCACCATCGGCACCATCACCGACACCTGGACCTATCTGCGGCTGCTGTTCTCCCGCGTCAGCTCACCGCATGTGGGCGAGTCGAACCGCTTCTCGTTCAACGACCCGGCCGGCATGTGCCCCACCTGCGCTGGGCTGGGCGAGGTCGTGGCGAGCGCCGTCGACCGGTTCCTCGACCTGGACAAGTCGCTCGCCCAGGGGGCGATCCTGCTTCCCGGGTTCGGCAACGGCGGCTACTGGTACTCCCAATACGCCGACATCGGCAGCTTCGATGCGGGCACTCCGCTCCGGGACTGGACCGAGGGGGAACGCGACGCCTTGCTCTACGGCGGTGAACACGCCGCACGCCTGGGCACCAAGCCTCCTGCGGATTACGAAGGCGTCGTGGAGCGCTTCGAACGGATCTACCTGCACACCTCCGACAACCTCTCCGATCGCAAGCAGGAGACGATCGCCCGGTTCACCCGCTCAGAGATCTGCCATGACTGCCGCGGCGACCGGCTCAACGAGGCCGGCCGCACCGCCACCGTCCTCGGCTGCACCATCGGCGAAATGGCCCGCATGGAGATCACCGAGCTCGCCGGCCTCGTCGAGCGGGTGGCCGACCCGGCTGTCGCGCCCGTCACGGCCGCGCTCAGGGACCGGCTCGGAGCCATGGTCACGATGGGGCTCGGTTACCTCCACCTCGGCCGCGCCACCACCAGCCTGTCCGGCGGGGAGTCGCAGCGCATCAAGACCGTCAAGCACCTCGGCAGCAGCCTCATCGAGATGCTCTACGTCTTCGACGAACCCACCGTGGGTCTCCACCCGCACGACATCAAGTCGATGGTCACCCTGCTGCAGCAGCTCCGCGACCAGGGCAACACCGTGCTGGTCGTCGAGCACGACCCCGCGGTCATGGCCGTGGCCGACCAAATAGTCGAGATCGGGCCCGACGCCGGCGCAGAAGGCGGAGAACTGGTCTTCCAAGGCACCTTCGACGAGCTCCGGACGGCGCGAACGGCGACCTCCACGGCCCTCGCCAGGCAGACCCCGATCACCACTGACCCGCGAGCGGCCACCGGTGTGATCACGGTGGCCGGCGCCACCCGAAACAACCTCAAGAACCTGACCGTCGACATCCCTGCCGAGGTCCTCACGGTCCTCACCGGTGTCGCGGGGTCGGGCAAGTCCAGCCTCGCGGCCGAGCTGGTCGCCCAGCAGGGCGCGGTCGTGATCGACCAGAGGCCGGTCAGCGTCAACCGTCGCTCCACCCCTATCACCTACACCGGCATCGCGACCCCGATCCGCAAGCTCTTCGCCAAGCACAGCGGCTTGCCGGCCGGCTTCTTCAGTGCCAATTCCGAGGGCGCCTGCCCCGACTGCAAGGGTCTGGGCGTCATCTACACAGACCTGGCCTTCATGGACGGCCAGGAGACCGTTTGCGAGACCTGCCAGGGCCGGCGGTTCACCGGCGACGTGCTCCGCCACCGAGTCAACGGCCTGTCCATCGCCGACGTCGACGACCTGACCATCAGCAACGCCATCGAGCAACTGCCCGACCGTGCGATCCGTACGGCGCTGCGACACCTCGACCAGGTCGGACTCGGCTATCTCCGCCTCGGCCAGCCATTGACGACGCTGTCCGGTGGCGAATGCCAGCGAGTCAAGATCGCCAAGGAGCTGCGCGACACCGCGGAGCCGACCCTCTACGTGCTCGACGAACCCACCACAGGTCTGCACCTGCGCGACATCGCCACCCTGCTCCAGATCCTCGACCAGCTCGTCGGCCAAGGCCACACCGTCGTCGTCATCGAACACAACGTCGACGTCATCCGGCACGCAGACTGGATCATCGACCTTGGCCCCGGCCCCGGCAAGCACGGCGGCCAGATCCTCTACCAAGGGCCAGTCGCCCAGATGGACGGCACTGTCACCGCAGACGCCCTGCGAGCCGGGTAAAAGCGCAAGCCGCCCGGCGCTGCCCCGGCCGCCCGGCGACGACCCGGGCGGGGTCCCAGTGACTATCGAGCAGAATCCAACGAACCCGGGTGAGACGCTGGAGGAGCTGGCGCAGTCCCTTCCAAGGGTGGCGCCGTCGAATGGGTGTACTGGGACGGCGGTATCGCTCACCTGCTGCCCCGCGGCATCGTCAACGGCTGTCTGTTCGCTGGGTGTCCCCTCTGGGGGCGGGGCGGGTGAGGCGGACCATGGCCCGATACAGCGCGGTGGGTGCAGGAGCCTGCTCCAGAGGCGGGAGGTCGGCGCCGGGGGCCGCGTAGGCGCGCAGCATCTGGCCGACCAGGCGGCGCCAGCTACCGGGGGCGGCGTCGCCGGTGGCGGCGACGACGCCGGCGTTGGCCATCAGCAAGATGACCATGTCCTGGTGGGTGAAGTCCTCGCGCAGGCGGCCGGTGGCCTTGGCGCGGCCGATGAGTTCGAGGAAGCCGTGGTAGGCCTCGGCGCGGCGCTTTTCCAGCGCCTTGGCGGCGGGAAAGGTCGTGGCCAGCACATCGGCGAAGCCGCGGTCGGCGGCCTGCATGGCGCACACGGCCTGGATGAAGCCGATGAAGCCGTGCCAGGGGTCGGGATCGGCGAGGGCGGTGGCGGTGGCGGCGGCGTAGGCGTCCATGCGGTCGGCGAAGACGGCGTTGATGAGTTCTTCGCGGGTGGCGAAGCGGCGCGACAGAGTAGCTTTGCCGACGCCCGCCTCGCGGGCGATGCAGGCCATGGAGACCTCGAGCCCATGGCTGGCGTACAGGCGGCGGGCGGCGGCCAGGATGCGCTCGCGGTTGCGTTCGGCGTCGGCGCGCAGTCCCGGTTCGGGTTGGCGGTCGGTGGGCGAGTCGGGCTCTGCGGTGGGTGTCACGATCTCACTCTACCCAACTGGAACAGGCTACCCACTTTCGTTGTTAGGCTGTCATCATGGAACCGGGTAGGCCGTTCCACTTTCTGAAAGGTGCAGCTCATGCGTGCTGTAACGCTGAACTCCGTCCCCGAGACCCCGGCCGTGACCGAGGTCCCCGCTCCTCGCCCCGAGGCCGGGGAGGTGCTGGTGAGGGTGGCCGTCTCCTCGATCAACGGCTTCGACGCCTCCACTGCGGCGGGCTATCTGCAGCAGATGATGGAACACCGCTACCCGCTGGTGCTGGGGAAGGACTTCGCCGGCACCGTCGAGGCACTCGGCAAGGGTGCCGAAGGCTTCACGGTCGGACAGGCGGTGTTCGGCGTGGTGATGAAGCCCTTCCTGGGCACCGGCTCGCTGGCCCAGTACGTCACCGTGCCCGCCGGCTACGGCATCGCCCCCATCCCCGAGGGCCTGACCGTTCAGGAGGCGGGCGCGCTGGGCGTGGCCGGTACAGCGGCGCTGGACAGCATCACCGCCGTGGCGCCGGCCGAGGGAGAGACGGTGTTGATCTCCGGCGCCACCGGCGGGGTAGGCGCGCTGGCCGTGCAGCTCGCCGCCGCCCGCGGCGCCCGAGTGGTTGCCACCGCCCGTCCCGGCGCCGAGGCCGACTTCGTCACCGGCCTCACCGAAGCCAAGGTCCACCTCGTGGACTTCAGCGGCGATCTGCCGGCTCAGGTACGCGCGCTCGCCCCGGCAGGTGTGGATGCCGTGCTGCACCTGGCGGGCGACGGCCTCCAGCTCGCGAACCTGCTGCGGCCCGGTGGCCGCCTCGCATCCACCCTCGGCCTTACCCCGGATGCCGTTCAGGGACCCGACGTCACCGTCCACACGATCATGGCCGACCCGAACCCGCAGACCCTGGCCGTCCTGGCCGAGCAGGTCGCCTCCGGCACGCTGCGTGTCCCGGTCACCGCCACCTATCCGCTGGAGCGGGCCCCGGAGGCGTTCGCCGCCTTCGGCGCCGGAACGCTCGGCAAGCTCGCCGTCACTTGCTCCTGAAACCCCCGTCCCTGCCCTTCCACGGAAGAGATTCGATCGTGCCCACCATCGCCATCATCGGCGCCGGCCCCGGCATGGGCCTGGCCATCGCCCGCGCCTTCGGCAGCCGCGGCTTCGACGTCGCCCTGATCGCCCGCACCAAGGAGAAGCTGGGAACGCTGGTCGCCCAGCTCGGCCAGGAAGGCATCACGGCCGCCGCGTTCCCCGCCGACGTCCTCGACCGCGCCTCACTGACGGATGCCCTGGACGCGGCCAAGGCCCGCTTCGGCGGCATCGACGTATTGGAATACTCGCCGGCCCCGCACTCCCCGGTGCCCGGCTTCACTCTGGCCGCTCCCTCGGAGGTCACGGTGGACAATCTGCAGCCGCAGATCGAGTACAACTTCTACGGCGCCGTCACGGCGGCCCAGGCGGTACTGCCCGCCATGCGGGAGGCCGGCGCCGGGACCCTGCTGTTCACCACCGGCGGCGGATCCGTGGACCCGGTGCCGATGCTCGGCAACGTCAACGCGGCCGCAGCAGCTCTGCGCAACTGGGCGATCAACCTGAACAAGGAGCTGGCCGGCAGCGGCGTGTACGCCGCCCACGTGGCGATCAACGTCTGGATCGGCGGGGGTGGCCCGGCAGGATCCCGGACGGCCACGCCCGAGCAGATCGCCCCGCTGTACTGGGACCTGCACGAAAACCGCGACCGCTCCGAGGCCGTCTTCAACGCCTGACCGGCCGGCCCGCCCCGCTTCCGGGAGGGGGCATCCGCTCCCTCCCTACCCCATCCCCTCTGCCAAGGAATCCGTACGTGAACGTCTTCCTGTGGATCGTGCATGCCGTGCTGGCCGCCATGTTCGCATGGCCGGCAGTTGACGCGTCGGAGAGAAGGCAGCTAAAACCGTTCTAGAAGACTAGAACTTAAGGGGCGGATCTCCATGACAACAGATCGCGAGCTTTCCCGGCGCGCAGGGCCGTACTTCGGCGGGTTCGGCGGGCGGTTCACCCCCGAAGCCCTGGTGGCCGCCCTGGACGAGCTGGAGGTCGCCTATCAGCAGGCGCTTTCGGACGCGGAGTTCGTCGCCGCGATCGAGGCCCTGCACCGCACGTACACGGGCCGGCCGAGCCCGATCACCGAAGCCCCCAGGCTCGCCCGGCACGCCGGGAACGCCCGGATCCTGCTCAAGCGTGAGGACCTCAACCACACCGGCTCCCACAAGATCAACAATGCGCTGGGCCAGGCGCTCCTCACCGTGCGCATGGGCAAGCCGAGGGTCATCGCCGAGACGGGCGCCGGCCAGCACGGCGTGGCCACCGCCACGGCCGCGGCGCTGCTCGGCCTGGACGCCGTGGTCTACATGGGGGAGGTGGACATGAGGCGGCAGGCTCTGAACGTCGCCCGCATGCGCCTGCTCGGCGCCCAGGTCGTCCCCGTGACGTCTGGCTCGCGCACGCTCAAGGACGCCATGAACGAGGCCATGCGCGACTGGGTGACCAACGTCGAGCACACCCACTACCTGATCGGATCCGCGGCCGGACCGCATCCGTTCCCGACGATGGTGCGCGAGTTCCAGCAGGTGATCGGCGTGGAGGCACGCCGGCAGGTGCTCGAGCTGGCCGGACGCCTGCCCGACGTCGTCTGCGCCTGCGTCGGCGGCGGATCCAACGCGATCGGCGTCTTCCACGCCTTCCTCGACGACTCCGGGGTCGAGCTGGTGGGGCTGGAGGCAGGGGGTGCCGGAATCGAGACGGGCAAGCACGCCGCGTCCATCTCCGGCGGCTCGATCGGCATTCTGCACGGTAACCGTACGTTCGTCCTGCAGGACGCGTACGGCCAGACCCTGGAGAGCCACTCGATCTCCGCGGGGCTCGACTACCCGGGCGTCGGGCCGCAACACGCCTGGCTGCACGACATCGGCAGGGTCCGCTACGAGCCGGTCACCGACGCCGAGGCCATGGAGGCGTTCGGGCTGCTGTGCCGTACCGAGGGGATCATCCCGGCCATCGAGAGCGCCCACGCGCTGGCGGGCGCGATCAGGGAGGGCAGGCGGCTGGGGCCGGACGGGATCGTGCTCGTCAACCTCTCCGGCCGTGGCGACAAGGACATGGACACGGCCGCCCGCTACTTCGGGGTGCTGGACGGAGAGGGGAACGGCGCATGAGCGCGCGAACGGTCATCGAGCGGGCCGGGCGGGAAGGCCGGGCCGCGCTCATCGGCTACCTGCCCGTCGGCTTTCCCGATGCCGCCACCTCGGTGGCGGCGATGAAGGCCATGGTCGCCGGTGGCGTCGACGTCGTGGAGGTGGGGCTGCCGTACTCGGACCCCCTCATGGACGGCCCGCTCATCCAGCGGGCGACCGAGGCGGCGCTCGCGGGCGGGGTGACGCCGGCGGACGGGTTCACCGCCGTCCGGGAGCTGGCAGGGGTTCCGGCGCTCGTCATGACGTACTGGACGCTCGTCGACCGGTACGGGGTCGCGCGGTTCGCGGCGGACCTGGCGGCCGTGGGCGGCGCGGGGGCGATCACGCCGGACCTCATCCCGGACGAGGCCGCCGGCTGGCACGCGGCGGCCGACGACCACGGGCTCGACCGCGTCCACCTGGTGGCGCCGACCTCCACACCGGAGCGGATCGCGCTGGCCGCACGGTCGTCGCGCGGCTTCCTGTACGCGGCCTCCCTCATGGGAGTGACGGGCGAGCGGGACCTGGTGAGCGGTGCGGCGCGGGACCTGGTCGCGCGGGTCAAGGAGGTCACCGAGCTGCCCGTGTGCGTCGGGCTCGGAGTGGGCACCGGCGCGCAGGCCGCCGAGGTCGCGGGGTTCGCCGACGGGGTGATCGTCGGATCGGCGTTCGTCCGGGCGCTCATGGACGCGCCCGATACGGCGTCGGGCCTGGCCGCGGTCGAGGCGGTGGCGCGGGAGCTCGCGGCCGGCGTGCGAAATGCCGTGGGCGTCGAGGTGAAGTGAGACGGCCGGCGTGCGAAATGCCGTGGGCGTCGAGGCGAAGTGAGACGGCCGGCGTATGAATGTGAATGAGGGTTCAGGCGTCGAGGCGTAGCGAGACGGCCGGTTCCTGGACCTGCCGCCTGGTGGTGAACACGATGTGGGAGGCGCACATGACCGCCCGATCCGCCAGCACCGCCCGGTCGTCCGCGTCATAGGTGACCCGTGTGCTCATGAGCGCCGCGTCGCCGGTCGGCCGGCGCAGCAGAGTGGCCTGTTCCTCCGACAACACGACCGGCCTGATCGCCTCGGTGGCCCACGCCGGCGACACCCCGCACCGCTCCTCGATCAGCCGGTAGAGCGGCGTCCGTTCCAGCTCGCCGCCCGTAGGCTCGCCGCCCAGGTCGAGCGGTGTGTAGGACACCTGGTGGATCACGGGGGAGCCGTCCACGACGCGTAGCCGTTCGATGACCGTGACCTCGGCGTCCGGGCCGAGCCCCAGCTCCGCCCGCACCGCCGCCGAGGCCGGCCCGCGGCGCGTGCCGAGCAGCACCGTCCGCAGCTCGATCCCCTGCCCGGCGAGATCCTCGGCGAGACTGCCCAGGTTGTTCATCTGGTAGGGGATCACGGTCCCGGCCACGAAGGTGCCGAGTCCCTGCCGCTGCTCGATGCGCCCCTCCGCGCTGAGCCGTTGCAACGCCTGCCGGACCGTCATCAAGCTGACCCCGTAGTAGTCGCTCAGCTCCCGCTGCGCGGGCAGCGGCTCGCCGGGCGGGAACGTGCCACCGTCGATCTGAGCGAGCAGATCACGGTAGATAGCCTGATATTTTGGCTCACCCCCCTGCGACCCGGTGAGGCGCGGCCGCGGCTTTCCCTGAGGGAACGTGGGCATGTCTAACTCCCTGCTGAAAACCAAAGCTTATCTTCGCCTACTGGCACAACCCTCCTGGGAGATGCCATGATCCGGACCACCGTGCCAGCCCAGCGAGGTGAAAGATCATGATCTTCCGTCGAGTCCTGTCCGTTGCCGCCGCGGCAGCGCTCCTGCCCTTAGTGCCGGGCACGGCGGAGGCCGCGAGCCGCGCCACCCGGTTCGCCACCTTCAACGCCTCGCTCAACCGCAACACCGAAGGCCAGCTCGTCGCGGACCTGTCCACACCGGACAACACGCAGGCGAAGGTCATCGCCGAGATCATCCAGCGGGCACGCCCCGACGTCCTGCTCATCAACGAGTTCGACTACGACGCCGCCGGCGCGGCCGCCCGCCTCTTCCAGGACAACTACCTGTCGATCGGGCAGGGCGGCGCGCGGCCGATCTCCTACCCGTACCGGTTCACCGCCCCGAGCAACACCGGCATCGCCTCCGGCTTCGACCTGAACAACAACGGCGCCGTCGTGACCACGCCCGGCGCGCCCGGCTACGGTGACGACGCGTTCGGCTTCGGGGCCTTCCCCGGCCAGTACGGCATGGTGGTCTACTCCAAGCACCCGATCGACGTCCGCGGCGTGCGCACGTTCCAGAAGTTCCTGTGGAAGGACATGCCCGGAGCCGCGCTGCCCGACGATCCCGCCACGCCGGAGCCGGCCGACTGGTACTCGCCGGAGGAGCGGCAGGTGTTCCGCCTGTCCTCCAAGAGCCACTGGGACCTGCCGGTCCGCGTCGGCCACCGTACCGTGCACTTCCTGGTCAGCCACCCGACGCCGCCCACGTTCGACGGCGCGGAGGACCGCAACGGCCGCCGCAACCACGACGAGATCAGGCTCTGGGCCGACTACACGCACCCGGGCCGCGGCGGCTACATCTACGACGACCGCGGCCGGCGCGGCGGCCTCCCGCCCGGCGAGCCCTTCGTGATCGCCGGCGACCAGAACGCCGACCCCAGCGACGGCGACAGCTACCAGGGCGCCATCCACCAGCTCCTGGAGCATCCCAAGATCGACTCCGGGTTCGCGCCGTCGAGCGCGGGCGCGACTGAGGCCGCCGCGCTGCAGGGCGGCGCGAACGCCACCCACACCGGCGACCCGAAATACGACACCGCCGACTTCGCGGACACCGCGCCGGGCAACCTCCGCGCCGACTACGTGCTGCCGGCCAAGCGGCTGAAGGTGGCCGGCGGCGGCGTCTTCTGGCCGGTGTCCAGCGACCCGCTGTCGCGCCTCACCGGCGTCTTCCCGTTCCCCAGCTCCGACCACCGCCTCGTGTGGCTGGACGTCAAGCAATAGCAGGCCTCACGGGAAAGATGCCGACGGTCCGCTCCCGTCCCACATCCAGATCTTGTCACATGGTCAATGCGGTGTTACCTCTTGCGAGTGCGCGTGATCCGCGCACTCCGGATCCGCAGGAGGGAACCGACCTTGTCGTCAAAGTCCTGGTTACGCAGCAGCACCCTCGTCGTCGTCGCGTTAGCCGCGTCCGCTCTGGCCCCCACTGGGGCCGCCCGAGGTGAACCCGGCAACGGGCAATCGAACATCGTCCACGACTTCCAGGCCGAGGAACACGGCAAGCCGGACCTCGACAACAGACAGGGCCGGGTCCCGCCGCCCGCCGGAGCCAACGCGCGCAGGGCGGGCCCCGGCGCCGAGATCCGCTGGAACGCTCTCGGAACCCCGGCGGCCGTCGTCAGCTCCGAACCCCTGGCCGAGGGCCTCGGCTCGGACCCCGAGCAGGCCGCCCGCGCCTACCTCAAGAACAACGAGAGCGTCTTCGGCCTGCCGGCCGCGGCCGTCGACGCGCTGGAGCGGGTCGCGGTCAACCCCATCGGCGCGGGACACGCCGTGCTGCTGCGGCAGCGGTTCGGGGACCTGCCGGCCGGCGTGGACGGGCTCGTCGCGATCGGCGTCGTCGACGGCACGGTCAGGCACGTCACCTCCACGTTGTCACGCGCCACGCAGGCGCCCCCGGCCGCCGCGATCAGCGCGCAGCAGGCGATGGAGATCGCGGCCAGGGACGGTGGCATCGACCTGGCCACGGCGGCCACCAAGCAGGCGACCCCGGTGGCGGTGCCCGCGCCCGACGGGGTGCACCGCGCGTACCAGGTCGTCCTGATCGGCGGCGGGGACGGTGAGGCGGCGGCGTACACGACGCACGTGGACGCGGTCAGCGGCGCCATTCTCGTCCGGGAGAACCTGGTCGACCACTTCGAGCCGGACAACCCGCACTGGGAGGCGTTCCCGGCCAACCCGCGCGACGACTACTCCTCCGCCGACACCCGCCAGACCTGGTGTCACCAGCAGGGCCCCGGCTGCGACTACGTGAGCGGCGGCGACCCGGCGACGGGCAAGGCCTGGGACGTCGACCACACCACCGGCGAGCCGACGAACACCAGCCTCGGCAACGCGGCCAGGACCTTCGAGAACCGGGCGAGCGGCGACCCGTTCACCGTCGGCACCCGTTCCAACGTGCTCACGCCGACCAGGAACTACACCTACCCGTGGCGCAACACCTGGTACACGGCCAAGTGCGACCCGGCCGTGCTCGACCAGCCGGGCGAGAACGACCTCGAGGCCGCCATCGCCAACCTGAACGCCATGCACAACCGCATGCACGACTGGTCCTACCGGCTCGGCTTCACCGAGACCGCCTGGAACATGCAGGGCGACAACGGCGCGCGCGGCGGGCTCGGCAACGACCCCGAGCAGGGCAACGCGCAGGCGGGCGCGCGCGTGCTGTCCGTGCGTGACAACGCCAACCAGATCACCGGGCCCGACGGGGTCGCGCCGATCACGAACATGTACCTGTGGCAGCCGATCGCCGGGGCCTTCTACTCGCCCTGCGTGGACGGCGACTACGACATGTCGGTCATCGGCCACGAATACACCCACGCCATCTCCGGCCGCATGATCGGCGGCCCGAACGCGGGGTGGAGCGGCGCGCAGGCCGGCGCCATGAACGAGAGCACCTCCGACCTGTTCGCGATGGAATACCTCTTCGAGTACGGCTTCCGCCCCGCGGGGCGCACCCCGTACGTCACCGGCGGCTACGTGACCGGAGACAAGGAGCGCGGCATCCGGAACTACGACATGTCGAAGTCCCCGCTCAACTACAGCGACCTCAACTACGATCTCGTCGGCCAGCAGGTGCACGCCGACGGCGAGATCTGGTCGGCCACGCAGTTCGACGTGCGCGCGGCCTTCCTCAAGCGGTACGGCGACGGCACGGCCAAGCTGCAGAGGTCCTGCGCCGACGGGCAGACGCCGGTGGAGCGGTGCCCGGGCAACCGGCGCTGGGCGCAGCTGTCGTTCGACGCACTGCTGCTGATGGCCTCAGGCGCGGTCGACTATGTCGACCACCGCGACGCGCTGCTCGCCGCCGACGCCATGCGCTTCGGCGGCAAGAACCAGGACATCATGTGGCGCGCGTTCGCCGAGCACGGCCTGGGCAAGGAAGCGGCCAGCACGGGTCCGAACGACGGTGAGGCGACGCCCAGCTTCGTCAACCCGGCGGGCAAGAACGGCTCGCTCCAGCTCAAGCCCCTGGGCGAGGCCAAGGACGCGGCACTGCGGCTGTACGTGGGCGACTACGAGGCACGCGCGGTCCCGGTGGCCGACACCGACCCGGCCACGCCGCTCGGCGACACCGTGGAAATGACACCGGGCGTGTACGACTTCGTGGTCGCGGGCAGCGGGTACGGCCATGCGCGGCTGAAGTTCGCGGTGCTCCCGGGCGTGACGCTGCCGCTGCCGCTGGCCCTGCCCCGCAACCACGCCTCGGCGGCGAGCGGCGCGGCGGCCACCGGAGACGGCGTCAACCACGCCAAGCTGGTCGACGAGACCGAGGCCACGAACTGGGCCTCGCTCACCGGGGCGCCCGCCGGCAAGTCGGTCGTGGTGGACCTGGCCGGCGACGAGCCGGTCAAGATCCGCCGCGTACAGGTGAGCGCGATGCTCCGGCCCAACGTCAACGACCCGGCCGACCCCGGTGGGCAGAACCGCTTCTCGGCTCTGCGCTCCTTCGAGGTGCTGGCGTGCAGCCAAGGCTGCGCCGACCCGGCGAACTACACGAAGATCTACACCAGCCCGGCGGACGCGTTCAAGTCAGGGCCGCCGCGGCCCAGGGGCGCGGACATGATCTTCAAGTCGTTCGGCGTACAGGCCACGAGCGCCACCCATCTGATGTTCCGCGTGCTCACCAGCCAGTGCACCGGCAACCCGCTGTACGCGGGGGAGCAGGACAACGATCCCAACTCCGCGACGGACTGCGCCACGGCCAGCCCGCAGCGGGAGCAGGTCAGAGCTGCCGAGTTCCAGGCGTTCTCGCGCTGATCATTCCTTGAGTGGCGGTACGGGTCCGCGTCCGCGCGGGCCCGTACCCCAAGCCGGACGGGCTGTGCCCGTCGCTCAGCGGATTCCGGAGCCGGGATGCTCGGCATCCCATTCCTGGCGTGCTCGCGCGATGGAGTCACGGTGTTGCGCTGACCAGTCGGCGAGGGCTTTCACCAGATGGGTGAGGCTGTGGCCGATCGTTGTGAGCTCGTACTCGACCTGCGGAGGCACCGTTGGGTACACGGTCCGGGTGACCAGCCCGTCCCGTTCCAACCGGCGCACCGTGAGCGTCAGCATCCGCTGCGAGATACCGGGAATCGCGCGCTGCAGCTGCCGGAAACGGCGTACGCCCTGTGCCAGCTCGACGACGACCAGGACCGACCATTTGTCGCCGATCCGGTCGAGCACCTCGCGGATCCCGCAGTCCTCGTGTTCGTCCCCACAGGTGACGACGGCTTCCGTGGTTACCTCTGTGTGCCCCACCGACATGGAAGTGCCTCCTTACGCAGCCGCGTGCGAATCCGCAGGATGGTCCCAGTTACCGAAGAGAACCTATCCGAATGGGGACCCTGATGATCCTGGTTACCGGTGCCGCGGGCGCTCTGGGCACGCTTGTCGCCGATCGCCTGGCCGGCCGCGACGACACCGTCCTCGGCACTCGCGATCCTCGGCAGACCCAGGCGCGGTTGCCCGTCCGCCGGATCGACTTCGACGATCCCGAGACCCTCTCGGAGGGCTTCAAGGGTGTGGACGTGCTGCTGATGATCTCCGCGGGCTACGGCGAGGACGACACCGTCATAGCCCGGCACGGCGCCGCTCTCGACGCTGCGGAGAAGGCAGGTGTGGGCCACGTCGTCTACACGAGTCTTACCGCCGACGGCGACCACCTCCCGTACGCCCTGCCGCACCGCTGGACCGAGCGCCGGATCCAGGAGAGCGGCATGGACTGGACCATCCTCCGCAACGGCCTCTACGCGGAGTTGCTGGCCGGGCTCGCGGCACCGTCGGCGGACGGCCGGATCACCGCCCCGCTCGGCGAGGGCCGGCTGGCCGCCGTCGCCCGCGCGGACCTGGCCGACGCCGCGGTACGCGTGGCGGTGGAGGCGCCCACTCATGCGGGGCGTATCTATGAGCTCGTCGGCGAGGAGGCCATCGGCGGCGCCGACCTCGCGGAAGCACACGGCCAGCACGTCACCTACGAGCCGCAGACACTCGCTCAGGCACGCGCACTGTTCGCGGCCTCCGGCGCCGAGCCGTTCCAGGTGCCGATGCTGATCGGCACCTACTCCGCCATTGCCGCCGGATTCATGTCACGCACCGGTGGCGACCTGCGCCGGCTGCTGGGCCGCGCACCCCGTTCCCCGCTCTCAGCGGCTCTCGCGTAGCCCCCTGGCAGAGCAGGGCCAGGCCCTCCTGGTACTCGTCGACGGCGGCCCGGCAACCACGAACGTGAAGTTGTACCTACTAGTATGTATGGTCATGGTCATGGACACGCGGGAACGACTGATCGAGAGCACCCGTGAGCTGCTCTGGGAGCGCGGCTACGTGGGCACGAGCCCGAAGGCGATCCAGGAGCGATCCGGAGCCGGTCAGGGCAGCATGTACCACCACTTCCACGGCAAGCCCGACCTGGCGCTGGCCGCGATCGGCCGCAGCGCCGAGGAGCTGAGGAGCAGGGCGGAAGCCGAGTTCGCCGGTCCTGGCACCGGGGTCGAGCGGATCACCGCCTACCTGCGGCGGGAACGGGACGCTCTGAAGGGCTGCCCGGTCGGCCGCCTCACCCAGGACCCCGACGTGATGGCGGACCCGGAACTGCGCGGACCGGTCGAGGAGACCTTCGCCTGGCTCACCGACCGGCTGGCCGGGCTGCTGGCGGAGGATCGGGCGAACGGTGAGCTCGACGCCGGGCTCGACCCTGCGGCCACGGCCACCGCGCTGGTCGCGGTGCTGCAGGGCGGTTATGTGCTGGCCCGCGCCGCCGCCTCGGCCCAGGTGTACGCCCAGGCCGTCGACGGCGCCCTCGCCCTGCTCGCCGGCTACGTCCGCTGACCCCGGGAACCGTGCGCTCGACAACTGCTCCAACCGCTCTGAAAGGAGAACCGCTACATGCCATTTGTTCGTATTGACGCGTTGAGGGCCGACAGCGATCGGCTCGACGCGCTGGGCCGCGCCGTGCACGACGCCCTGGTCGAGACGATCGGCATTCCGCCCGACGACCGGTTCCAGGTCCTGGTCTCTCACGACGGCATCAGCAGCACATTGCGCTTTGACGATTACCTCGGTGTGCACCGCGACGACGGCATCACGTACGTCGCGATCACGATGCGCTCCGGGCGCACGCCCGCGCAGAAGCACGCGGAGACCGAGCCGCGGAACGTGTTCGTCACCCTGACCGAGAACGAGTCGATCGACTGGTCGCTCGGCGACGGGGCGGCGCAGTATGTCGTTTCCCCCGATGTGGCGGGCTCTCCATCAGCGGGCCTCGGAAACTGACGACACCTCACCGGCGGCAGCGTCGCTTTGTTCGCCGATCGCCGGGACGCTGGCAGGTTGCGTCTCCAGGAACATCAGCAGCGCGCGTTCTTCTCAATATCGTCCGCCCGGTCCACGCCCTTTCTGATCAGATGGCGCAGTGTTTCTTTGGGCGCCGGCGCGGTGAGGCCGGCAGGGCGAGTCTGCGACCGATGGCCGATGAGAAGCGGCGGGCTCCATGCTCGGCCGGCATGGTCACGGCGAGCGCGGACCGGAGGATTGGACCGGCGGGCTCTCGTAGTGGTGGAGCAGGGCCGGCTCACCGGCCGCGTTGAGCCAAGTGGCACGGGAGCTGCCCACCCTGCGCCAACCGGACCGTTCGTAGAACGCGATGGCGGCCTCGCCCTCGGAGGAGACCTCCAGCTTGAGCGGAGTGCGTACGGCGGCGCGGACCGTGTCGAGGAGCTGGCCGGCCAGGCCGCGTCCGCGGGCGCCGGGGGCGACGAACAGGCGGGTGACCTCCGCGTCCCGGGTGAGCGCCACGTGGCCGAGCACGGCCCCTGCCTCGACCGCTATCCAGGCCCCGGCCAGGCCGTCGGGCGTCAGCCAGCGGCCAGGGTCGGCCGGCCAGTCCACGGGGTAACGGTCTGAGGCCTGCACCTCGGCGAGGGCTTTCACGCAGGCGTCCAGGTCATCAGGGGTTCTGGGGCGGATCTCCACTCGAGCGAGCTTATGAGGTAACCCGTCAGGGCTGGTAGGCCGCCTCCTGCGCCGCTAACGCCAGACGACGTCGTCGAGGAAGGCTTCGACGGCCGTCATCACCTGGCCGAGGACCTCGGCGGTCTCGCGCAGCGGCCCGGCCACCTGCATGCCATGGTCGGCGCCGTCGACCTCGAGCACGTGCGGCGTCAGCTCCCGGGCCAGCGTGCCGTCCCAGAGGTCGTCCGTGGCGCCGCCGACGAGCAGGAATGGCGCTGTGGCCCGGCGCAACGCGACCGCGCACGCGGGCATGGTGAGCAGCGGCGTCAACCAGACACCCGGCAGGCCGCGGTCGGCGGCGACGGCGGCGCCGTACGAGCCGAGCGACTTGCCGATCAGCAGCGGCGCCTGGAGCTTTTCGACGACGGGCGTCACCTGCTCGTACACCCATGACGACCGCGCTTCCAAGGGCTGGTTCGCCGGTGGCGCCCACCAGATGAGCTCGACGTCGGCGCAGCGGTGACTGACTGCCGCGTTGACGTAGGGGAGCAGTCCTGCCATCGGTCCGTATCCCCGCCGGGGATGACGACGGCGTGCCGGTTCGATGCCCCTTCGGCCATGTTCGTAAGGTAACGGACCGACCGGTTCGGGGCCGGCACAGGGCTGAGGCCCGGCGATCGTTCGCCGGGCCTCAGCCCTGCGCCGCGTCACGTCTTCAGTAGATGCGGTACTTCTTACCGCAGTTGTCGAACTTGCCGGCCCAGCAGGTGAAGGTGTAAACCTTCTTGATCCCGCGCCCGCTCCAACTGCCGACGACCTTGCCGTCCCAGGACTTGTTGAACTTGTGCCAGCCGCCGTTCTGGTAATACTCGAACCACACCCAGCCCTTCTTGCCGCCGACCTTGTCCACGCCGTACCACTTCGTGTGGACCTTGCCGTCGGCCTTCCACGTCTTGCCGAACGTGTAGGCCTTGCCGTCGCTCGAGAAGAACTTGCCCCAGCTGCCGCCGCTGGTCTGGGTGGCCGCGGTCGTCTGCGTGGCGGCCTGGGCGGCGGGGGCGATGGCGAATCCGGTGACGGCCATGGAGCCGGCGAGTGCCGCGATGGCAAAGGTCTTACGCATGTGGGTTTCCTCCCCGTATCGGTGCTGCCGGGTTTTCGTCCGGCAGCACGGACATTACGGAGCCCAGAAGCGATCATCTGTGGAGGAATCCACACAGCGAAGGTGATCAGCGCCACAGCGCCGCCGGGGTGAGCGCTGTCAGCGCTTGACCGACAGCCGGTCGGCGGGCAACGGGACGAACGGCGTGCCGGAGGACTTCGCGGTGGGGGCACTCTGCCCGCACAGCGCCAGGAGCAAGTGGTCGCCGAGGGCGAAGTCGATCGGGCTCGGCTCCAGGTTGCCGTTCTCGTCGATGGTCTGGTACTTCATCAGGTTGAGTGCGAAGGAGATCTGGCGGGTCCCGTCCGGGCTGGACAGCGACTGCGTGCCCATGCCGAAGACGCCGCCGTCATGCCCCCAGAACCGGCCGCACGGCAGGTCCAAGTAGTAGAGGCCGAGCCCGTAGTCCATCTGACCCCCGCCGGCCAGCACGACCACCGTCTTCTGCATTTCGGCGAGCTGTGCGGCGCCGATCAGCTCGCCGCGCAGCAGCGCCCGGTAGAAGCGGTTGAGGTCGTCCATCGTGGACGTGACGGCACCCGCGGTGCCCGCCCACGACATGTTGTAGACGCTGTAGTCGCGCGGCGGGTCGATCAGCCCGAACCACGACTCGTACGCCTTGGAGTGCGACCCCGGGATGTGCGGCGTGCGCGGGAAGGAGGTGTGCCGCAGTCCTGCCTTGCGGATGACATTGCGGGTGATGTATCGCTCGGCGTCCTCGCCGGTCACCTTCTCCAGCAGCAGGCCCGCGAGCACGTAGTTGGTGTTCGAGTACCGTCCGGGCACGGCTCCGGGCTCGCCGGTGGGCGCCGCGCCGAGGCCCAGCTTCGCCAGCTCTTCGGGGGTGAACGTGCGGAAGCGGTTGTCGTCCAGGCTCGTCGTCGACCCCTCCAGCAGGGAGGGGAACGCCGGCCCGATGTAGTCGGCGATGTGGCTGGTGTGGTTGAGCAGCATGCGTACGGTGATCTGCCGGCCGCGCTCGCCGGGGATCAGGCCGGGCAGATAGCGGCCCACGGGGGCGTCCAGTTCGACGGCGCCGCGCGCCACCTGCTGGAGGATGGCCACGGACGTGAACGTCTTGGTGATGCTGCCGACCCGGTGCACCATGCCGGGCCGCACCGGGCGGCGCGTGCCCACGTCGGCCACGCCGGACGCGCCCCGCCACGTTCCGTCCCCGTCGCGGACGTCGGAGTAGATGCCGTACATCCCGGCCTCGTGCACGGCGTCGAGGGACTCGCGCAGCGCCTGCCGGTCGAGCCCTCCGGGCGTCGCGGCGGCCGTGGCCGGAGTGGCCAGGGTGCCTGCCGCGAGCAGCGCGCCCATCGCGGTCAGGACGGCGGCCGTCCGCCGGCCGCTCGATCTGAATCGGCGAGAAATCATGCTCGTCAGCATGAACTGAGCGGAATGGCGGGGTTAGTCCTCTACGTCACCGGCTCCATATGACACGGGTCATGCCGGATTCATGACTTCCGTTCTGGCGCGAGGAGGCCGGACTGGTGGGCGAGCCGCCCCCACCTGATGAGCAATACTCTTCTCAACCGGTCTGTAGCCCTCGGAAAGGACACTGCCCATGCCCCATGCGGCGCGGCCCACGGTCACGCTGCACGACGTGGCCGCGGCGGCCGGGGTCTCCGTCGCCACCGCCTCCCGCGTCCTGGGCGGCAGCGCCAGGAAGGTCGCGCCCGAGTACGAGGCCCGCGTGCTGGCCGCCGCGGCGGCCCTGCGCTACACGGTGGACGCCGCGGCCAGGGCGATGCGCCGGGCGAGCGACTCGATCGCGCTCGTCGCCGACGACCTCACGACGCCGTCCATGGGCATGGTGGTGGCCGCGATGGAGCGCGAGGCGCGGGCCGCCGGGGCCTTCGTCACCGTGTCGTCCACCATGGGCGCCCCGGAACGGCAGTTGGAGACCGTCCGCCTGCTGCGCGCGCTGCGCCCGCGCGCGCTCGTGCTGACCTCCCGCCGTTTCATGGCGAACGCGCTCGGCGGGCGGCTGCTCAAAGAACTCCTCGCGTACGAGAACGAGGGCGGGCGGGTCGTGATCGTCGGCGAGACGGATATGGCTTTCGACGCGATCGGGTTCGACGATTTTGGAGCCGGGCGGTCGGCGGGCGCTTTTCTCGCCGAAACAGGGCACCGGCGGGTGGCGATATTCGCCGGTCCCAGAGAACTGCGGATCGTGTCCGATCGTACGGCGGGATTCATCGCGGGATTGCGCGCCGGGGGCGTTGCGGAACGGGACATCCGCACTGTTCACTGCCTTGTCAGCCGGCAGGGCGGATTCGACGCGGCGCGGCGGCTGGCGGCGGCGGGAATGGACGGCAGGCAGGCGGTTCTCGCGGTCAACGACATCGTCGCCATCGGTGCGATGTCGGGTTTCCGGGCCGCCGGGATAAACGTTCCCGAGGACGTTTCGGTGACGGGAATCGACGACATACCGCTCGCCGGTGACGTGACGCCGCGATTGACGACTGTGGCGCTTCCGCTGGCGCACGCGGGCGCGGAGGCGATCCGCTTCGCGCTCGGTGAGCCTGCGGGGCTCGCGGAGCCCGCGGGGCTTGCGAAGCCTCTGGGGCTCGCCGAGCCCGCCGAGCTCGCGGAGCCCGCGAAATCGCATGTGCCACGGCGGCTGGTCGTCGAGGGCCGGCTGATCGTCCGCGCCAGCACCCGCGCCCGCGCTTGACCAGCAGTACCACCGTTCCGGCGACGCGCGCATGCCCCGGCGACAGGCCAAGGCCGTCGTCCTGGCACTCCCGGTAACGCTCTTGACGCTCACGTAAAGGGCATGCAAACTGCGGAATACGTTTTCCCAACCGGGGCGGACCCCGTCTCGTGGTGATACGACCCCACCACCACAGGAGCATTGCTTTGTCGCAACGGAACTACCGGGCCGCGATCGTCGGCACCGGTGGGATCGCCACCGCCCACGCCCGCGCCATCGCCGCCTCCGGCGGCCGGGCCACCCTCGTCGCCGTGGCCGACGTGGACCTCGGCCGCGCCAAGGCGTTCGCGGAAACGTGGAACGTCCCCAGCGCGCACGCCGGCCTGGCCGAGCTGCTGCGGGAGGAACAGGTGGACCTGGTCCACCTGTGCACCCCGCCGCAACTGCACGCGCCGCAGGCCGTCGCATGTCTGGAGGCGGGGGTGACGGCGCTGGTGGAGAAGCCGCCGACGCTGTCGCTGGCCGAGTTCGACACCCTGATCGAGGCCGAACGCCGCTCGACGGGACACGTCGCGACGGTCCTGCAGCACCGCTTCGGGGCGGGCGCGGTACGCCTGCGCCGCCTCGCCGAGGCCGGCGAGCTGGGCCGCCCGCTGCTGGCGACCTGCCTCACGCAGTGGTACCGCGACGAGGCCTACTACGCGATGCCGTGGCGCGGCACGTGGGAGTCCGAGGGCGGCGGCCCGACGATGGGACACGGCATCCACCAGTTCGACCTGCTGCTGTCGATCCTCGGGCCCTGGCGCGAGGTCACGGCGGTGGCCGCCCGCCAGGCTCGCGACGTCGACACCGAGGACGTGTCGATGGCGCTGGTGACGTTCGAGAACGGCGCGGTCGCCACGGTCGTCAACTCGGTGGTGTCGCCCCGGCAGACCTCCGAGCTGCGCTTCGACTACGAGCATGCCACGGTCGAGGTCGAGCACCTGTACGGCTACACCGACGACGACTGGACCGTCACCCCCGCACCCGGCCACGAGGGCGTCTCGGCCGTGTGGGCCCAGGATCGCAGCACCGAGCCGAGCAGCCACGAAGGCTGGCTCGCCGCCGTGCTCGACGCCCTCGACCAGGGCCAGGCGCCCCCGGTGACCGCCGGGGACGCCAGGCGGACGATGGAGTTCATCTCCGCCCTGTACGCCTCCGCCTTCACCGGCGAACGCGTAGGAAGTGGACAGATCACTGCTGACAGCCCGTTCGCCCGCACGATGGAGGGCACGGGAACCCCATGGGAAAAGGTGAGAAACAAGTGACCCTGCAGGCCAACCACGCACTCGGCCGGTCGGTCACCGTGACGGCGGGCGACGTCGAGCTGTTCAGCTACGTCTACCGCCCCGACACGCCGGTGCTGGAGTCGCCGAAGCCGTACCTGCACCCCATCCGCACCCGCGGCGGGGCGCTGGTGTCGCTGTTCCGGCCGCACGACCACGTGTGGCACAAGGGCATCGCCTGGTCGCTGCCGCACGTGGGCGAGCACAACTTCTGGGGCGGGCCGACGTACGTGCACGGCAAGTTCTACGTGCAGCTCGACAACAACGGCAGCGCCACGCACCGCGAGATGACCACCCTGACGGCCGGCGGCGACCGCGTCGAGATCGGGCACACGCTCGACTGGACCTCGCAGGCCGGCGCGCCCGTCATCGAGGAGCGGCGCTCCCTGGCCGCGACCGTCGTGGACGAGGCGACCTGGGCGCTGGTGTTCGACACGACCATGACGAACGTGTCGGGCGGCACGCTCGACTTCGGCTCCCCGACCACGAAGGGCCGCGAGAACGCCGGGTACGGCGGCCTGTTCTGGCGCGGCCCGAGGTCGTTCACCGGGGGGATCATCCAGTCGCCCGCCGGGGCGGGCGGCGACGAGCTGCGCGGCACGCGGGCGGAGTGGTTCGGCTTCCGCGGCCGCCACGACGAGACCGGCGACCACTCGACGATCGTCGTGGTCGACGACGCCGCGAACCCGCAGCACCCGCCGAAGTGGTTCGCGCGCAGCGAGGACTTCGCCTGCCTGTGCCCGGCGCCGTTCTTCAGCGAGGAGGTGCCGCTGCCGGACGGCGAGAGCCTGCGCTTCAGGTACGCGGTCGTGATCGCCGACGGCGACCGCGGCGAGGACGGCACGGCGGTGCTGGCCAAGCAGGGACGGGCGGCGCTGGCATGACGTTCCCCGGCGGCACGTCGGTCAGCCGGCTGACGGTCTACACGGGGGCGTGCGCGGACGGCCTGGAGGGCGGCACGCCGCACCTGCACACCGCCTCCACCGAGGCGTACGTGGTCGTCGCCGGGCGCGGCGCGCTGCAGACGCTCGACGCGAACGGCCTGCGCGAGACGGAGCTGAGCGCCGGCTCGACGGTGTGGTTCACGCCGGGCACCATTCACCGGGCGATCAACCGCGGCGGCCTGGAGGTGGTGGTCGTCATGCAGAACGCGGGCCTGCCGGAGGCCGGCGACGCGGTCATGACGTTCCCGCCGGAGATCGTGGCCGACCCGGAGCGCTACCGCGAGGCCGCGACCCTGCCGGCGGAAGGGGGAACGGAGGCCGTCGCGCGGCGGCGCGACCTGGCCGTGGAGGGCTTCCTCAGCCTCGCGGACAGCGTCGCCCAGGGCGACCTGGGCCCGCTCCGGCGTCTCTACGACAGCGCGATCGCCCTCGTCCGGCCCAAGGTGGCCGGGTGGCGGGAGATCTGGGAGGGCACCGTCGCCGAGGAGACCCGCCGCACCGCGGAGGTCCTCGACGCCCTCGGCCGCGGCGACGGAGCGCACCTGTTGCGCTCCGCGCTGATGGAGAGCCCGCCGGAGGAGCGGTGGGGCATGTGCGGGCACCTGCGCGCGCACGACGTCGCCCACCCCATCGTGCACACGAGCTGAACGTCCACCGGGGCGACCCGGTGGACCACCACCCCCCAACAAGGAGCGCGGCGATGCGCCATGCCCACCCCGTTACCCTCCTGCGCATGCTGATGGTCGCCGTCATGGTCGGAGCGTTCGCCCTGCCCGCCCGCCCCGCCGCCGCCGCCGCCGTGCAGGCGGGCACGACCTACTACGTCGACGCGGCCGCCGGCGACGACTCCGCCTCCGGCCTCGACGAGACGCACGCCTGGAAGAGCCTGGCCAAGGTGAACGCGACCACGTTCGCCCCGGGCGACCGCATCCTGCTGCGCGCCGGACAGCGGTGGACCGGCCGGCTCTGGCCCAAGGGCTCCGGCGCGAGCGGCGCCCCGATCACCATCGACCGCTACGGCGACGGCGCCAAGCCCCGCATCGACGGCGCCGGCCAGGTGGACGACGCCGTCCGGCTGTTCAACCAGGAGCACTGGACGATCCGCAACCTGGAGGTCACCAACGAGGTTCCGGCCACCGGCACCCCCGGCGAGAACCTGCGCGACCTGCGCGGCATCCACGTCTCCGGCGACAACAGCCAGACGCTCGACGGGTTCGTCATCGACGGCGTCGACGTGCACGACGTCACCGGCCAGGTCGATTGGATCGGCGGCAGCGTCGAGAACAACGCGCCCGGCGTGCGATTCCAGACCGGCTGGGACGGCTCGAAGAAGACCGGCGGCATCGTCTTCGACACCACCGTCCCCGACCTCGGCGCGCCGCCGGAGCGGGCGACCGTGCTGAACGACGTGGTGATCCAGAACTCCAGGATCGCCAACACGTCGTTCGCCGGCATCGTCATCAAGCAGTACACCGGGGACGGCAAGAACGACGCGGGCGAGACGATCGCCGTGTCCACCGGCTGGGGCACGCGGCAGGGCCCGGACGACCCCAAGTTCACCCCGCACACCGGCATCGTCATCAGGAACAACCACGTCACCCAGGCCGACACCGCCTACGGCTGCAACGGCATGTACGTGACGAACGTCCGCGGCGCCCTCATCGAGCGCAACGTCGTCCACCGCACCGGCACCTCCGGCATCGAGACGTACTACGCCGACGACGTGACGTTCCAGTTCAACGAGGTGTACGAGACGCAGCAAAAGGCAGGCGGCGCCGACTCCAACGGCATCGACCCGGACAAGGGCACCACGCGGCAGGTCGTCCAGTACAACTACCTGCACGGCAACGGCGACGGCCTGCTGCTGTGCCAGTTCGCCTTCGGCGACGTCGTGGTCAGGAACAACGTGATCGCCGGCAACAGCCGCTACCAGATCTACCTGCACTCCGACCGGGCCGCCACCGCGAAGATCTACAACAACACGGTCTACAACGACCGCAGCGCGTACCTGATCTACGGGTACGGCAGCTACCTGGAAGCCCGCTACGACATCACCAACAACGTCCTGTACTCGACGCGGGCCGCGGCGACGCTGACGACCAGCCCGACCATCACCTACAGCCGCAATCTCTACGGCGGCGCGACCCTGGCGGTCCCGGCCGGCGACAAGGCGGCGGTGGTCGCGGACCCGCTGTTCGCCGACGCCCCGCTCGACGGCCCCTACGGCACCCCGGAAACCGGGCCCCGGCTCGAGACCGCCCACGGCCTGCGCGTCACCTCCGGCTCGCAGGCGATCGACGCGGGCGCCGAGATCACCGGGAACGGCGGCCGCGACTACGCCGGCACGCCTCTCTACAACGGCGGCCCCGACCTCGGCGCGTTCGAGTACGCCACCGCCGAGGGCGCCACGGCCGAGTCCGTCATCGGCACCGCGCGCACCCCGTCCGGCGCCCCGATCAGCGGCGCCACCGTGACGGCGGCGGGCGTGACGGCCACCACCGGCGCCGACGGCAGGTTCGCGCTCAAGAACATCCCGTTCGCCGACGGCGTCGAGGTCACCGCCACCAGGAACGGCTACCAGAGCGCCACCGAGACCGTGAACGTCCGCTTCGGCAACGTCGCCACCGTCCACCTGACCATGGCCTCGACCAGCGTGGTCGGCTCCGTCACCGGCCGCGTGCTCGATCAGGCCGCCCAGCCGCTGCCGGGCGCGACCGTCACCGTCAAGGACGGCGACCAGGCGCTCGGCACCGCCACCAGCGGCGCCGACGGCGCCTTCACGGTGGAGAAGGTGCCGATGGGGGAGGGGTACGCCGTCCGCGCCGAGGCCGGCGGCTACGTGGCCGCCACCCGGCCGGGGCTGCGCGTGGAGGTCGCCACGGCGACCGACGCCGGCGCGCTCCTCCTCGTCCGCCCCACCCCTGACTACGTGGCCGTCCACGACTTCGACGACCTCCCTGCCGGGCCGCTGACCGGCGGCGACGGCCTCACGGTGAGCGCCGCGGGCGGGCGCGTCGAGGTCACCGGTGAGCAGAGCGTCACGCTCACCCGTACGGCCAACAGCGGCAGCACGAGCCTGTCCGGGACGTTCGCGCTGAAGGGCGTCGTGACCGTCGAGGCGAACGTCATGAGCGAGCAGGCGTACACGTCCGGCAACCATTGGTGGGCCGTCCCCTACATCCGCAACGCGAACGGCCAGAACGCCGTCAGCGTGGCCTTCACCAAGAACACGATCGTCGCCTACGCCGGCGCCACCACGAAGACGGTGGGCTCCTACGAGCCCGGCCGCCGATACCACGTCGCCGCCGTCATCGACACCGTCAACCAGCGCTTCGACCTGCTGATCGACGGCCGGCGCGTGCTCGAGGGTGCCGCGTTCAGGAACCCGATGGACGCCGTCGCGCAGATCGACTACTACGCCAACAGCAGCAACTACGGCAGCATCACCCTCGACGACATCCGGGTCTCCCAAGGAGTGGGGCTCGCGCGCGACGACACCGCCCTGCTCAGCGTCGGCACCAGCCAGGGCGCGCCCAGCGACATGGTGCTCGACGTGCCCGCCAGAGTCGGCGAGGTGGACGTGACCGCCGTGGCCCGCAGCCCGTTCGCCAGGTCGGTCGCCATCGACGGCGAGCGCGCCGGCGGCCCCCAGGCCACGAAGCGGATCACGCTCGGCGACACCGGCGCCGACGTGCGCATCGTGGTCACCGCCGAGGACGGCACCGAGAAATCCCACACCCTGCAGATCAGGCGGCGGCCGCTCGCCCAGGACTCCACCCTGTCCGCCCTCGTCCCCGACGCGGGCACGCTCGACCCGGCCTTCGACCCCGACATCCGCGAGTACGCCCTGGCCGTCCCCGGGGACCGCGTCGCGTTCACCCCCACCGCGCTCAACCCGAAGTCGGCCATCACGGTCCAGAACCGGCCGGTCGCCACCGGGACGAAGTCGCCCGCGATCACCATCCCGGCCGAGATCGCCATCAAGGTGGTGTCGGAGGACGGCACGGCCGACACGACGTACAAGGTCAAGGTCACGGGTCCGGGGCTGCCGCAGGACGGCGCCACCGCGCCGCCCGCCCGCGCGGTCCTCTCCACGACCAGCGGCTGGGAGCACGGGCTGCACACCGGCACGTACGACGTGGTCATGAACCTCTGGTACGGCGTCAACGCCGGCGTCTTCGTCCTGTACGAGAACGGCAAGGAGATCGCCAGACGCGACCTGACTCCCAAGACCCCGTCGGCGCAGAAGGCCACCGTGCCCGTCACCGGCCGCAAGAACGGCACGTACGTCTACACCGGCGAGCTGCTCAACCAGGCCGGCCGCACCCCCACCACCTCGGTGAAGGCCGAGGTCACCGACGCCGACCCCGGCGAGCCCGTGCTCAGCTCGGACAACTGGGACGGCGACGGCGACTACACGATCCGCATGAACATGTGGTGGGGCACCAACGCCGCCGAGTACCGGCTCTACGAGGACGGCGTGCTCATCGGCACCCAGCGGCTCGACGCCGCCACCCCCGCCGCCCAGAGCGCCGCCACCGTGCTCACGGGACGGCCGGCGGGCCGGCGCGCGTACGTGGCCGAGCTGGTGAACACGGCGGGCGCGACCAGCAGCGAGCCGTTGACCGTAGTGACAGAATGACCGGCATGGATGACGGGTCCAAGGCCCTGTCGCCGCCGACCCTGCACGACGTCGCCCGGGAGGCGGGCGTCTCCATCGCCACGGCGTCGCGCGCGCTCAACGGCAGCGCGCGCAACGTCAGATCGGAGAACGCCTCCCGGGTCCGGGCGGCGGCGGCCAAGCTCGGCTACGAGCCGCACCTGTCGGCGCAGGCGATCGCCAAGGGCTCGACCAGGACCGTCGCGCTGGTGGTGGGCGACGTCGCCGACCCATACTTCTCCTCGATCGCCGCCGGGGTCACCCAGGCGGCCGAGGCCGCCCAGCTCATCGTCACCATGGCGGTGGCGGAGGGGCCGCCGGAGCGCGAGCTGGAGATCGTCAAGACCCTGCGCGGCCAGCGGCCCCGCGTCATCATCGTCGCGGGCAGCCGCATCGAGGGCGCGAGCACGCGGGACGCGCTCGTCGAGGAGCTGGCGGAATACCGCACGGCCGGCGGGCGGGTCGTCATGATCAGCCAGCGGGACCTGCCGTTCAGCACCGTCACCATCGACAACCACGACGGCGCGGGGCGGCTCGCGCTGGCGCTGGCCGAGGCCGGCTACCGGCGGTTCGCGATCTTCCACGCGCCGGCCGAGATCCGCACCTCCCGCGACCGGCACGATGGCTTCCTGGCTGCGCTGCGCTCGCGCGGGGTCCCCGATCCGGTCGCGATCGAGACCGGCTTCACCCGCGCCGGCGGTTACGACGCGGCGCGGCGGCTGGTGGAGCGGGGGTTCGAGGACGTGGAGGCGGTCTTCGCGGTCAACGACGTGATGGCCATCGGCGCCATGACGGCCTTCCGCGACGCGGGGGTGATCCCGGGGAAGGACCTCGGGGTCGCGGGCTTCGACGACATCGGCTCGGCAGTGGACGTCGTCCCCGCACTCACGTCGGTCGCGGTGCCGCTGCGGGAGGCGGGGCTGGCCGCGATGCGGCTCGCGCT
This sequence comes from Nonomuraea sp. H19, assembly GCF_052068215.1. Classification (NCBI taxonomy): domain Bacteria; kingdom Bacillati; phylum Actinomycetota; class Actinomycetes; order Streptosporangiales; family Streptosporangiaceae; genus Nonomuraea; species Nonomuraea sp. H19. Next base: position 231,698 of record NZ_JBQHCV010000010.1, on the reverse strand, counting down.
GTCGGAGGAGGACGGCACGCCGGACGTGTGCCTTCCCGCCGACGTCGTCCTGCGGGAGAGCACACCGCCGCGATAATCCCGTGCACGCGGGGAGCCGCGCACGGCAGGATCATGGCCATGGACTACGACGAGCTGATCCACGAGGCACTGACCACCTCGTTCGAGGGCTGGGACTTCGCCGTGTTCCACGGCCGGATCGGGTATGACGGCGACCTGCCGTGGGACTACGAGAAGCTGGTCCGCGAGCACCTGCCCGAGGCCGCGTCGCTGCTCGACCTGGGCACCGGAGGCGGCGAACTGCTGGCCTCCCTGGGACCGCTGCCGCCCCGCACCGTGGCCACCGAGGGCTACCCGCCGAACGTCCCGGTCGCCCGCCGCCGCCTGGAGCCGCTGGGCGTCGAGGTGGTGGAGGCCGGCGGCCGCCCGCTGCCGTTCCCCGACGGCTCGTTCGACCTGATCGTCAACCGGCACGAGACGTACGACCCGCGCGAGATCCGCCGCGTCCTGACCGAAGGCGGCACGTTCGTCACCCAGCAGGTCGCCGGACACGACCTCGAAGAGATCAACGCGGCGCTGGGCGGCCCGCCGCACAAGGACCCGGACTGGAACCTCGCCACCGCGACCGCCGCCCTCACCGAAGCCGGCCTCGACGTCACCTGGAGCCGGGAGGCGAGCACCACCACCACATACCACGACATCGGCGCGCTCGTGCTGTTCCTGCGGGTGGTCTCGTGGCAGGTGCCGGACTTCGACGTCGACACCTACGACGCCAGGCTGCGCGCCCTGCACGCGGACATGGAACGCGGCCGCCCGCTGAGAGCGACCGCCCACCGCTTCGCCCTCCTGGCCCGCTGACCCCGCGCCACCCCCGCGACGGACCGGATGCGGAAGTGGCCGCCGGCACCGGAACCCCCGTACGCGCGCCGGTGCGGAAACCTGCCGCGCAGGGCCGCCTAACTTGCACCAAGGGCAAGAGATCGACTCCCATGTGGAGTAATTCCTATCCGCTCTGTCGCGGGAACCAGTGGCCCCCGCACCCGCCGGGATGGCAGGCTGCCCGCAACCGCTCCTGCCCTCCTGCGAACGGAGGCCGGGGGCGGTACCCCCGCGGTGCTCAATGAAAAGGAGTGCGACATGACCCATGACGCCGGCCGCGTCGCGGCCAAGCGGATCAACGACCACGTGGAGCTCGTCCACGCGAACAACCCGGACCTGGTGCTGGAGGTTCCGCGCCTCGACTGGGAAGCGTTCACCATGGCGGTCAAGTCGGGCGCGTTCGACCTCGCCACCCTGGAGCGGCAGGCGGAGGAGAACGCGGCCTGACCCCGGCGCGCGGCCTCGCGGCGCCCGCTCCCGCGCAGGGGAGCGGGCGCCGCCCGTCGTCGACCGCTAGGGGAGGCGCAGCTCGGCGAACACGCCGCGGTGATCGGTCCTGGGCACGTCCACGACCTCCGCCCGGCGCACGGCGACCCGCTCATCCGCCAGGACGTGATCGATGGTGATGATGGGCGGTAGCGTCCGGCCGCTCGGCCACGTCGGGATCAAGCCCTTGCCCACCCGGTCCGCCGCGTCCACGTAGCCGCGTGCCAGCAGGTCGCGGAAGGCGCGGTGGTCGAGGCTGGCGTTGAAGTCGCCGGCCAGCACCCGGATCGCCGAGGAGGAGGCCGAGGGCAGGGCGCGCAGGGCGGCGTTCCACTCTTCCTCCATGCGGCCCAGCGGCGGGTTGGGGTGGATGGCCACGATCTCGACCTTGCTCCCGCCGGGCAACGCCATGGAGGCGGCGGGCATGTTGTGGCCGAGCGGCGTGAACAGGCCGGTCAGCTCGGTCACCGGGTGCTTGGCGAAGATGCCGCTGCCGGTGGCGCCGAACTCCGGCTGCAGCACCCGGTGCGGCAGGAGTTGCTTGAGCCCGGCCGCGTCCAGCCGTTCGACCGCGTCCGGGGTCAGCTCCAGCGCGCTGAACGCCTCGACGTCGTACGTGCGCACGAGATCGACGACGGTCTCGGCGTCGCCCCGGCCGAACAGGTTGACCGTCAGCACCCGCAGCGGCGCGCCGCCCGCCGCGGGCTGGTCCGCACCCGTCAGCCGCGGCGCCACGCAGGCGGCCAGCACCACGCAGGCGAGCGCGGCGACGAGCGCGGCCGGGCGGTTGCGCCGGATCAGGACGAGCGCGGTGAGTGCCGCGAGGACCGCGCCGTAGGGGGTCACGGTCATCAGCTGAGTGAGGAACGAGCCCTGCTCCAGGCCGCCGATCCTGATCACGGCCCAGATGGCCGGCAGCGCGGCGACCGTCCAGGACAGCCATCGCCTGCGTCGTCGTCGCGGTGCCGCCCGGTCCTCCGCAGCCACCTGCTCGGTCCCGACCGTGGTGCTCACTCCGCCATCCCATCCCCGATTGGACTCACTACTTGAACTTTAAAGGGTCTGGGGGAGGCGTGCGTCGTTCACCGCTTGCGGCCCACTCCGGCGTACATCCAGGTCGCGGAGTCGGCGAAGAGAGGCGTGTCGTGCCATTCGGAGACCGCCACGAGGCCGGGCTCGACCAGGTCGAACCCGTCGAAGTAGCGCAGGATCTGCTCCCTGGACCTAGGCGTGCGGTGCATCGCCTGGTGCTTGGTGGCCGCCAGGTAGTCGTCGGCGATGTTCTTCGGCAGCAGGTCGAGCGTCAGATGGCTCAGCACCAGATAGCTGCCCGAGGGCAAGGCCTCGGTGAACGCCTCGACCAGCCCGGCCGGGTCGTCCTCGTCGGCGAGGTGCATGAGGATCGCGACCATCATGAGCGCGATCGGCTCGGTGAAGTCGAGCGTGTCCCGCACCTCGGGATGGTCGAGGATGGCGCGCGGGTCGCGGACGTCGGCCTCGATGTAGGCGGTCTTGCCGTCGGCCGTGCTGGTCAGCAGGGCCCTGGCGTGGGTCATCACGATGGGGTCGTTGTCGACGTAGACCACCCGCGCGTCGGGTGCCTCCGCCTGCGCCACCTCGTGCGTGTTGCCCTGGCTGGGGATGCCCGTGCCCAGATCGAGGAACTGCCTGATGCCGAGCTGCGTGAGGTGGCGCACGGCCCGGCCGAGAAAGGCCCGGTTGTTCCTGGCGCTCTCGCGCACGCCCGGCACCGCCGCCATGGTGGCCTCGGCCACCCGGCGGTCGGCCTCGAAGTTGTCCTTGCCGCCCAGCCAGTAGTCGTAGACGCGGGCCGAGTGGGGGACGTTGGGGTTGATGCCGTGCGGTGTGCTCACGATCAGGATCCTAGGTCTTGAAGCACTCCCCACGGCGGAATTCGGGGGATTTCACTCGCCCCAGCCGCATGGTCGCGACGCTGTCGCTTGGCGGTTCACCTTCCGGTCAGGTGCCGGTGACGATGTCCAGCCGCCAGGCGGTGAGGATCCCGGCCGTGGCGTGCGAGGCGGCCAGGTCCATGATCCGCAGCGTCCAGCCGCCGCCCGCGGGCTGCCCCACCAGCGGCGTCACCGCCGACGGCGGCTCGGTCCGGTACTCCAGCAGCTTCGACAGGTCCAGCGCCGCCCGGTGCGACAGGATGATGCGCCGGCCGCTCGGCGAGTGCAGCACGATCCGCAGGTCGTCAGGGCGACTGTGGTCGAGATCGATGAGGATCTTCATCTCCCGCACGGTGCCCTCGGCCTCCACCGTGATCGTGTCGGCGACGCCGTGCGGGTCGCTGTCGGGGATGCGCAGGGCCGGCCTGGACACCAGGCTGACGTTCGCGCCGCTGACGCCCACAGGCCCGGCCCTGAAGCGGATGGCCGGGCCGGGATCGCTGATCGCCGAGAGCGTCAGCCCGGACTCCTGCCCGCTCCACAGCAGGCTCGCCGGCACCGTCGAGTGCGACAGGGCCGTGCCGTCCATCCGCCCGTACAGGTCGCGGCTGTCGCCCCTGTTGAGGCTGGTCTCCAGGTCCAGGTGGCCGTCGGCCTGCAGCAGCCCGACCTGGTAGTGCCGTAGCGGCGTCCCGTCCTGCAGCTCGTTCGAGCCGCGCGTGTCGCAGTGGTACACGGCCAGCCCGCTCGACGGCAGGTGCAGGTCGAAGCCGAGCTTGGAGCGATTCTCCACCAGGAAGTACTCTTCGCGGCTCGGGGTGGAGTAGCGGAACGCCGTGCGGTAGTCGCCGTGCTCGGCCTCGAACGTGCCGGCGGTCCTGAGGTCCACCTGCTGCGGGCACCAGCCGGCCAGATCACGCAGGTACGCGCAGACCGCCGCCGGGGTCTTGCCGCCGTTCAGGTGGTTGCCCGAGCTCATGAGGCAGTACAGGCCGAGCCCGGAGCTGGCGAAGTCGTCGCCGTCGCGGCGGCCGTAGTCGTACAGGTCGGGGAAGCGGCACAGCATGTGCCCGGTCTCGTGGCAGAACGTGCCGATCGACAGCTGGTCAGGGCCCTCGCCCATGCTCGTCACCATGTAGAAGTGCGTGCGCATGGCGCCGAAGTGCAGCTCGTGCACGCTGTTGTGCGGCCACAGGACGCTGTCCTTGATGTACTGCGTCTTGCCGGCGTACATGATGATCAGCGCGTCGACGACCCGCTGGCCGAGGGAGTCGTACCGGCTGAGGTCGACGCCCGAGTCGACCGCCGCCCGCAGCGCCTCCGGCACGAGCACGTCGTGGTTGGCCGGGTCGGCGTAGAACGTGATCGGGTGGCTCATCCTGAACGGGCCCACGACGTCGTTGGTGAACTGCAGCAGGCCGCTCGACACGGTCGCGAAATACTCGCTGACCGAGCAGGCGTTGCCGTTCTCCCGGTAGTCCGGCGCGTTGAGCAGGGCGTCCACGTGCTCCCTGGTGACGGTGGTGGCCTGGTCGGAGAAGTCGACGAGGATCGTGAGCCCCCGCACCGTTCCGACGCTGAGCTTGCGGCCCTCCAGCAGCCCGCCTTTCGGCCCGAACGTCAGCGCCGAGTCCGCGGCCGCCTCGGCCGAGATCGTGCCGGGCCGGCGCTGCCGGTGCAGGTCCGCCAGGACGGGGCCGGGCTCGCGCAGGTGCCGCGGCACGCTGTCCGGGGCGTCGTACGCGTCGATCCGGATCCCCGTGGACTGGAACCGGTCGGCCTTGAGGTCGGCGTAGCAGTAGCCGCCCACCGAGCGGTCGTAGACGACCGTGTAGCCGTCCAGGGTCTCGTAGCGGGCGTAGTGCTCGTCGCCGAACACGACGAGCCGCACCTCGTCGCCGTCCGCCTGGGTGAAGCTCAGGGTCTCGCCGAAAATGGCGCTCATCGCGGCCTCCGGTATCGGGTTCGAGGGGTTTCCCCGATCGTCAATGAGCGCCGGCGCGCTGTCCTGAGTACCCCGTACTCAATGGCGCGGCCGGGTGGCGGGCAGGCCCGGCGGCCAGTTGCGGCGCCGCCCGCCTACCGCCGCCACGGACAGGCAGCCGGCCAGGATCGCGATCACGAAGAACGTCATAAGGTCCCCTCTCATCGCGGCGGTCGTAGCGGTATGAAGACTGATCGGCCGTCATCCGGGCATGACGGCCGATCAGCCGTCATGCCGCCCGGCAGCGCGCGGGTCAGGGTAACGGTGCACACCGCAGGACAGCAGGCCCCGAGGACTGAACAGCCATGACCGCATCAGCTGCCACAGGCGGAGAGATCCATTTCCGCCTGCCCTGCGTTATCGTGAGACGGGTCTTGTGCTCTCAGCGCGTGCGGGCGGCTCATGGCTCATCCCGATTCCACCAGGTACGCCTCGGCGACCAGGCAGTTCGAGAAGGCCGTCGCGCGCACCGGTGCGGGCGCGCGCAGCGCCACGGGCCTCGTGGCGGTCGTCGCGGCGCTCTTCGGCGCCGTCCCGCCGGTCTCCCCGCTGTGGCTCGCGCCCATGCTGGCGATTCACCTGGCGTGGACGGCGCTGTTCCTGCGCGTGTTCTGGTGCAAGGGCCCGCTCTCCGGCCGGCTGGTGGCCGGTGATGTGGCCATCACCGTCGCGCTGTGCCTCGCGCAGCGCCATCTCGTGGCCGTGGAGGCGCTCGACACGGGATCGAGCTGGGTCGCGGGGGTGGTCACGATGGCCATCGTGATCGCCGGCGTCACCTGGCGGCCCGCGGCGGCCGTACCGGCGGGGCTCGTCATGGCTGGGGCGTTCGCGGCCGGGGTGTGGCTCGCCTCCCCCTCCCAGGGCGTGGCCGGTACCCTGGGGATCCACCTCCTCCAGCTCTTGGCGATCGTGCTGCTGATGACGCTGCTGCGCCGCGCGGCCGCCGCGGCCGACGCCTTCCTGCGCGAGCGGGCGCGCCGCGAGATCGCGCTCATGGTGGAGCGGCTGCGGCGCGAGGACGAGCTGCGGCAGGTCGGCAGCATCCACGAGACGGCGCTGCACACGCTCACGATGGTCGGCCTCGGCACCTACGACGAGCCGTCGCCCACCCTGCACGCGCAGGTCGCCACCGACCTGGCGGCGCTGGAACGGCTCCGCGACACCCCGCGCGCCGACTCCGCGCCCATCGCCCTCGACGCCCTCCTGGACGAGGTCGCCGGGCGGGCGAGCGGCCTGGACGTCCGCAGGCGGCTCACCCCCGAGACGGTGCCGGGCAACGTCGCCGAGCGCTTCGCCCGCGCCACCGCCGAGGCCCTGGCGAACGTCGCCCGGCACGCCGGCGTACGCGAGGCCGAGCTCGTCTCCAGCAACGCCGGCGGCGAGATCCGGGTGGAGATCGCCGACGCGGGCCGCGGGTTCGACCAGGACCGGCTGCCGCCCGACCGGTTCGGCGTGCGCGGCTCGATCCTCGACACGATGCGCTCCCTGCCGAACGGCGGCGCGGAGATCTCCTCCGGCGACCACGGCACCCTCGTGCGCCTGTGGTGGCGGCCATGACGGAGGAGATCGAGCAGGTCGCGCAGCGGTACGCGCGCTTCACCGCGCTCGGCGCCGCGGTGATCACGGCCATCTGGCACGTCGGCTACGACCTCACGGTCACCGTCACCGGCTGGCAGACCGGCTTCCGCTGGCCCCTGCTCGCGGCGGCCGCCTGGGCCGGCTACACCGCGATCTTCGCATTCGCCGCGCTGTCGCTGTCACGCACGTCGAAAGGCCCCGCGCGGATACGGGAGCTCGCCGTCGCCGCCCTGGCCGTGGACGTCGCGGTGATCCTGGCCCTCCGACCGGGGGAGCTGGTCGGCATCACCGACTGGGCGTGGGGCTCGGTCGGCTGGCTCGGCGTCATGCTCACCTGGAACCGGCCGCGCTGGCGGGCCGAGCTGGTCGTGTTCCTGGCCGGCAACGCCGGCATCATGCTGGCGGCGATGGTCGTGACCGGGACGCTCGACCGCGTCTCCATCGCCAAATACCTGGTGGTCATCCTGGGCGGGGTCACCATGCAGCTCGGCTACGCGGCCGGGGGCAACCTGCTGCGTACCCGCGCCGAGGAGGCCGTGCTGCTGGCCCGCAGGCTGGCCGCCGACGACGCCTGGCGCGAGTCCGCCCAGCGCATCCACGCCGACCGGCTACGCAGGTACGCCGCCATCCGCGACGTGGCCGAGTCGCTGCTCCAGCAGATCGCCGACGGCGCCGACCCCGGCGATCCGCGCGTGCGCGAGGACTGCACGGCCGGGGCGCTGCGGCTGCGCAGGCTCATCACGGAGCGGGAGGACGTACCGGACGAGCTGGTGTCGGTGCTGCGTGAGCGCATCGAGGCGGCCGAGCGGCGCAAGGTCATGGTGACGGCGCCGCCGTTCGGCGACAGCCTGCCGAGGCTGGCGGAGGAGGTGCGGGCGGATCTGCTCAGAGCGCCCATTCAGGCGCTCGACGGGGCCAGGTCGCGCGCGCGGGTCACCGTCTCCGCGATGTCCACCCTGGTGAGCGTGGCCGTCGTGGCCGATACTGACGACCTGCCCATGAGCACCACGCCGGTACGCGAGCCGAGCGGCGTCGTCGTCACCTATCAGCGGCAGGGAGGTGAGGTATGGGTCAACAGCATCTGGCAGGGCCGGTGACGGTCGCCCTGGTGGAGGATCACCAGGTCGTGGTGGACGGGGTCCGCTCGTGGTTCGGTCCGCCGAGCCCCGTGGAGCTGGTGGCGCAGGGACCCACCATCGAGTCGGTCGCCGGCGTCGTCGCCGATGTGCTGCTGCTGGACCTCAACCTCAACGGGACCATGGTCATCGACCGGGTCGCGGAGTTGTGCGCGGGCGGGCAGCGGGTCGTGGTCTTCTCCGAGCACGAGGAGCCGGAGACGGTGCGCGCCGTGCTGGACGCGGGCGCCTCGGCGTTCATCGGCAAGGGCCGGGCCACGCGCGAGTCCTGTGTCGAGACCATCCTCGAAGTGGCCGCCGACCGGCCGGCCGTGACGCCGCCGATGGCGCAGGCGATCGCGACCGACGAGAGACCGCACCGGCCGCAGTTGTCGGACAAGGAGCGGGCCGCGTTGCTGTTCTGGTTCCAGTCCATGTCCAAGGCGTCGGTGGCGGCGCGAATGGGGATCAAGGAGCGGACCGTGCGCCAGTACATCGATCGGGCCCGGGTGAAGTACGCCGCCGCCGGCCGGCCCGCGCCGACGAAGGAGAAGCTGCTCATCTGCGCCATCCAGGATGGCCTCGTCCAGCCCGACGAGGTCACCGTCTACACGTCCCTGGCCGCCCAGGCGCCGCCCGGCCCGGGATGACACTCCTGGCCTCGGTCCTCCAGGCCGGAGGGGGCCAGCAGGGCCGAGGTCAGGTCACGCGTCAAGCTCGGCGGGATCGAGACTGACCGGGAACGGCGCCTGCAGGTTCGCGACGGTTCCGGCCTTCAGGCGTCCGTTGAAAGTTTCACTCGGCCGCCGCCCTTGCGAGAAAGTCCTTTCCCTGTTCAGGCCAGCGCCGACCGCGCCAAAGGACTCTTGACATTGAGCCGTCATTTGTCCGAATTCGTGTCGTCAGATACCGTCCCACAATGGGAGCGCTCCCAGACGCCGGATCCCCCCGACCGGAACACGGAGACCGCACTATGCCCCATGTCGCACCCAAACGCTGGGCGCAACGCGCCCTGGCCCTGCTGGCGTCCCTGGCCGTGATCCTCGCCATCGCCCCCGCCGGCCCCGCCTCCGCACACGGTTCGGTCGTCGACCCCGCCTCCCGCAACTACGGCTGCTGGCTGCGCTGGGGCAGCGACTTCCAGAACCCCGCCATGCAGCAGCAGGACCCCATGTGCTGGCAGGCCTGGCAGGACAACACGAACGCCATGTGGAACTGGAACGGCCTCTACCGCAACGGGGTTGGCGGCAACCATCAGGCGGCCATCCCCAACGGCCAGCTGTGCAGCGGCGGCCTGACCGAGGGCGGCCGCTACCGCTCCATGGACACGCCGGGAGCATGGACGATGGCGAACCTCGGCAGCACGTTCAACATCCGCCTGAACGACCAGGCCAGGCACGGCGCCGACTACATCAGGGTCTACATCACCCGCCAGGGCTACAACGCCCTCACCACGCCCCTGGGCTGGAACCACCTGGAGCTGGTCCGCACGACGCCCAGGTATGCGCCCAGCGACGTCTACATGATCGACAACCTCGGCAAGGGCTCCCGCACCGGCCGTCACGTGATCTACACGATCTGGCAGGCCTCGCACATGGACCAGACGTTCTACTTCTGCAGCGACGTCAACTTCAGCTAAGCGTTACGGGCGGGGGCGGGTCGAGGCGCGGACGGCCAGCTCTATCGGGTGCACGCGTTCGGTCCCCACCGGCGCGATCCCTGAGAGCAGCTCGAACAGCAGCTCGGCGCAGCTCGCCCCCGCCTCCTTCGGGCGCAGGTCGATCGCGGTGATCGGCGGGTCGGCCAGGCGCGTGGCGGCGCTGTCGACGCACGAGGCGAGCAGCACGTCCGCCCGCGCCTCCCGCAGCAGCGGCGCCACCTCGGTCGCCGCCCCCGCCGGCGCGCACACCAGGGCATCGAAGGTGTCGCTGTCGAGCAGGGCGCGCGCGGTGGCGCGTACTTCGTCTCCCGTCGCGTCGAAGGACACCCGCCGCACCAGCGGCGCCACCCCCTTCGCGGCGCACCAGTCCAGGTAGCCCCGGTGCAGGCTGGCCGCCCAGTCGCTCTCGTCGCCCGCCACGATCAGCGCCGGTCGCGCCGCTCCCGCCTCGCGGAGGTGGTCGAGCAGGCGGGCCAGCATCGGGGCATGCTGCGACCACACCACCCCGTCCGCCTGGCGGCCTCCTGGGAAGCGCTCGCACGAGACCGTCGGCAGCCTCGTCGCCATCAGGCTCTCCACCACTGGATCGCCGCCGAGCGGGTCGCCGAGCACCAGGCCGTCCACCCGGGGCGGGCGTGCGCGCCGCTGCCCCGAGGTGATCAGCGTGACGTCGTAGTCGTGCCGCGCCGCCTGCTCCACGACGCCGAACACGAACGACATGTAGTAGGACGAGCGGGTCAGCACCTCGGGCACGTGCAGCCCGATGGTGCCGGTGCTGGCCTTGCGCAGGTGGCGGGCCGAGCCGTTGGGCACATAGCCGAGCCGCTCGGCCACGCGCGCGACCGCCTCGCGCGTCGCCTCCGACACCCGCCCGGAGCCGCGCAGCGCGTCGGAGGCCGTCGTCTTGGACACCCCCGCCTCCCTGGCGACGGTGACGATCGTGACGGGCTCGTCTGCTTGCACGCCCTGATGGTAGCGGCCCATCCGCCCCCTCCCGCCCGGCCCCGGAACCGGCGGCCTCTCCGGTAAACGATGCGTTTCGTCTGGCGTCCGGGTCTTGTCTCATCCGGCCGACGCAATTAGGTTAGCCGAAATTGCCGGAACGTTCCGGCATCGGAAAGGGGCGGAGACGTTGCACCTGACGACCGGGAAGCATCCCCATCCTCTCGACCCGCTCGCGGCGCAGGAGATCGACGAGGTCAGGCGGATCCTGCTGCGCGAAGGCCTGCTGACGGACCCGGTGCGGGTCGCCTACCTCGGGCTGGAGGAGCCGCCCAAGGACGAGGTGCTGGCGTACGAGCCGGGCGCGCCCATCGTCCGCCGCGCCCGGGCGTTCCTGCTGGATCTCGCCACCGAGGCGGCCGAGGACGTGATCGTGTCGATCAGCGGCGGCGAGGTCGAGTCGCGCACGCCGATCGACCCGGTGACCGACGGCCAGGTGCCCATGCTCGACGAGGAGCACGTCCTGGTCAGGAAGGTGCTCAAGGAAGACGCCGGATGGGCGGCGGCACTGGCGCGACGGGGCATCACGGACCCCGCGAACGTCTACCTGGCCGCGCTGAGCGCCGGCCACTTCGGCCTGCCGAAGGAGGAGGGCCGCCGGGTGGCCAGGGTGCTGGCGCACCTGATGCCGACGCCGGACAGCCTGCCGTGGGCGCATCCGGTGGACGGCCTGGTCGCGTACGTGGACCTGGTCAAGGGCGAGGTCATGGAGATCGTCGACACCGGACCGCAGCCGATCCCCGCCGAGCCCGGCGACTACCACCAGGGCCCGCACCGCACCACGCAGAAGCCCATCCACATCACCCAGCCGGAGGGCCCCAGCTTCACCGTGGACGGCCCGCTCGTCACCTGGGAGAAGTGGAGCGTGCGCCTCGGCTACGACATGCGCGAGGGGCTCACCCTGCACCAGATCGGCTTCGAGGACGACGGCCGGACCAGGCCGGTCGTCTACCGGGCGTCGGTGGCCGAGATGCTGGTGCCGTACGCCGACCCGGGCCCGATCCGGTTCTGGCAGAACTACTTCGACACCGGCGAATACCAGCTCGGCAAGCTGGCCAACTCCCTCGAACTCGGCTGCGACTGCCTGGGCGAGATCACGTACTTCGACGCCGTCGTCACGGACGGCGCCGGCCTGCCCAAGGTGATCACGAACGCGATCTGCATGCACGAGGAGGACTACGGCGTGCTGTGGAAGCACACCGACCCGGCCAACGGCTCGCGGGAGACGCGCCGGCAGCGGCGGCTGGTGATCTCGTTCTTCGTCACCGTCGGCAACTACGACTACGGCTTCTACTGGTACCTCTACCTCGACGGGACCATCGAGCTGGAGGTCAAGGCCACCGGCATCGTCTTCACCGGCGCCTACGACGAGCGGATCGCGCCCTACGGCTCGGAGGTCGCGCCGGGGCTGGCCGCGCCGTACCACCAGCACCTGTTCAGCGCCCGGCTGGACATGACCGTCGACGGCCTGGCCAACGCCGTGGACGAGGTGGAGGCGGTGCCCCTTCCGGCCCATGGGGGCAACGCGTTCGGCCGCGCCGTGACCCGGCTGCGCACCGAGCAGGAGGCCAAGCGCGACGCAGACCTGAAGGCGGAGCGCACCTGGCACGTCGTCAACCCCTCGGTGCGCAACCGCCTCGGCCGCCCGGTCGGCTACGCGCTGCACCCGGAAGGCAGGCCCACCCTGCTGGCCGGCCGGGAGTCGTCCATCGGGAAGCGGGCCGAGTTCGCCACGAAACACCTGTGGGTCACCCGCTACCACCCAGCGGAGCGTTATCCCGCCGGGGACCTGGTCAACCAGCATCCCGGCGGCGCGGGCCTGCCCGCCTACACCAGGGCTGACCGCGACATCGACGGGCAGGACATCGTGCTGTGGCACACGTTCGGCCTGACGCATTTCCCCCGCACCGAAGACTGGCCGATCATGCCGGTCGACACCTGCGGGTTCGTCCTCAAGCCGGTCGGGTTCTTCGACCGCAACCCCACGCTCGACGTCCCGCCGAGCGCCGCCGAACGTTCCTGCCATTAGAGGAGAAGAGGCCCATGCGTCCCATACGCCTGGCCTGCGGTGTCACGGCCGCCATGCTGGCGGCGGCCTGTGCCGCCACCGGAACGACCACCAGCCCGCCACAGGCCCCAGCGGTCGCCAAGAACGGCTACCTCGCCGTCGCCGACCAGGCGCTCCCCGCCGGCGGCACGCTGAACCTGGCGGTGCACATCGACAGCGGTGCGGCCACCGGGTACGACCCCCAGCTCGCCGACGTCGCCACCACCTGGCAGCTGCTGTCGCTGTCGTACGAGACGCTGGTCACGATCGGCCCCGACTTCGCCGTGCAGCCGCTGCTGGCGGAGAAGTGGGAGACCCCCACCCCCACCGAGTACGTCTTCCACCTGCGCAAGGACGTCTCCTTCAGCAACGGCCGGGCGATGACGGCCGACGACGTGGTGGGCAGCATGAAGCGGCTGCTGGCGTCGAAGTCGGTGTGGCGCGGCCAGCTCGGCCCGGTCAAGTCGGTCACCAAGGACGGCGACCACACGGTCAAGGTCACGCTGAGCGAGCCGTACACGCCGTTCCTGGCCGCGCTCGCCAACGTGCCCGCCGCCGTCCTGCCCATGAAGGAGATCGACGACAAGTCCGTCGACCCGGCCACCACGCTCCTCGGGACCGGCCCGTATGCGGTCGAGAACCACCGGCAGGACGTGTCGTGGACGTTCAAACGCAACGACAAGTACTGGGCCAAGGGCAAGCCGGCGGCCGACACGCTCAACATCACGATCGCCCCCGAGGAGGCCGCCCGCATCGCGGCCCTGCAGAACGGCAGCGCCGCCCTGGCCACGCTGGGCAACGTCGACTCCGCGACGATGCTGGCCGGCGCCCGCAACGTCCAGGTCGTCACCCAGGCGACCACCGACTTCTACTACCTGATGCTCAACACCCGGGCGCCGAGCTCAAAGTTCGCCGACCCGAAGGTGCGCCAGGCGATCAACATCGCGCTCGACCCCCAGCAGATCGCCGACGTGGCGCTCGGTGGCAAGGGCAAGCCCACCGCGATCACCCCGGCCGGGCTGCCCGGCGCCTGCGACCCGGCAGCGCTGCCGTCGGCGGCCAAGAGCCCGGACGAGGCGAAGAAGCTGCTGGCGGAGGCGGGCGCGCAGAACCTGTCGTTCACGCTCAGCATCTTCTCCACCGAGCCGGCCCCGGCCGTCGCCCAGGTGATCCAGCAGAACCTGCAGCAGGCCGGCATCACCGTCAAGATCGAGCAGCTCGACGAGGCGAGCTGGTCCGGCAAGGTGTACGGCAAGGCGCCGGCCGAATTCGACGCCGCCCTGTCGTGGTTCGCGGGATACGCCGACCCCGGCATGGTCACCAAGTGGTGGAACCCGGAGACGGCCGGCTTCAACGCCGGCTTCATGACGCCCGACAAGGAGCTGAACACCCTCATCGACACGGCCGGCAAGGAACCCGCGGGAGCCCGGCGGGACCAGGCGCTGGCCTCGGTCTGCGCCAAGGCGGACGCGGACGCGCAGATGATCCCGCTGGTCACCCGCCCGGCCACGGTCGCCTTCAGGACCGACGCGCTCAGCCCGAGCCTGTACGGCACCGAGGGCTACGGCAACGTCCTGCGCCTGGTCGCCGACGCCCGCGTGAAGAAGACTCAGTAGCCATGCGCCTGCTGATGTGGTGGTCCGGCCGGGCGCTGAGCTCGGCCGCCACGCTCCTGGGCGTCTCGGTGCTGATCTTCGCGGCCGTGCGGCTGATGCCGGGCGGCTTCGCCGAGACGGTGCTGGGCCCGTTCGCCACGGCCGAGCAGAAGGCCGAACTGGCCGACCGCTACGGGCTGGACCAGCCGGTGTTCATGCAGTACGGGCACTGGCTGGCGGCCGTGGCGGGTGGTGACTTCGGCATCTCGATGATCAGCCGCCAGCCGGTCGGCACAGAGCTGCTGGCCCGCCTGCCGGTGACCGCCGAACTGACCGTGCTCGCGGTGATCGCGAGCGTGCTGGCCGGGGTGCCGCTGGGCGTGCTGACGGCGGTACGCGCCCGCCCGGGCGGCGGCGGGGCGGCCGGGCGGCTGCTCAGCGGGCTCGGCGTCAGCGTGCCGGAGTTCGTGCTGGGCAGCCTGGTCGTGTTCGTCTTCTCCCGGTACGCGCTCGGCCTGCAGGTAGGCACCTGGGTGCCGCTCACCGGGGACCCGGCCGCGAACCTGGCCACGATGGTGCTGCCGGCGGCGGTGCTGTCGGTGTTCGCCATCTCGGTCACGGCCAGGACCACCCGCGACGCCGTCATGGGCGTGCTGGTGGAGCCGTACGTCACGGCGGCAGTCGGGCGCGGCGAGTCGCCGTGGTTCATCGTCCGGCACCACATCCTGCGCAACGCCGCCACGCCGGTGGTGACGCTGCTCGGCACGATCACCGCGTACCTGCTGGGCGGGGCGCTGATCGTGGAGCACGTGTTCAACCTGCCGGGCGTCGGGTCCTACATCGTGCAGGCCGTCGGCCGTCGCGACTACGCGGTCGTGCAGGCCGGGGTGCTGCTGGCGGCCCTGGTGTTCATCCTGATGAACGTGCTGATCGACCTGCTCGTCGGGGTCCTCGACCCGAGGCTCGGCGTGCTGGCGGGGAGGCGCTCATGAAAAGGCTGGATCGCCTGTCCATCGGCGGACTGGCCTGCCTGGCGGTCCTGGTGGTGTTCGCGCTCGGCTCGCTGGCCGGCGCCGGGGGAGACCCGGACGCGATCGTCGGCCCCCGCCTGCAGCCGCCCGGACCCGGCTGGTGGCTGGGCACCGACAACCTGGGCCGCTCGGTGCTGCCGCGCGTCATGGAGGGCGTCGGCACGACGCTGCTGCTGTCGTCGATCGCCGTGCTGCTGACGGCGGTGCTGAGCGCGGCGTTCGGCATCCTCGCCGGATATCGCGGCGGCTATCTGAACGAGCTGGTGATGCGCCTGGTGGAGGTGCTCTACTCCTTCCCCGCCATCGTGCTGGCGATCCTGGTCGCCGCCGTGCTCGGCCCGGGGCAGCTCGCCGCGCTGTTCAGCATCGTGCTGGTGACGATCCCGCTGATGACCCGGCTGGTGCGGGCCGCCGCCGTGGCGGTGTCCCAGCGCGACTACGTCACCTCCGCCGTCATCAGCGGCGCCCGGCTGCCGCGCGTGCTCGGCAGGCACGTGCTGCCGAACGTGGCCGGCACGATCGCGGTGCAGGGCACGTACGCGTTGTCCGTCGGCATCGCGGTCGAGGGCGGGCTGAGCTTCCTGGGCTTCGGCGTGCAGCCGCCGCAGGCGTCGCTCGGCGTCCTCATCCAGCAGGGCGGCACGTACATGATCGCCGCGCCCTGGCTGATCCTCGGCCCCGGGGTCGTGCTCGTGACGGCGATCCTGGCGATCAACGTGGTGGGCGACGGGCTGCGCGACCGGCTCGAGCCCAGGGAGACGAGGTCACTCACATGAGCCTGCTCGCCGTACGCAACCTGGTGATCGACTACGCCGAGACGCGGGCGCTCGACGGCGCCGACCTCGACGTGGCGCAGGGGGAGAGCGTCGGGCTGGTCGGCGAGAGCGGATCCGGCAAGTCCACGCTCGGCTCCGCCGTCGGCCGCCTGCTGCCCCGGACCGCCCGCCGCACCGACGGGGAGGTCGTGGTCGCCGGGGAGCCGGTGTTCGACCTGCCTGCCGGCAAGCTGCGCAACCTGCGTAAACAGCACCTCGGGTTCGTCTTCCAGGATCCGATCGCCTCCCTCGACCCGACGATGCGCGTCGGCGACCAGCTCCGCCTGGTGCTCGGGCGCGGCGCCGACGTGCGCTTCCACCTGGGGCGGGTCAAGCTCGACGACCGCCGGGTGCTGCGCGCGTACCCGCACCAGCTCTCCGGCGGCATGGCGCAGCGGGTGGCCATCGCCATGGCCATGGCCACCTCGCCCGGCCTGCTCGTCGCCGACGAGCCGACCGCCGCCCTGGACAGCCAGGTCCGTGAGGAGGTGCTGAACGTGGTCTTCTCCCTCGCCGCCGACGCCGGCACGAGCACCCTGTGGCTCAGCCACGACCTGCCCGCCGTCGCCCGCAGGTGCGACCGGGTCGCGGTCATGTACGGCGGCCGCGTCGTCGAACGCGGCCCCGCCCGCGAGGTGCTCGGCAGGCCCGCCCACCCCTATACGGCGGCCCTGGCCGGCTCGGCACCGGCGGCGGCGGCCTTCGGCGTCCGGCTGGAGCCGGTGCCCGGACGGCCGCCCGTGCTCACCGGCCCGTCACCCGGCTGCGCCTTCGCGCCCCGCTGCGCGTTCGCGGTCGAGCGCTGCGACCACGAGCGGCCCGGCCCGGTCAGGGTGCGGGAGCAGGACGTCCTCTGCCACCGGGCCGTCGAGCTGGAGGATCGATTGAGCCCCGACCACGCGCCGGGGGTCACCGCATGATCCTCGAACTCGACGACGTGACCGTCACCTTCATCGCCGGGCCGCCGCTGCGGCGCATCCACCTGGACGCCATGAAACACGTCTCTCTGTCCGTCGCCGAGGGCGAGACCCTCGGCCTGGTCGGCGAGTCCGGCTCCGGCAAGACGACCACCAGCAGGATCGCGCTCGGCCTGCAGAAGCCCACGTCCGGGACCGTGCGGTTCGACGGCCGCCCCTTCCCCAAGCGGCGCCGCGAGCTGGCCGGCCGCATGCAGGCCGTGCTCCAGCACCCCCACTGGTCGCTCAACCCCCGGATGCGCGTCGGCCAGAGCGTCGCCGAGCCCCTGGCGGTGCTCGGCCGCCCGGCCGGCGACGCCGTCGCCGAGATGCTCGACCACGTCGGGCTCGAAGCGTCCTTCGCCGGGCGCTATCCGCACGAGCTGTCCGGCGGCCAGCGGCAACGGGTGTCCATCGCCCGCGCGCTGGTCACCAGGCCCAGTTTCATCGTCTTCGACGAGGCCGTCAGCGCGCTGGACGTCTCCGTACAGGTCCAGATCCTCAACCTGATCAAGGACCTGCAGGCCGAGTACGGCTTCAGCGCCCTGTTCATCTCCCACGACCTCGGCGCGGTCCGCTACGTCGCCGACCGGATCGCGGTCATGCGCAAGGGCGAGGTCGTCGAGACCGCCGACACCGCGACCTTCTACACCGCCCCCGCCCACGAATACTCGAAGCAGCTCCTGGAGGCCCTGTGAACATTGAGCCACGGCTCGCGCGGCAGTCCGCGTTCGCGGCCGGCGTGCCGCGTAACGCGGACCTGCCGCTGACCCCGCAACCCAGCCCCGGTCGCGGGTCGCTCGCCTTCGACCTGCCCGGCGTGCACGTGGGCACCGCCGAGTACGCCGAGGGCCCCACCGGCTGCACCGTCATCCACATCCCGGCGGGTGCCAGGACGGCCGTGGACGCGCGCGGCGGCGCGGTCGGGATGAGCGGCGGCTACGACTTCAACCACGCCATCTGCCTGGCGGGCGGCTCGGTGTACGGGCTCGCGGCCGCCGCGGGCGTGAGCGACGAGCTGCTGGCCCGCAGGGACAACCGGGTCCGCTGGGACGAACTGCAGCTCGTCTCCGGCGCGGTGATCTACGACTTCTCCGCCCGGGACACCGCTGTCTACCCCGACGCCGAGCTGGGCCGGGCCGCGCTGCGGGGCGCCGTCGAGGGCGAGTTCCCGATGGGCCGGTGCGGCGCGGGCCGCACGGCGAGCGCGGGCAAGGTCGAGTTCGGCCGCGCCGAGTTCGCCGGGCAGGGCGCCGCGTTCGGCACGTTCGGCGCGGCCAAGGTGCTGGTGGCGACCGTGGTCAACGCCGTGGGCGCGGTGGTGGACCGGGAGGGGCGGATCGTGCGCGGTAACTACCACGCCGAGGAGGGCGCACGCCGCCACCCGGTCGCCGACTACGCCCAGTCCATCAGCGACGCTGCCGCCGGCGATCCGCCCCCGGCCGTCATGGGCAACACCACGCTCACCGTGATGGTGACGAACGTGCAGTTGACGGACGTCGAACTGCTCCAGGTCGGCCGCCAGGTGCACAGCTCCATGCACCGCGGCATCCAGCCGTTCCACACACTGACCGACGGCGACGTGCTGTTCGCCATGACCACCGACGAGGTGGAGCTGACCGGCGTCAAGCCGACCGGGCTCGGGACGCTGGCGTCCGAGGTCGCGTGGGACGCGATCCTGAGCGCGGTCGAGTGATGCACGTTTTTCCGCGCTACGCCGCCAAGGACCCGCAGCAGGTCGCCGACCTGGTCAGGGAAAACCCGTTCGCGCTGGTCGTCAGCGCGGTGGACGGCGTGCCCGTGGCCACCCACGTCCCCGTCATTCTCGAAGGGGACACGGGTGACACCGTCGCAGGTGGTACGCTGCTCGGCCACATGGCGCGCGCCAACCCGCACTGGCGCGCGTGGGAGTCGTCACCGGAGGTGCTCGTGGTGTTCTCCGGGCCGCACGGCTACGTCTCACCCACCGTGTACGCCACCGACCCGGCCGTCCCCACCTGGGACTACGCCGCCGTGCACCTGACGGGCCGGGTCGAGCTGGTCGACGACGCCCTCGACGTGGTCGAGCGGACGGTGGCGGCGCTGGAGTCGCTGCGCACGCCCGCCTGGGAGCCGACCTCCGCTTCCAGAACAAGGTTCGCCACGCTGCTCCCCGGGGTAGTGGGATTTCGCGTGCATGTGCGTTCTGAGGAGAGCATGTTCAAGCTGAGCCAGGACATCGACGCCGAACGGTACGCGCGCGTCCGCGACGCCTTCGCCGCCGAGAACCCCAGGCTCGCCGACCAGATGGACCGGTGATGACCTTTCCCACGTTCACGTCGACCGAGAGCGAACCCCGAGCCCGCGGCAAGGAGCTCGGCAGCCACCGCCGTAAGAAGATCGCCGCCAACTTCGCCGGCTACACCGAACTGTTCACCGTCGCCGGGGCCGCCCCGGCGCAAATCCACGAGTGGGGCGAGCGGGCGCTCGACCGCGCCGCCGCCTGGGCGCCGCAGCTGGCCGAGGAGATCGTCGGGATCGCCGCGGGCGCCGGTCTGGAGCCCTGGCAGGTGGCCGCCGTCAACGCCCGCACCGAGATCCTGGCCGCCATCGACGCGGTCGGCGAGGGGGAGTGCTCCACGTCCGTCGTGCTGCCCGGGTCCGGGCTGCCCGCCCGTACGGTGCAGACCTGGGACTGGCACGACCACCTGCGCGACGCGCCCATGCTGTGGGAGCTCGAACCCCGCCCGGGGCACGTCGTGCGCACCTTCACCGAGGCGGGGGCGCTGGCCAAGATCGGGGTCAACTCGGCGGGCCTGGGCATTCACTTCAACATCCTGCGCCACGGCAGCGACTCCGCCGACGTGGGCGTGCCCGTGCACCTGATCGCCCGCAGGATCCTGGAGGAGGCCGCCACCGTCGAGGAGGCCGCCGCCATCGCCCGCTCCGCCACGGTCTCCGCCTCGACCGTCATCACGGCCGTGACCTCGTCGGACGCGGCCTCGATCGAGATCTCCCCGGCAGGGGTCGCGGTCATCCCGCCGCAGCCGGACGGCGTCCTGCAGCACTGCAACCACTTCCTCGACCCCGGCCTGGCGGAGGGGGAGCGGCACGCCACCGACCGGCCCAGCACGTACGTCAGGCTCCAGCACCTGCGCGACCACGTCGCGGAGCTGAGCGGCGACGACCACACGGCGCGGGCGCTGGCCATGCTCAGCCACGGCCCCGACGCCGCGCCGGTCTGCGCCCACCCGGACCAGACGCAGCCGATCAACCAGCGGTGGGAGACCGTCGCCACGATCGCGCTCGACCTGCCGGCCGGGCGGCTGCGGGTGCACCGGGGCGGGCCCTGCCAGGTCACCGAGGCGACCTGGCAGACGTTCTGAACGTCAGTGGAACGCGGCGACCCCCGTCAGCGCCTTGCCCAGGACCAGCGTGTGGATCTCCGAGGCCCCCTCGTAGGTCAGCACCGACTCCAGGTTCACCGAGTGCCTGATCACCGGGTATTCGAGGGTGATGCCGCTCGCGCCGAGCAGCGTGCGGCACGTTCTGGCGATCTCCAGGGCCTCGCGCACGTTGTTCAGCTTGCCGGCGCTCACCTGCTCGGGGGTGAGCGTGCCGGCCTCCTTCAGCCGGCCGAGGTGCACCGCGAGCAGCAGGCCCTTGCCCAGCTCCAGCGCCATGTCGGCGAGCTTCTCCTGGGTGAGCTGGAACGACGACAGCGGCCTGGCGAACACCTCGCGGTCGCCCGCGTACGCGATGGCCGTCTCCAGGCAGTCCAGCGCCGCGCCCATCGCCCCGAACACGATGCCGAACCGGGCCTCGTTCAGGCAGCCCAGCGGCCCCGACAGGCCCCGGGCGCCGGGCAGCATGGCCGCGTCGGGCAGCCGCACGCCGTCCAGCACCAGCTCGCTCGTCACGCTCGCGCGCAGCGAGATCTTGTGCTTGATGTCGTTCACGGTGAAGCCGGGCGTGCCGGCCGGGACCAGGAAACCCCTGATCCCCTCGTCCGTACGCGCCCAGACCACCGCGACGTCCGCCACCGAGCCGTTGGTGATCCACATCTTGGTGCCGTTGAGCACCCAGTCGCCGCCCTCGCGCTTGGCCGTGGTCCGCATGCCGCCCGGGTCGGAGCCGAAGTCGGGCTCGGTCAGGCCGAAGCAGCCGATGCGCTCGCCGGCCGCCATCTGGGGCAGCCACTCCTGCTTCTGCTCCTCGCTGCCGTACTTCCAGATCGCGTACATGGCGAGCGAGCCCTGCACCGACACCAGGCTGCGGAGGCCGGAGTCGGCGCCCTCCAGCTCCAGGCAGGCCAGCCCGTACGCGACCGCGCCGAGGCCGGCGCAGCCGTACCCGTCCAGGTGCATGCCGAGCACGCCGATCTGGCCGAGGGAGCGGGCCAGCTCGCGGGCCGGCAGCTCGCCGGTCTCGAACCACTCCGCGACGTGCGGCCGGATCTCCCGGTCGCACACCCGCCTGACCGTGGCTCTGATCTCGCGTTCTTCCTCCGTCAGCAGCGCGTCGAGGGCGAACAGCGCGGTCGGTGTGATCACTGAAGGACCTCCCGTATTTTGGATCCAATATTGAAAATCCAATATGGCATAGTTAGGGTGCGTTGAACATGGATGTTCTTAATCTCATCGGTGGCCGCTGGATCGAGGGGGAGGGCGAGGACTTCGCCTCTGCCAACCCCGCCTGGCCTGCTGAAGTGGTGGCGCGCGGCCGGTTCGTCTCGGGGCGCGAGGTCGAGCGGGCCGTCGCCGCGGCCCGCGAGGCCGCGCCCGGCTGGGCCGCCACGCCGCACCACGCCCGCGCGGCCGTGCTGGTCGCGGCGGCCGACCTCGTGGACCGCGACGCCGAGGAGTGGGGCGCCGAGCTGGCCCGCGAGGAGGGCAAGACGCTGCCCGAGGCGATCGCCGAGGTCCGCGGCGCGGCCCGCATCCTGCGCTACTACGCCGGCGAGGCCGACCGGGAGAGCGGCGAGATCTACGCCTCGCCGCGACCGGGCGAGAACGTCCTCGTCGTCCGCAAGCCGGTCGGCGTGGTGGGCCTGATCACGCCGTTCAACTTCCCGATCGTCATCCCGGCCTGGAAGATCGGCCCCGCCCTCAGTTACGGCAACACCGTCGTGTGGAAGCCGTCGTCGCTGGTGCCGCTGCTGGCGTACCGGCTGGCGCAGGCGCTGACGGCGGCGGGCCTGCCGGACGGGGTGCTCAACCTCGTGTACGGCGAGGCCGACGCGGGCACGGCCATCGTCGGCCACCCGGGCGTGCACGCGATCTCGTTCACCGGCTCCACGGCGGTCGGCCGGGCGGTCATCGCGCGCTGCGGCGAGCTCGGCAAGCCGGTGCAGACCGAGATGGGCGGCAAGAACGCCGCCATCGTGCTCGCCGACGCCGACCTCGACCACGCCGCCGAGCAGGTGTGCCTGGGCGCGTTCCGGTCCACCGGGCAGAAGTGCACGGCCACCTCGCGGCTCATCGTGGCATCCCAGGTGGCCGACGAACTGCTCGAACGGGTCGCCGCCCGCGCCGCGCGGCTCGTCGTCGGCGACCCCCTGCAGGACGGCGTCGAGATGGGCCCTCTGGTCAGCGCGGCCGCCCGCGACCGGGTGTCGGCCGGAGTGGTACGAGCCGTGGAGGAGGGGGCCAAGCCGCTGGCCGGCGGCGGTCGTGATGACCGCGAGGGCTGGTTCGCGCCGCCGACGGTGCTCGACCTGCCGGGGACCGGGGTGGACTTCTGGCACACCGAGCTGTTCGGGCCCGTGGTGGGCGCCGTGCGGGCTGAGGGGACCGAGGAGGCGCTGGCGCTGGCGAACCTCAGCGACCACGGCCTGTCCGCGGCCATCTTCACCCGCGACCTCGGGGTCGCCTTGAACGCCGTCGAACGCCTGGAGGTGGGGGTGCTGCACATCAACTCCGAGTCGGCGGGGACGTTCCCGTACGTGCCGTTCGGCGGGGCCAAGCAGAGCGGGTTCGGGCCCAAGGAGCAGGGGCGGGCGGCCCGCGAGTTCTTCACCCAGACGGTGACCGTCTATCTCGGGGCGCCCGCATGAGCGGAGCTCTGTCGGGGCTGCTCATCGCCGACTTCAGCCGCGTGCTGGCCGGGCCGTACGCCACGATGCTGCTGGCCGACCTGGGGGCCGAGGTGGTCAAGGTGGAGCGGCCCGGGACCGGGGACGACACCCGCGCGTGGGGGCCGCCGTACGCCGCCGGGGGCGAGGCCACGTACTTCCTCGGCGTCAACCGCAACAAACGCTCCATCGCGCTCGACCTGCGCGCCGACGTGGAGGTCGCGCGGGCCCTGGCGGCCCGCGCGGACGTGGTCGTGGAGAACTTCCGGCCGGGGACGATGGACCGGCTCGGGCTCGGGTACGAGGCGCTGCGGGAGCTGAATCCGGGGCTGATCTACTGCTCGATCACCGGGTTCGGGTCCGGCGCGGGGGCCGGGTTGCCCGGATACGACCTGATCGCGCAGGCCGTGGGCGGGCTGATGAGTGTCACCGGCGAACCGGATGGGCCCGGCACCAAGGCGGGAGTGGCGCTGGTGGATGTGATCACCGGCCTGCACGCCGCCCTGGGCATCCTGGCCGCCCTGCACCACCGCGACCGGACCGGCGCCGGCGGGCGGGTGCCGGACGGCGGCGGGCGGGTGCCGGACGGCGGCGGGCGGGTGCCGGACGGCGGCGAGCGCGTCTCGGGCGAGGGCCAGCACGTCGAAGTGTCCTTGCTCTCCTCGCTCCTGTCCGCGCTGACCAACCACGCCTCCGCCTACGCCGCCGCAGGGGTGGTGCCGCGCGCCATGGGCAATCGGCATCCCAGCATCGTCCCGTACGAGGTGTTCGAGGCGGCCGACCGCCCGCTGGTGATCGCGGCCGGGAACGACCGCCAGTTCCAGGCCCTCTGCACGGCGCTGGACCGCCCGGACCTCGCGGCCGACGCCCGCTACGCCGCCAACGCCGGCCGCGTCACCGCCCGGGCCGGACTCGTCGCCGAGCTGAACGCCGCCCTCCGGCGGCGCACGGCGGACGAGTGGTTCGAGGTGCTCACCGCCGCCGGGGTGCCCTGCGGCCCGATCAACGACTTGGCCGCCGCCTTCGCACTGGCCGAGGACCTCGGTTTGGAGCCCGCTGTGAAGGTGGGCGGCGTGGGCCAGGTCGCCAACCCGATCCGCCTCAGCGCCACCCCGCCCTCCTACCGCCACCCGCCGCCCGACCTCGGGCAGGACGAGGCGTGGGTCCATGAGATATTGGGCCCGTGAGTCCGGACGAGGCACGGCGCAGGCCACCGACGGCCCAGCAGTTCGTGCTGGGCGAGATCCGCCGCGCCATCACCACCGGCCGCCTGCGCCCCGGCGCCCCCATCCGGCAGGACGCGCTGGCCGAGGAGCTCCAGGTCAGCCGCGTTCCCCTGCGCGAGGCGCTCAAGACGCTGGAGGGCGAGGGGCTGGTCACCTACCAGGCGCACAAGGGCTACTGCGTCGCCACGCTCTCCCTCGACGACCTGCGCGAGGTCTACCGCATCCGCGAGCTGCTGGAGGAGGAGGCCGTGCGGCGCGCCGTCGCGCGGCTCACCGACGCCGACCTCGACCGGCTGGAGGCGGCCCAGGACGACGTCGAGCGGGCCGCCGCCGCCGGGGACGTGCTCGCCATGGCCACCGCCAACCGGCTGTTCCACATGACGTTGTTCGACTGCGCGGGCATGCCCCGGCTGGCCCGGCTGATCAGGACGCTCTGGGACACGACGGATGCCTACCGGTCGATGTACTACGGTGACGCCGGCAACCGGGAGCGGGTCATCAAGGAACACCGCGCCACTCTGGAGGCCCTGCGCCGCCGCGCCGCCGACGAGGCCGTCGCCACCCTCGACGTCCACCGCACCCACGCGGTCGCCGAGCTGGAGTCGCTGCTCGGCCCGGCCTCGTGAGGCGCACACGACCTCACCGCGCTTGCAGCACGTGATCGGTGCCGGTCGTCCGCGACACGTGGGCGATGGCGTCGAACGCCTCGAACACCGGCAGGTCCAGGAAATAGTCGGCCATGCGCGTGTGCTGGAAGGACGCCGCGTCGTGGACGTGCGGGCGGGCCGCGCGCAGATCGGCGAGCGTCCAGAGCCGATCGGTGGGGAACGCCGCCTCGATGCTGCCGTCGGCAGGCGGCGGGAGCGGTGCGTCGTACCAGGCGCCCTGCGGCCGTTCCGGCGTCGGTTCCCCCAGCGTGGTGGTCCGGCCCAGGCTCGACGTGACGCCGACGGCCCGGTAGCCGTCCCCCAGAGCGGCGGCGAGGTGGGCTCCAGCCGGCAGGAGCAGCCTCTCCAGGCTGTCCATCGCGGGCTTCCGCTGGATGTGCCAGTTGTGCGCCGCCAGCACCACGCGCTTGCCGCCTTCCAGGAGACGCAGTACGGACTCCGCCATGTAGACGTCGCGGAACGTCGAGGCGGACTCGAAGCCCTCAGCGGCGTTGGCGCGATGGAGCTGATCGAGATACCAGGCGCCGCGCAGGTGCCACACCGCCGTGTCGTGATCGGCCCCGTGGCCGTGGGCACGCTGGACCAGGGCCATGCGCTGCAGGTGCGCCATCAGCCGGCTCAGCGCGCTGGTGAGCACGTCCCGCTCGCCCGGGCCGAGGGCCTGGTAGCGGCCGAGCGCCGTGAAGGCCACCGGGTCGTGGAAGCGCCGCACCACGCCGACCGCCTCCTCCAGCACCGGCAGCGCCTCGGGAGCGGCCCAGCGCAGGTAGCCGGCCAGTTCCTCCAGCGCGGGCAGGGGTGAGGCCGCGGCGCCGGGCAGGTCGGTGCCCACACACCGCAGCGGCGGCCCGGCCGCGCCGCGGTTCCGCTCCCGCATCCACGTCAGCGCCTCGTGCATCTCCCGGCACTGCCCCAGGGACAGGGCGATGCCGTCCTCCGCGACCTGCTCCACGGTCCCGGGGCCGCCTCGTACCCAGGCGTCCAGGACGTGGCCCTGGGTGAACGGGGCCTCCAGGGCGTACACCTCGAAACCGCACCGTTCGACGAGAAAGCGCAGGATGCGGTGGCGTACCTGGTAGAACTCCCGGATGTGGTGGGAGCTCTCGCCCAGCGCCACGACCCGCGCGCCGCCGACGATGTCGCGCAGCGGTTCGAGGTCGTCCACGGGTTTCTGGAACTCCAGGGTGTCCATGGCCGAGCCGTGATCGCCGACCCAGTTCGTGAAGCTCGTACTCATGCCGGACAGCGTCCCGCGGCGGGCCCGCCGCGGTCGTCGTGCCCGGGGAGGGGCTTTGGGATACGGCCGCCGGAGCAGTCGCGATGCGAACTACGACGCCGGAAGTATCACGACATTCTGGGGCGTGGCCGACGACGGCGAGCGGTTACCGCGCGCAGTTGTCGCGGCAGCCGCCGAACCGTCCGGTGTCGGGCTGTACGAAGGCTGTTTCCGGGAGGCCGCTCACGGCAGTCGTCATGGACTCTTTCCAAATGGCGCCGGGGATCGACGTGCCGTCCACGTACGCGTAGCGGCGGCCGCCGATGGTGACGTCGCTCAGCGGGTCTTCGTAAGCGCCCCTGCCCGGGACGCCGAGGGCCACGGCGGAGGCCAGGCCGGGGGTGTAGCCGGCGTACCAGGCGGCCGTGTAGGAGTCGGTGGTGCCCTGCATGCCTGCCGCTTCCCGGCCGATGCCCTTGAGCGGGCTCCGCTCCAGGGCGCCCGACAGCACGCCCGTCACGGCGTCTCCGACCTGCGCGTCCAGCACCTGGCTGCAGCGGGGGCCGAAGGAGCGCAAGACTCTCGTGTCGTCGCGGACCTCGGCGACCGCCATCGGCGCGCAGTGCTTGCCGCGGGCGGCGAGCGTGGCGTAGGTGGTGGCCACCGAGACCGGGTCCACCTCGTTGGTGCCCAGAGCGAAGGTCGAGTATTCGCGCAGTGGCCGCCCGTCGGCGCGGGCGAGTCCGAGTCGCTGGGCCATTCTCACGCTCTCGCACAGGCCGGTCTTTTCCGTCAGCCTCAAGAAGAACGTGTTCTCTGCGGCCCAGGTGCCCGACCGCAGGGTCGTGAATTCGCCGTGGTCCCGTTTTTCGTTGACGACCGTATGCGACGGGTCGCCGACCGCTTCGCCCCTGCAGTTCTTGAAGGCGTGGTATGACGGCGCGCGATATCCGGCGGAATAGGGAAAGCCGTCCTCGTACCGCATGCCGCTCTCCAGGGCGGCGGCCAGCGGGTAGATCATCGCCGTGGTGCCCTGCTGGAAGGCGAGCCCGTCGGGGGCCGCCGGGCGGCTGGTGACCATGGCCCGGATCTCGCCGGTGCCCGGGACGACCATGGCCTGGGCGGCGACCGGCTTGTCGTCGCGGTGGACGCGGCGGTCGATGGTCTGCTGGGCGGCCTGCTGCATGCCCTGGTCGAGCGTGGTCTTGATCGTCAGGCCGCCCCTGGTGAGAAGGCCGGGGTCGCTCGCGAGCAGCTCACTCCTCACCCGTTCGCACAGGTAGGAGTATCGGCGGGCGGCGCAGTCACCGGAGAACTCCTCGATGACCGCACCGGCGGCGTCGACCAGCACGCTCGGGCGCACCACCGTGGCGCCGACCACCAGGCGTTCCCTGGCGGGCACCTCGCCCGCAGTGCTCCGGATGAGCAGGAACGCCGCGGCGGCCAATGCTCCTGCGACTGCCACGCCGGTGACCACACGTAAGAGCTTCACCGCTGGATATTACGGCGGCGCGAGGCCGCTGGCGATGCCGTCCACGCCCGCTATTCCGATGTTGTGAGGGACTTCCAGAAGGCGCAGTTGCTCCGCGCGGCCGTGTCGGCGAGCTGGATGCCGTCCGGCCCTGGCGCCAGGCTCAGCACATCCCCGGAGGAGCGGAAAAGCGGCCAGCGCGGGGCCTGGGCGGCCGGCCGGCCGTTCCTGGCGAACGACGTCCAGTACCCGACCATGGCGTCCGACAGCCGCGCCTGCTCCGCGTTCAGCTCGCCGCCGAACAACCGGGGGAACAGGTACGGCAGTTCCGCCGCGTGCGCCGCGCCCTCCTCGTACCCGGGTATGTCGATCAGCGGCGGCGCGGTCCTGTCGGCGAACTGGTACCCGTACGCCGGGACCCCGGCTCGCGCGAACAAGCCGAGCGCGTCCTGGTGCCCGCAGGTGGCCAGCGGGGTGCCGAAGTCGGTCAGCAGGGTCGCCAGCGCGATCCGCGGGTCGGCGTAGTTCGCGGCGGGGTAGCGGGCCAGGACCGCGTCGGCGTTCGGGCCGTACGTCCGGCGCACGTACGCCTCGTACTCCGCCGCCGTGATCGGGTCCGAGACGAACAGCCGCATCTCGTCGAGCGTGTTGCCGTGCATCACGGGCATCCGGTTGAACCGCCCGCCGGCGAACGCCTCGTACGGCTGCGCGGGCAGGACGCCGTCGCCCCCGGCCACCGCGTAGGGGTTCGGCTCCTTGAACGCCTCCACCAGCGTCTTGACCGGCAGCGCCCGCAGGCAGGAGACGGCGTCGCCCGTGCACCCCACGGTCTGCGCGAACGAGACGGCGCTCGCCTCGGCCGCGGACTGCGTACGGGTCGGGTAGGCGCAGCTGTAGCTTTGCGCGATCGCCTTGTGGAACAGCCCGGCCGCGGCCGGGGACGCCAGCTGGGCGCAGATGTCGGCGGATCCGGCCGACTCGCCGAACAGCGTCACGTTGCCCGGGTCGCCGCCGAAGGCCGTGATGTTGCGCCGCACCCATCGCAGCGCCGCCTGCTGGTCGAGCAGCCCGTAGTTGCCGGCCTGGTAGCGCTCGCCCGCCTCCAGACCCGGGTGCGCCAGCCAGCCCAGCACGCCGAGCCGGTAGTTGACCGACACGACCACGACGTCGCCCTGGACGGCCAGCTTGGACAGGTCGTAGGAGGCGCTGTCGCCCGTGGTGTTGTTGCCGCCGTGCACCCACACCATGACCGGCAGCTTCCGGCCGCGTGGCGGAGTGCTGACGTTGAGGTACAGGCAGTCCTCGCCGTACGACGCCTGGCTGCCGTATCCGGCCGGCTGCGCGCACTGGCCGCCGTAGGCGGTCGCGTCGCGGACGCCCGCCCACGGCTTGGCCGGTCGCGGCGGTTTCCAGCGCAGCTCCCCGACGGGCGGCTCGGCGTACGGGATGCCGCGGAAGGCCCGGTGGTCCCGCAGGATCTCGCCCTTGACCACGCCTTTGTCCGTACGCACCAGCGCCGCCGAGCCCTGGTCGGCCACGGCGGGAGTCGTCGGCATGATCATGGAGAGCAGAATCGCGGCGGCGGGAATGAGGCGCACGGAGATCTCCTTCCAGCGGGGGCGCCCTGACCGTACACGCGCGCGGGCGCCTCGCCTAGTCCCTCTCACGGACCCGCTCGGCCAGCAGCACCACGGCGGAGATCAGCTCCGTCCCGGCCAGCATGGACAGATCGTTGTGTCCCGCCCCGTCCAGCTCGACGGTCGTCACCTGACCGCCGGCGGCCTCGGCGACCGCCCTGCTCAGCCGCGCGGGCACGATCGTGTCGCGGGTCCCGTACACGACCACGGCCGGCGCCTTCACCGCCGCGATGCGCTCGGCGACCGGGAACCGATCGCGCAGCAGCAGCCGCACCGGCAGGAACGGGTAGTTGACCTGCCCGGCCGCCGCGAGGTCGGTGAACGGCGAGCGCAGGACCAGCCCGGCCGGCGGGTGCTCCAGGGCGAGCCGGGTCACCACCGCCGCGCCGAGACTCTCGCCGAAGTAGACGACCGGCCCGTCACCCAGGAACTCGCGGGCCGCCAGGGCGTCGAGGTACAGCCCTTCCTCGGTCGGGCTGCCGGGGTTGCCGCCGTACCCGCGGTAGTCCATCAGCAGCACCGGCAGCCCGTGCGCCGCCAGCGCCCGGGCCAGCGGCGCCCGATGCCACCTGTTGCCCGCGTTCCCGCCCGCGACCAGCACCGTCACATCATGATCGCCCGGGACGTACCAGGCCCCGAGCCGGAGGCCGTCGCGCGTGGTGAACGAGACGTCGCGGGCGCCCGGGACGACCTGCCCGGCCGGCGGCACCTGCCCCCGGTCCGGCAGGTAGATGAGCTGCCGCTGGAAGACCCACAGCAGCCCGAGCAGCAGGATCAGCACCGCGACGATCACGAGCGCGGCACGCGTCATGGACGTCACCCATCAACGGTACAAATTTCCCGCCACGCTGGCGCCCGCCTGGACGACATGCCTGAGGTGCTTCTCCGGGTCGGCCAGCACGCCGACGTCCTCCAGCGGATCGCCGTCGAGCACCAGCAGGTCGGCGTGCGCGCCCACCGCCAGCGTGCCGATCTCACCCGCCATGCCGACCAGCTCGGCCGCGCCCGTCGTGGCGGCCCGGAGCACGTCGATCGGCCGCTGCACCTCGCCCCGCAGCCGGAACTCGTGGTTCTGGTGCCGGTGCATGCCGCCCAGCAGGTCCGTCCCGTACGCCAGCCGCACCCCGCCCCGCGCTGCCCGCTCCAGCGCGGCCAGCCCGGCCTCCAGCACCTCGTCGACCTTGCGCCAGCTCCGCTCCGGCAGCCCGAACGCCGGCCCCTCCTCCTTGAGCGCCCAGTACGTCACCAGCGTCGGCACCAGGAACGCGTCATGCTCGCGGAACAGCTCGACGCTGCCGTCGTCGATCAGGTTGCCGTGCTCGATGGAGCGCACCCCGGCCTCCAGCGCCCGGTTGACGGCACGGGCGGTGTAGGCGTGCGCGGCCACGTACCGGTTGGCGGCCTGCGCCTCCTCGACGATCGCGCGCAGCTCCTCCATCGAATACTGCGTCGAGTCGATGCGGTCGGTCGGCGAGGCCACCCCGCCGGAGGCCATGACCTTGATGTGGTGCGCGCCCTTGCGCAGCTCGTCCCGGGCGGCCGTACGCACCGCGGTCACCCCGTCGGCCACCCGCCCGACGCCGGCGCAGCACGGGTGGTCGTCGACCAGGTGCTCGCCGCGGCCGCGGAAGTCGGCGTGCCCGCCGGTCTGGCTCAGTCCCTTGCCGCAGAACAGCAGCCGCGGCCCCCGGATCAGCCCTTCCGCCTGCGCGTCGGCCAGCCCGTGGTCGGCGCCGGAGGCGTCGCGGACCGTGGTGAAGCCGCGGTCGAGCATCTGGCCCATGATGCGGGCGCTGTGCGCGGCCACGTACGACGGGGACATGGAGCTGAGCGAGCCGAGGTCCGCGGTCGAGGCCGTGACGTGCACGTGCGCGTCGATCAGCCCGGGTACGACGTACGCACCCGCGACGTCGACCACCCGCGTGTCCGGGGGAGCGGTCAGCCGCGGGCCCGTCTCGACGACCCGGCCGTCCGCGCAGCGCAGATCGCCCTCGGCGTACTCGCCCGTGCCCACGTCCAGCACGAGCGCGTTGCGCAACAGCAGGCTCATCGCGCGCCTCCGCGCAGCGCGGGCACCGCGAGCGGCGCGAGGGACTCGGCCACGGCGACCGATCCCGCGTCGTAGCGGCCCTCGGCGTCGAGGATGTTGAGCACGCCGAGCACCTCGCCCCCGTCGACGACGGGCACGTTGATGATGGCGCCGCAGCCCAGGCTCTCGATCACTGCGTGGTCGGCGAACACCTCCCGCACCGCGGCCCGATCGGGACCGAAGTACGGCTCCCGCGCCTCGATGCACGTGGCCAGCCAGCCCTGGGCCACCTCCACGGTCTTCTCGCCGCCCACGGGGTACTCCCCGGGATGGCTGCTGTGGACGCGGCGCAGCGCCCGCCGCTCGGGCACCCAGGCGAGCACGGTGAACAACCGCACCCCCACCTCCTGCCGTACGCGCTTCTCCAGGTCCTCCAGGTCGGTCACTTGGTCGCCTCCTTGGCGGGTTCGGTCAGCTCTTCCAACGATCGCCCGGCCGTGGCCAGGCCGAACACGACCACGCAGATCACCCCGGCCACCAGCACCGCCGTCGTCAGCCCGAACACGCCGGCGAAGCCCAGGCTCGCGGCGGACAGACCGATGATCGTCGGGGCCAGGATGCTGCCGATCCGCCCGAACGCGCTCGACAGGCCGGTCCCCGAGGCGCGGATCCAGGTGGGGAAGACTTCGGGGGTGTAGGAGTAGACGCCCGCGTACGTGCCGTTGAGGAAGAACGACAGCACCGCGCCCGCGAGCGTGATGGTGACCGGCGAGTCCATCT
The DNA here is from genome assembly GCF_052068215.1 of Nonomuraea sp. H19. NCBI lineage: Bacteria > Bacillati > Actinomycetota > Actinomycetes > Streptosporangiales > Streptosporangiaceae > Nonomuraea > Nonomuraea sp. H19. The sequence continues at coordinate 199,561 of NZ_JBQHCV010000010.1, read as the reverse complement.
GCGACAGCCAGAACGCGCTGACCGCCGAGCCGGACAGGTAGAGCGCGATCGTGTTCTTGCGATCCAGCCGCTCCGACAGCCAGGCCGCGGAGAAGTAGCCGGGGACCTGCGCCAGGTAAATGATGATCGAGAATTCGAAACTCTTGGTGACGGTGATGCCGCGCTGCACCAGCAGGGTGGGGATCCAGGAGAAGAACCCGTAGTACGAGAACGTGATCACGAACCAGATCAGCCAGATCACGGCCGTGCGCTTGGCCATGACCGGGCTCCACAGGAACCGCAGCGCGCTGAGCAGGTTCACCTTCGGCGTCTCCACCGAGGGCGGCGTGGCGGACTCGGGCACCGGCGGCAGCGGCCCGCCCGTGGCCCGCTCGACGCGGCGTTCGAGGTCGGCCACCACCGCCTCGGCCTCGTCCACGCGGCCGTGCTGCAGCAGGTAACGCGGCGACTCCGGTAGCGAGCGCCGCCACCACAGCAGCATCACGATCGGCAGCGCGGTGATCACCTGGGCCACCCGCCAGCCGTCGTCCATCGTCGGCACGACGAACCGCCCGATCAGCGCGGCCATGACGAACCCGAAGGAGAAGAACCCGGCCAGCGCGCCGATGAACCAGCCGCGCCGCTTGGCCGGCACGAACTCCGACAGGAACGGGGCGATGATCGCGCTCTCCGCGCCCGCGCCCGCCCCGGCCAGCACCCGGGCACCCAGGAACACCTCGTAGTTCGGCGCGAGCGCGGCCACGACCGAGAAGACGGCGTAGACGGCCAGCGCGTACATCATGACCTTCTTGCGGCCGATGCGGTCGCCGAGCAGGCCGGCCGCGGTCGCCCCGAACAGGAACCCGAACGGGGTCGCCGATCCGATCAGGCCGAGCTGGCCGTTGGACAGGCCCCAGGCATCTTGTGCGCTCGGCAGCAGGAACGCGACGACGGCCGAGTCCATGCCGTCGAAGGTGTAGCCGAGACCGCCGATGAGGAGCAGGAGGTAGTGGGGGCGGCTCAGCGGGAGCCGGTCCAGACGGGCCAACAAGGTCATCGAAACACCTTTCCCCAGGTCATAGCCCTGCAGGGTGGAATGTCCAGCAACATATAGTGCAATTCCATGCTTTTGCAATACTTGTTGCAAGAAGACGGTGTTACGAGCGCGTACCATGTGCCTGCTACGGGGAGAGGAAGACGTGACGGAGACCGTTACCGACAGCTTCGAGGACTGGCTGCGCGCCCGGACGCCCGAGCGCGGCCTGCGCGGCAAGAGCGCCGCGGTGCTGGAGATCCTGCTGTCGCAGCCGCGGCGTGCGTCGTTCGGGTCGGCGGGGGAGCTGGCCCAGCACGCGGGCGTCAACGTGGCGACCGTGACCCGCACCGCGCAGGCGCTCGGGTTCGCCGGATGGCCCGCGCTGCAGCAGGAACTGCGCGCCCGTTACCTGTCCTCGCTGAGCGCGGGCCAGGTCGCCGCCGCGCACCGCGGCACCGGCTCACCCAGCTCCCGGTCCATCCGCCGCGACCTCGACAGCCTCGCCCTGCTCAACCGCCGCCTGGACGAGTCGGTGCTGCTGACCATCGCCGAAGCCATCGCCGCCGCGGGGCGCACCGTGATCGTCGCCGACGGCAGCTACGCCGCCGTCGGCCTGGCGCTGGCGCACAACGCCCGGCTGGCCGGCTACCCCGTCACGGCCGTCACGGCCGGCGACGCCGAACTGGCCAACACGATGGCCGCCATCGGCTCCGGGGACGTGCTGATCGCGATCAGCTTCTGGCGGCTGTACGAGAGCACTGTGCTGGCGGCCAACGAGGCCCGCGCGCGCGGCGTACGCGTGTTCGCGCTGACGGACGCGGCCAGCCCCGCCCTGGCGAGCGCCGCCGAGGAGGTCGTGATGGTGCCGGCCGAAGGGGAGGCGTTCTTCCCGTCGCTGACCGCCGGGATGGCGGTGGCACAGGCGCTCGTCACCCAGCTCGCCGCCGTGGACCCGGCCCGCACCGGCGCCTCCATCGAGGCCGCCGAGGCCATGTGGGCCAAGTTCGGCCTCCTCCACCGCCGCCCGGCGACCGGCGGCGTCTAGAGCCGGCCGGCCCGGACGCTGAGGGCTAGAGCCAGCTGGCCCGGACGCTGGTGGCCGACTCGGCGTCCGGCGGGGTGCCGAGCTCGCCGGCGCGGATGCGGTCGAGCAGCCGGCCCACCGCGTCGACGATCTCCGGCGCCCGCTCCCGCAGCCCGGCCACATCGGCGGGGCTGACCTCGTCGCGGCTCACGCCGACCTCGGCCAGCACGGCCTCCAGGTCGGTGAGCCGCGCGCCCAGCCACTTCAGCGGCTCGCTGGACAGCTCCGTGTCGAACACCCGCGCCCCCGGCTCCCACCCCTCGATGGCGGGATGATGATGGGTACGGTCGAAGCTCCCGGGCTCCGAGCTCACCGACTCCAGCAGATCGACGCGCCAGAGGGGCCGATCGACGGTGATGGGCCGGGCGGAGTAGATCGACCCTTTGAGCTCGCCCGGTTCGAGCCTGCGGATCTCGAGCCGCACGCCACGCTCGGCGCCCTCCTGACCCGGGATCGGCTCCGGGTCAACGAAGTAGATGTCGCTCACGGCCACGCCGATCCGCTCGAAGCCGAACACGTAGAGCACGGGAAACCACTTCCTTCGCACATGAGGACTCTGCCCAACGTAACCCGGCAGGACGGACCAGGCACCTGAGATCTGCCCCGATGGCGGGAGGTCTACCCGGACGGCGTCCCGCCACCGAGGCGGCTCAATGGGAGCACCTCGTCCACGAGAGCGAGTCCCCCGGTGCGAGGTCATTGCCGACAGGGTCGTCTGAGTTCGTGCCCGGCTGCGCAGCAGGGTCCATGGGCCCGGGTTTCGCTTGTTTTATCGTTTTTCAATGCTATCGTGAAACGCGCGACCTCATCGATAAACGATAAAGGAGACGGCCGATGCCCGGCAGTCCGATAGCATCCGCGCCCTCGACGGTCGGCGCGTGGACCCGGCGCCTGCACGCGATCCTGACGACCGCCTTAGTTCTCGGCGTGCTCGCCTTCCTTGCGCGGCTGGTGGCCGGCGTCATCCTCGCCGTGCCGACGGGGAAGGCCGACTACGGCTTCACCGGGCTCTGGCCGTCGCGCGCCGGTGTGTCGCTCGACGGAGCCCTGGCCCCGGGCGTACGCGCGCTGGACGTCATGGTGGAGGCGACCCTCCACGATCCGGCGCGCGCGCCGCTGCTGGCCGTGCTGATGGGCGTGGGAGCGTTCGTGGTGGCTGAAGTGATCGGGCGCGGCCTGGCCATGCTCGACGAGTTCGAAGGCACGATCTGAGTGCCGCCGGGCGAGCTCAACGGGCGCATCGAGATCCGGCTCGACGAGCTGCTCGCTCAGCGCGGCATGACGCTGACCGAGTTGTCCTACCGGGTCGAGGTGACGATCGCCAACCTGTCCATCCTCAAGACCGGTAAGGGCAAGGCCATCAGGTTCTCCACCCTGGCCCGGCTGTGCGAGGTGCTCGAATGCCAGCCGGGAGACCTGCTGCGCTACACGGAGAATCCCGCCGACGACCTGTGACGGCCAGGGCCCCGTGGGCCGTGCGAGCCCGATGGTGCCGGGAGGCTGGTGTGCGTTGCCCTGCTGAACACCGCCTCCTACCCCCTGCCCGGCGGCGGCACCGGCACCGAGCTGACCATCAAGCAGGACAAGTTCCGCAAACAGTTCGCCGCCGACGTCCCCGCCACCACCGCTGCCATCATGGCCGCCACCCAGCGGCCGGTCTCCACGCTCGCCCTGGAGGAGAAGGCACCGAAGCCGCCTGGAAGGACATCCGCTCCTACGCTCTGATCGCCGGCCAGGACTACAACATCCTGCCCAAGGCCCAGCAGTGGATGGCCGAACGCGCCGACGCCCGCACCGTCACCGTCGAAGACGCCTCCCACGCGGTCTCCGTCTCCGAACCCGCCGCGGTCACCGACCTCATCAACCGCGCGGCCCGCGACACCCGCTGAGATATCCGGGCCTGTACCAGCGAGGCCACGGTGACGCTCACGGCACGGGGGTGCCGGACGGAGGCGCTCGCCTTGCGGAGAAGGCCCGGATACTCCGAACGATTGACGGCCGAGTCATGCCGTCGAAGGAGTCGGCACGACCTGGCGCCTGGGATCATCGTGCGCATGGTTCCTCTCGATTCCCGCCGGGCGCCGTCGGCTTGGTTGATGACGGGTGCGGGCATGGCGGTGTTCGCGCTCGCCTACGCATGGTTATGGATCACGGGCAATACCGAGGTCGCCCGCTCGGCCGACCCTGGCGCGGCGCCGGCGTCCCTGTGGGCGGCGGCGCTGCCGCCGCTGGCCGCCATCGTCCTGGCCCGCCTGATCCCGCCCCGGCGTGAGGTGCCGCTACCAGCGGTGGACCTGCCGAGGCCGCGGTTGCGGCGGGAGGCATGGACGCTGGTGGCGGTGGCCGTGCTCATGGCGTTGACCATCCCGCTGGCTCAGGGCGACCTGTACGTGGTGGTCAAGGTCGTGGTGCTGCTGGTCCTCCCGCTGGTGGCGTTCCGGGTGATCAGGGCGGACGGCCCCAAGACCAGGACCATCATCGCCCCGGTGACCTGGCTGGCTCCGCTGCCCGCGGTCCTGGCCTGGTTCCTGCTCTCTCAGGTAGGCCCGCTGGCGGTCCCGCTCACGCAGGATCTGCCCGACCCGGTCACGCTGGCCATCGCCTCACTGATCACCTTGCTGACCGCCAGCGTGCTGGAGGAGGTCTTCTACCGGGCCTGGCTGCAGACCCGGCTGGAGGTCCTGTACGGCAGGTGGCCGGCGATCATGGTCTCCTCGCTGCTGTTCGCGCTCATGCACTCCTCCCGCATAGACGCCGCCGATCCGCTCCTGGGCCTGGCCACGATCATCGCCTTCCAGGGGGTGTTCGGACTGATGCTCGGCTATCTGTGGGCTCGCTACCGGAACTTCTGGGTGATCGTCTTCATCCACGTCGTCACCAACCTCGTCTACGTCCCGATGCTGCTCGGCCGGCTGTGACCGCCGATCCCCGGAGACGTGGCAGCGATCAGGGCGGCTCGGCCTGGGCAGGTCGATCACCTTGTCCAGGACCACCCGGCCGATCCGGCCGAGCACCACGATCCGGTCGCCGAGCAGCACGAACTGCTTGCTCAGCTCCCGGACCTCCAGGACGCTGTTCGTCGTTCGTCCTCCGTGCGCATGCCGTACACGTCGTAGCTGAGCTCGCCGGTTCGCCAGCGCTCGCGGAGGGCAGCCTCCTTGGCCAAGCACGCTCGCACGGCCTCCAGGGTGGAGTTCACGCTCCCCGCCGGGAGAGCCACCGCGCCGTCGTCGTCGAGCACGAGGACATGGTTCGGTGTGATCGAGGTGCCGCCCACCTCCACCGGCACGTCGATCGCGCCGCGGACGTTCTTGTCCGCACCATGGACCCGGCGCCAGCGCGCCCACACAGGAAGGCCGAGCTCACGCAGGTCTGCCACATCGCGGACCGCGGCGTTCACCAGCACCCCGGCCGCCCCGCGTGCCGCCGCCTGGGTGGCGAGCAGGTCGCCGAGGAGGGCGACGGGGCGCGGCTCCGGCATGGTCAGGACCAGCACGTCTCCGGGGCTGAGACGCGCCATCACCTCGTGGACCGCGCGGTTGTCGTCCTGGCCGCAGAGGGCGATGCGAGCCGGACCGGCCACGGCGGTGCCCGGTAGCAGCGGCTCCAGGTCCACGTCGATCAGACCGGAACGTCCGGCGGCCTCGTACACGGTGGCGACCGAGGTGGACGGCGCCTTCGCGAGTGACGGGCCGCCGCGCGTGCCGCAACGGCGCTACACCTGGTCGATGACGCTGGCTGTGGCGGACTGACGAGCGTGAGGAATGCTGATCACATGACGGAACCCGGCAAGTTCGACTTCTGCCCCTGGCTGTTCTGGGACCACGCGACCGAGCAGGAACGGCAGGCCCAGGCGGGGCACGTGGCGGAGCTGCGTACCAGGATGACTCTGGAGGCGGGGGAGAAGGTGTTCATCTCGCCGCTGGCGGCGGTGTACGCCGACCGGCTGCGGATGGGGGAGCGCACCTACATAGCGGCGCACACGTACGTCACCGACGACGTCGTGATGGGCGACGACTGCACGCTCAACCCGTACGCGGTGGCGCGGGGGCGCGTGGTGATGGGGGATGCGGTACGGGTCGGCGCGCACACCTCGCTGCTCGGCTTCAACCATTCGGCCGCCCCGGACCGGCCGGTGTTCCGGCAGGCGACCACGTCGAAGGGGATCCGCATCGGGGACGACGTGTGGATCGGATCGAACGTGGTCGTGCTCGACGGGGTGACGATCGGCGACCACGCGGTCGTGGGGGCGGGCTCGGTGGTCACGAAGGACGTGCCCGCCTGGGCCATCGTCGCCGGCAACCCGGCCCGCCTCATCCGCGACCGCCGCACCCCACGCCCCGCCGCCTCGGAGAGCGCCGCACCCCGCGACGCGACGTCGGGTGGCTCCACGCGCCACGACACCGCTTCGGGCGTCGCCGCGCCCGCCGTCGCTTCGGGCGGCTTCGCACACGATGCGTTCCCCCATGGCACCGCAGGTCGACTCGCTGCGGGCGGAGATGTGGCCGGGCTGCTCGCCGGCTTCGCCGCGCAGGCCAGGCAGCAGGCCGAAGCCGTGCTGAGCCGGTGCTGGACCGGCGAGCGTTACGTGGACCGGCCGGACGCCGAGCCCACCGTACGCGCCTGGTGCGACGCGGTGGAGATCGCCGACCTGCTGCTCGGCGGTCCGCCGCCGGTCCCGGCGCGGGAGGAGATCGTCGCGTTCCTGCGCGACCGGCAGGACCCCGTCACGGGCCTGGTGCCGGAGATCGGCGGCACCGGAACACCCTCGCTGGAGGGATCCGCCGCCTATCACGTGCTCTGCGTCGGCTACGCGCTCGACCTGCTCGGGACCCGGTTCCAGCACCCCGTGCACGCCGTCGCCGAGCTCGGCTCGAAGGAGCTGGTCGCCGCACTCGACGCCCTCGACTGGAAACGGGGGGCCTGGACGGCCGGCTCCTGGGTGGACACGGTCGGCACCGGTCTCTACCGCAACCTCGCCGACTTCGGCCTGCACGGCGAGATCGAGACCCTGTACGGCTGGCTCCTGACGAGGTGCGCGCAGTCGCACGGGATGTGGGGCGAGCCGGACTCCGACGCGGGCTGGCTGCAGGTGGTCAACGGGTTCTACCGGCTCACGCGGGGCACGTTCGCGCAGTTCGGGGTGCCGCTGCCATACCCGGAGCGGGCCGTGGACACCGTGCTCGCCCAATCACGCGACTCCCGCTACTTCGGCCCGGACACCGGCAACGCCTGCAACGTCCTCGACGTCATCCACCCGCTCTGGCTGGCGGGCAGGCAGACGCGGCACCGTCGCGAGGAGGGCGAGGCGTGGGCCAGGGGGCAGCTCGTCCGCGCGGTGGGCGGCTGGCACGACGGCGCGGGCTTCTCCTTCGCCCTGACCCGGGGCAGCGGCGCGACCCGCACGCCCGGACTCCAGGGAACGGAAATGTGGCTGGCCATCATCTGGCTCCTCGCCGACTACCTGGGCATCTCGGACGCCCTCGGCTACCGCCCCCGCGGCATCCACCGCCCCGAACCGGCCATCCACCTCCCCGGTCCGGGCCGCTGAGCCGTAGCCGCTGTGCCTCGGCACGACGCGCCGCTCCCGGCAGCCCGCCGGGTGAGCTGCTATACGTGCCACATGGCAGCGAGCCGTCGGGTCGCGAGCCGGCGTGGCACCGCGCGTAGCAGGGTGTCGCGCACCCACGCCGTGGCGCCGGTTCGCGACGTCAGCCACGCCTGCCGGGACGAGGCCCGCATCAGGCTGCTGGTACGCGGCCGGCGCTCCGCGTCGTAGCGGAGCAGCCGCTCGGTGACCTCCGCCGGTTCGGCGTCGGCCAGGTGCCGGGTCACCGCGGCCGCGTCCTCGAACGCCTGGTTGGCGCCCTGGCCGAGATCGGGGGTCATGGCGTGCGCGGCGTCGCCGAGCAGCGCGATCCTGCCGATCGCGAACGACGGCAGCGGCTCGGCCAGGCAGGCGATCGCATCGACGTAGACGTCGGCGGGCGGGGTGGCCTCGATCAGCGCCGGGACCGCCGGGTGCCAGTCGGCCATCAAGGACAGCACGTCCCGGAGCGCCTCATCCGCTCCGGGCGGCGTTCCGCGCAGCGCGGAGTCGGTGAACCAGTACAGGTCACGCTCGCCGACCGGGAACAGGCCGAACATCCCCCCGCTGCGCCGGTCGATCAGGATGCTGCCCAGCAGGCCGGTCACGTCCAGCCCGGCGGGACGGGGCAGCATGCCGCGGAGGTCCACCCGGCCGGCCCGCCGCAACCCGGGGTGGCCGGGGAAGAGCCGGCTACGTAGGCCGCTGCCGATGCCGTCGGCCACGATCACGGCATCGGCCCTGGCCACGGGCTGTCCGTCGCTGATCACCGTGACCCCGGTGAGGTCGGGTTCGAGGTGGTGAACCGGCGTCGCGGTGCGCACCGACTCGGCGGGCAGCGGTGCACGCAGGGCCCGGTGCAGCTCCGCCCGGCTCACGGCTGCCGTCGTCCCGACCGTCTGCTGCGCCTGGGCCACGTCGGTGACCAGCAGGGGCCGTCCGCGCCAGTCCCGTAATCCGCCGGTGACGGCGGGCATGGCCTGGCCGCGTACGTAGTCGCCCAACCCCAGCGCATCCAGCGCCCGCACGCCGTTGGGCGTGATCACGATGGCGGTGCCGGCCTCCCGAAGCTCGGGGGCGCGTTCGTACAGCGTCACCTCATGACCCCTGCGGTGCAGTCCCACCGCGGCCGGCACCCCGCCCAGACCGGCGCCTACCACCACGACCTTCATGATGCTCCCTCCAATCACTACGATCGTTCTAGTACGGTTACTGGTATAGTATGGCCGGGTGCCGCCCACCAATCCAGCCCGTCGCCGAGCCTTGACCGATGCCGCCATAGAGCTGCTGGCGACGTCCGGAGTGCACGGATTGACCCACCGTGCGGTCGAGAAAGCCGCCGGACTCCCGCAGGGAACAGCCTCGAACTACTTCCCCAGTCGGGAGGCGCTGCTGGTGGCCGCCGCACAGCGCATCGTCGAGCTCCACCATGCCGACATGGACCGGGCCGCTCAGCACCACAAGACCGCCGCGAGCACGACAGGACAGGTCGCTGACCTGCTGGCCGAATCCTTGCTCGAAGCGGCGACCACGCTGCGCAACCGCTATCTGGCGATCTTCGAACTGCAGCTGGAGGCAGTACGGCGACCGGTGCTGGCCTCAGCTCTTGCGGGCTTGCAGGACACTTCGACGCGGTTCACCGCCGGTCACCACGCCGAGCTCGGCCTCCCCATTCCCCGCGAGAGCATCCCCACCCTGATCGCGCTCTACGGCGGCGCGTTGTTCACCCTGGTGACCGCACCGCCCGAAAGCATCAGCAAGGACGTCGTCCAAGGTGTCGCCCGCGCCATCGTGCACGGCGCGCTACCCGGCCTGACCTGAGCGATCGTGCTCTCGTGACAGCGACGGCGGTACGCGGCGCGTCGGCGGCGGCCGCCCTCGCCGGTGATGAGCCGGGCATCGGCGCGTCGGCCTGCGTGAGTGAAGCACCCGCGTCGGCTGCGCCGGCGACGGAGCGGTCACCGGTGTCCCGGACTCGCCGACCGAGGGCGGGCCGGTCGTGGGGACGTGCACGGTGGCCAGGGCGCCGGGCGGCCCGGAGGGAGCCGGATCAGTCCTTGAGGAGTTGTTCGGCCACGCCCACATCCGTGATGAGCGTGTTCACCCACCCACCCCGCAACGCCGCCCGGATCGCCGCCGTCTTGCGGCGCCCGCCCGCGATGGCGATCCGCCGCGGAACCCGCAGCAGGTCGGCGGCCGGGATGCCCAGGATGCGCTCCTCCAGCGGCGAGTCGACGAGCCGCCCCTCGGCGTCGAAGAAGCGCAGGCACACGTCGCCCACCGCGCCCAGCCCGCGCAGCGTCTCCAGGTCCTCCTCCGAGATGGCGTTGCCGCTGCCGCGCAGCAGCGGCGACGGGTCGAGGCTGCCGATCCCGACCAGCACCGTCGTCAGCCGCGACCACGCGTCCACGACCTGCCGCACCACATGGTCCTCCGACAGCGTCTGGCGCGCGACCGCGGAGCCGACCAGGCCGGGCGCGGGCAGGAAGACCGGCTCGGCGCCGGTGAGGTCGGCCAGGTGGGCGGCCAGCCGGGTGGCCTGTACCTGCGCGGACCCCTTGCCCACGCCGCCGATGAGCTGGACGACCTCCTCGGCCACGTGGATGGGACGGCGCTGCATCGCCTCCACGGTGGCCAGCAGGCTGGCGCTCCACGACGAGATGCCGAGATGCTCGCCGCCGATCAGGGTGGCGTCCAGATAGGTGGCGCCCGCCGAGCCGAGCGCGGCCACGACGTCGTGGTTGTCGCCCGCGGCGTCGACCACGATGATCTGCTCGACGCCGTATTTGCGCTCCAGGTCCTCCTCCAGCAGCGCGTGCACGCCGCTGGGCACCACGACCACGGTGCGTACGACGCCGATCTCCGCGGCCTCCTTGAGCAGCCGCGACACCCGGGGCTGCGAGATGCGCAGCTGGGCGGCGATCTGCGGCTGGCGTACGCCGTGTTCGTGGTAGAGACGGGCGACGCGGACGAGGAGCCGCATGCGCTCGGACTCCTGGCTGAGCCGGCGACCGCTGAACCTCGTGGATTCGCCGCCGGGACGGCCCTTCTCGAACTGACTGTCAGCTCCCACGATCGTTGGCCTCCGCTTCGGCTCCGCCGCTCCTGCTGGTCCGGTGGCGCCCCCGGGTCGCATACGCCGCCGGCCGGCCGATCGGCACGTCGTGCAGCCTACGGTCCCGGAGGATGGGCGAGATCATGCGGCATCGTCCCTTCCCGCCGTTGACGGGCCTGCTTTTCATGCCCTCTCCCGGACCCCGGCGAAGGCGCGCAGCTTCGCGAAAAAGTCCTCGTGGATGAACCGCGCGTCGATCGAGTCGTAGGTGCGGATCGGCCGGTTCACGACGGAGAAGTCGTGCGATCCGTCGTACCGGAAGATCGGCGCGGGCCGCTCCACCCAGGTCCCGCAGTCGGGGTGGAGCAGCAGCCCGACGGCGGGGGAGTCGCCCAGCACCCGGAACTCGATCGAGCCGCCGTGCTGCCGCTCGTTCCACTCCACGAGCTGGCGCACGAGGTAGTCGCCGATCTCGCCGCACGGCGCGACCTTCGCGTCGAGCTCGGCGTAGCCGACGGCCGTCATCCGGTACGTCGGCGCCGGGATCTGCCAGACCCGCAGCGCCGAGGAGAACACGATGTTGGCCGCGACGATGTCGTTGGACAGGTTGAACTCGGGCCGCCCGGCAGGCCCGCCGCGCCCGTCGTACCCGCCGCCGCCGATCCAGACGACGGTCACGTCCCGTTCGGCGATGCGCGGCTCCAGCAGCAGCGCCGAGGCCATGTCGGTGAGCGGGCCGAGGAAGGCCACGTAGAGCGGCTCGGCCACGTCGCGCATGGCCTCGGAGACGATCAGGTCCACTCCCGGGGCCGGGACCGGGGTGTTGACGTCGGGCAGCGCGTACGGCGCCCCGTCCTCGACGCGGACCTGGCCGTCGAGCTTCATCATCCGCAGCAGCAGGTCGATTTCCGCGCGGCTTTCTTCCATGCTCGTACGGGTGCGCCGGTTGCCGAAATGCGCGGCCACCAGACCGCGGATGTCGAGGCTCGGTGAAAGGAGGGCGTGCACGATGGCGAATTGGTCGTCCGCCTCATTTTTCGCGTCAGTGTTGACGATCACTCTGCGCCGGTGGGAAAAAGTCCTGCTCGCCATGCGCACCCTCTCACTGAATATTCATTCAGCGATGCATCTATATTCCGATATTATGTTGTGACATTTGTGCTGTCAAGATCCCAGATGATGACGGACAGCGCGTACGGCGAGATGGTGTGGTCGTCGTGCGTGGCGTCCTCCAGGAGGTCCCATCGTCCCCGATCGGGACGCCCCTCCGCGAGCAGCGCCACCCGGTCGCGCAGCGGAGCCTGGTAGGCGCGGTGCCCCACCCCGTTGAAGCAGCACTCGTCGAACCGGTTGAGAATCTGCAGCTGCCCGCGCCCCGGACCGATCGACGCCATCACGTACATGTCCAGGAAGCTGTCGGAGGCCCCGGCGTAGAAGCCGGGCAGCGCGTCCTTGGTCTGCTCCCAGTCGCCGATCGTGGGCCGCGGCTTCGGCGCCGCCGGCCGCGGGGGGAACGGCAGCGATCCGGCCACCGGATAGCTGCGGGTGACGCGCGGGTCGAGCGCCGCGTACACCGTGGTCGTCCAGCCACCCCCGGACAACCCGATCATCTCCACCGAGAGCGTCCGGTACGTGGCCTGCGCGTAGTTCAGCGTGACCACGAGCGGCTCCAGGAAGAACGTCAGCGCGGAGAACTGCGCCGTCTCCCAGGCCGGCAGCTCGCGGTGCGAGGGGTTGGGCAGCAGCTTGGCGGGGTCGGCCGGGTCGGCGATCTGCTGCTGGTTCCAGTGGTGGAACGGCATCGCGTACACCATCACGCGGTAGCCCCGGTCGAGCAGCGCCTGGACGGTGCGGAGCATGGTGTCGAACGGCTCGCCGTGACCGTTGTGGTAGAGCGCCAGCCGCCGGTTCCAGGTCCGGCGCGGCACGAGGTCGTAGACGGTGGCGGTGACCTGGTGGCGCAGGGCGATCTTGAGCCGGTCGATCCTGCGCACGCCCGCGAGGGAGGCGAAATCGGGCGCGCTCACGCCGCTCTCGACGGTCGGCAGCGATTTCGGCGGGCCTTCGCCCTTCCAGATGTAGTCGGCCATGGCCTCGCGCCTGGCCTCGATGTCGGCGACCGCCGTGATGCCGATCAGCGGCTCGATGCCGACGCCGGCCGCGGCGGGCAGGGTCTTGTACTCGGGGCCGAACTTGGCGGCCGACTCCTGGTTCACCGGCGCCACCGGACGCGGCGGCCGCGAATGATTATCATGGATTGAATATATATTTCATTCTCGCGCGCGGAAGTGATCGGATAAGAGCCGGGAGCCGGCCACCTGCTCAAGGCATGTGACCCGGGTCAGAGCAGCTCGTCGAGCAGCCGGTAGTAGTACAGCCGCTCCTCGTCGAGGTCGTCGACGAGCCCGTAGGCCGAAAGGAACTTCTCCCAGACTTCCGGGCCGTGGTCCTCGGACAGGTCCCTGTGAGCGATGGCGAGGTCGCGGTAGCGGTCGGCCACACCCAGCGCCGGCACGTCGATGACGACAGGCTCTCCCGAGGCGGGCAACAGCACGTTCGAGGGGGTGTAGTCCCCGTGCGCCACGACGAGGTCCTCGACGGGCGGGCGCGTGGCCAGCAGTCGTTCCTGGATCGCCTCAGAGGTCAGCCCCTGATGGTCGTCGTCGAAGTCGTCCGGGTCCACGAGGCTGTCCCGGACATTGGCGTCGGTGCGTTCGAGCACGACCGGCAGCCTGCCGTCGAAGGGGCACTCGGCGACGGGCAGCTCGTGCAGCACGCGCAGCGTCCGTCCCAGGACGCTGCCCATGTCGGCGGGCGCGGCGGTTTCCAGGGACGGGGCGCCCACGTCGGCGAGCACGAGGACAGGGTCTTCGAAGGCGACCACCTCAGGAACCGGGACGCGTCCACGAAGCCAGCGCAGTCGCAGGTGCTCGGCTTGGGCGAGAGGGCCATGCTTGACGTAGAAAACCTCTGAACCCGACGTCACCCGCAGGGCCGTGCCGCTGGCTCCTTCATGATCCGCCGACCAGACGGCGTCCCGCCCGATGAGCCGGTGAAGTCGATCACGGAGATTCATGATCCCATCCTCGGGCATGATCGCCATCTGTGCCCATCCCCGGAGAACCGGGATGCTTCCGCAGCGCGGTGCTGTAGGCCACGAAGGTCACAGGCCGGCGAGCTTGGCGATCAACGTGGGCCGGCGTTTGTGGCGCAGGCGTAGCTCCTCCAGGTCCGGCTTCGTCGCGCGCGAGCCGGTGGACTTCGCGGAGCCGTATCAGCAGCTCCGCCGCCTCGTTGTAGTGGGTCCTGCCGGTTTCGGCGAGGCACTCGTCGATGAGGCGCCGATAGGGGTCACCGCGTAGAGGGGCGTTCCAGCAGTCAGGAGCGCTTCGCTGTTGTTAACTGGTCGGGTGCATGAGGCAGAGGAATCCCCGGTGGTGCGGGACCTGGGGGCATTCACCGAGTGGGTCGGCGCGGGCCGGAAACTGACCGCCACCGGCCAGATCACTCTGGCCGACGCCAGGACTCTGGTAGCCCTGCTGGACACCGGTGATGTGGTCGACCCCGACATCGGAGGGCGGGTGTTCAAGACCACGTCCAGCGCCGAGCTGTCCGGGTTGATGCGGATCTTCCTGTGGGCCAGGGCCGCCGGCCTGGTGCGGGTGGTCAAAGGGCGGCTGGTTCCGGTGAAGAAGGCCGGTCCGCTGCTCGCTCGCCCGCAAGCGCTGTGGGAGGCGGCGTTCGAGGCGTTTCCACGGCTGGCCGAGGCAGTGTGCCCGGCTGGGTGGTGGACCTCGCCGTTGCACGAGGAGTTCGCGCCGGTGGTGCGTACCTTGCTGACCCGGTTGTACGGCGGATCCGCGCCCCTGAAGGAGCTGTACGAGTTGTCCTGGGAACGGGCGTCGGCGCCGTTCGTCATCGAGAAGCCCGAGCGCGCCCGGGAAGTCAACGACCAGGACACCGAACGGATGCTGAGCGCGCTGCAACACCTGGGAGCGCTCAAGATCACGAACGAGGAAGCCGCGCTCACACCGCTCGGCCTGGAGCCGGTCCGGCGCAGCCTGGGCGAGGCCGGTCCGGGCGAGCCGGTGTACGAGCTCAAGGTGACGCTGCTGGACACCGACGAGCCGGTGGTGTGGCGGCGGCTACGGGTGTCGGCGGGGATCTCGCTGGCCCGGTTGCACCGCATTCTGGCGGTGGCCATGGGGTGGGCCGACTATCACCTGCACCTCTTCACCGTCGGCGGGCAACTCTACGGCCGGCCCTCGCGCGAATGGGACCTCGATGTGCTGGACGAGACCGCCACCACCTTGGCCGAGGTGGCGGGCGGCGACGGCGCGCGGATCAGCTGGGAGTACGACCTCGGCGACAGCTGGGAGCATGAGATCGTCATCGAGCGTGCGATGACGGCCGAGGACGGCGTCCGGTATCCGGCGGTCGTGGCAGGGGAAGGCGCCTGCCCGCCGGAGGACTGCGGTGGGACGTGGGGATACCGCGAGTTCCGGGCCGCTCTGGCCGATCCTCGTCATGAGGAGCACGAGCACCTGGTGCGCTGGGCCGGGTTGGCCGGCGCCGCGGAGTTCGACCCGGAGGCCTTCGACCTGGAGGCGGTCCGGCGAGCGGTGCTGAAGATCGCTTGACGCATTCAGCGGACCGAAACGCCCGAACGCCCAAGTGCTCGATCGACGGCGATCCGGGTGAGCCAGCCGAGCCCGGCGGTGAACAGCGGCGGCCACACGATCGGTCCGAAGGTGTAGCCGACCAGCACCGCGAGCGGGATCCACACCCGGTGCACCGCCTGGTGCAGCACGCCGGAAGCCGGAACCCGGGCCAGCCGCGCCAGGTTGGGCAGGGCGACGAACACCAGCGCCGCCGCGCTGGTCGGCACGCCGTACTTGACGCTCTCGAACACCGCGAACGCCGCCAGAAAGAGGGCGAGCGCCGCCCAGCAGGCGGTTCGGACCCAGCCGAGGATGCCCTGTGGTAAGTCGGGCATCGTTTTGCCCATGTCCTGTTCCCCGATTCGAATGAAAATCACATTCCGGCCGAGCTCAGGATCCGTCGTCGTCCCCACGGCGCACCACGATGAATCCCTTGGCCAGCGTAATACCCGATGAATGCTATGGCAGGCGTGTCGCCGCTGTGGCGGCAGATAGGGCGTAGGTGACGCCGGTAAGGCGTTCGGACAACTGCCACAGGCGAGTGGCTGTGGCGAGGTCACGGATGGCGCGCTCACGAGTACGGCGAGTCGGCTCGCCGCGCAGTTGCAGCAGGCCGTCGGGAACGATGTAGCTGCCGCCGGGCAGGTCCGGCACGGTCGCCGCGTACAGGGAGGTCTTCGCCCCTTCCGGGGTCGGACGAAAGGCCATGCGCACCAGCAGGCGCGTGAGGGTCGTATACAGCCGTCCCCTGCTGCTGTTGGCGCCGCCGGTGAGGACGTTGGTGCGGGTGAGTCCGGGGGCGACGGCCAGGCTGCGCAGCTTCAGCCCGGCGGCGTCGGCCCGGCGCTGCAGTTCGACGGCGAAGTACAGGTTGGCCCGCTTGGACTGCACGTACGCGAACGCCGTCCGGTAGCGGCGCTCGGCGTTGAGGTTTTCCAGGTCGAAGCGGGCGAAGCGCTGCCCCTCGCTGCTGACGGTGACCACCCGTGGATCGGGCGCGGCGAGCAGATGCGGCAGAAGCAGGCCGGTGAGGGCGAAGGTGCCCAGATGGTTGATGCCGAACTGCGACTCGAACCCGTCGGCGGTCAGCGCGTGGGGCACCATCGCCACCCCGGCGTTGTTGACCAGTAGATCGATCCGACCGCAGTTCCATCCGGTGGCGAATTCTCGGATGGAGGTAAGGCTGCCCAGGTCCACCCGTCGCAGTTCGAGGTGAGCGCCGGGCACCTCACGCCGCATGCGGGTGAGGGCGGCCTGGCCGCGTTCGGGGTCGCGGCACGCCAGCACGACGTGTGCGTTACGGCGGGCCAGTTCGCGGGCGGTGACGTAGCCGATGCCGCTGTTGGCTCCGGTCACAACCGCGACTCGTCCGGTCTGGTCGGGAATCGCGTGGAGGGTCCAGGGGAGAGAGTTACGCATGATGTGCCACCTCAACGGATGCAGGGTGAATGTATCGCAACTTTGAGTTGCGATACGCTCATCTTGTCACCCGCCTCACGAATATCGCAACTTGGAGTTGCAATGCAGTCTGATCAACCCTCTGCCCGGCCGGTCGGCCGCGGCGCCAAGGTACGCGCCGCCGTCCACGCCGCCGCGCTCGCCGAACTTGTGGACAAGGGTTACGCCGCGTTGACCGTCGAGAGCGTCGCTCAGCGCGCCGGGGTCCACAAGACGACGGTGTACCGGCGGTGGAAGGATCGGGAGAGTCTGCTCACCGACGCCCTGGCCGAGCACATGGCAATGGACATCCCCGTTCCCGACACCGGAGCGATCGAGACCGATCTGCAGGCACTGGCGCGCTCACTCGTCCAGGCGTTCACCAGCCCCACCGGGCAGGCCATCCTCGCCGCCATGTTCACCGGGGCGGCCCATCTTCCAGAGATCGCCGCGGCCCGGCGGCACGTGTTCGACGACCGGCTCGCCAGGGCCGAACCGGTGGTGATGCGCGCCATGGAGCGCGGTGAACTTCCCGGGGATACCGATCCTGCCGAGCTGTTGAAGACCCTGGCCGCGCCGATCTACCTGCGCCTGCTCATCACCACCGACCTGGTCGACGAGACGACCGCCGACCAGGCAGTGCGCGTCACACTGGCCGCCGCGCGCGCCGGCGCCCTGCAGGCGGCGCACGACGATGAGCCGGTTAGCGGGTGAGGATGCTCATCATCGACCTGGGCGGCGGTGATGGCGGTGGCGTCGTCGGCTGGCCCCAGTCGCATCACATCCAGCAGCGCCGTCCACGAACTGCGGCCCATCTCCAAACTTCACGCGCGCTGGGATACCCGAACGCCCAAGCGCTCGATCGACGGCGATCCGGGTGAGCCAGCCGAGTCCGGTGAAACGAAACCCTCAGGAGTAGAGGCGGTCAGGAGCGAAGAGATATCAGGCTGCGCTGTCTACAGGCTTCTCCGTGACAGGCAACCGCAAGGTCCGGTCGCCAAAGTCGACGACCAAGTCGAGGCGTGCGCCGAGTGCCTCGACATAGCGAGCGATGACATCGATAGAGATCACCTCGCCATGTTCGATCTGCGAAACTCGGGCGACACTCACATCCATGATCGCCGCAACGTCCTTCTGGCCCAAGCCGCGTTCCTTCCGCGCTTCGGCCAGTTGGTGGCCCCTCGCCTCGGCGAGCAGGCGTCGTGCTCCTGCCTCGATCTCTGACGGGACAACTCCGGCACCGTGGAGTTCCCGCTCCAGGTCTTCCCAGTCTCCCGGCGTCCTCTTCGGCATGTTCACTCCTCGTTATCGCTGGTGTAGACGGTGTAGAGCTGTTCGGCCAGCGGGATGTTCTCCTTGTACCACCGTTCCCAGTTGCCGGCCTTGTCGCCACCTAGCAGGAGCAACGCGGCCCTGGTGGGATCGAACGCGAAAATCACTCTTATCTCCGAGAGGCCTCGCGATCCCGGGCGCAGTTCCTTCAGGTGGTGCAGCTTGCTCCCCTTGAGGCGGTCGACGAGCGGCCTGCCCAAGGTCGGTCCTTCCTCGCGCAGGGCCGCAACGGCCTGTGCGACCTGGATTGCGGACTCGAGATCCTCCTTGATCAACACGCGGAACCAGGCCGCGTATTCGTCCGTGACCTTCACCGTCCACGCCAAAAGATACTCCCAGATTCAAGGATAGCCTTAAGTTCTGAGTCAGGCTACTTCCTCGGGCGTGAACACATAGCGAAGTCGGCAAAATTCATAGAGTGCCCGCTAGGTGTCCTGGCCTGCTCCTACCTGCGCGGCCTGACCGGATGCGCAGTACGGCGGGCCAGTTCGCGGCGGTGACGTAGCCGATGCCGCTGATCAACCCTCTGTCCGGCCGGTCGGCCGCGGCGCCAAGGTACGCGCCGCCGTCCACGCCGCCGCGCTCGCCGAACTTGTGGACAAGGGTTACGCCGCGTTGACCGTCGAGAGCGTCGCTCAGCGCGCCGGGGTCCACAAGACGACGGTGTACCGGCGGTGGCGTTCACCAGCCCCACCGGGCAGGCCATCCTCGCCGCCATGTTCACCGGGGCGGCCCATCTTCCAGAGATCGCCGCGGCCCGGCGGCACGTGTTCGACGACCGGCTCGCCAGGGCCGAACCGGTGGTGATGCGCGCCATGGAGCGCGGTGAACTTCCCGGGGATACCGATCCTGCCGAGCTGTTGAAGACCCTGGCCGCGCCGATCTACCTGCGCCTGCTCATCACCACCGACCTGGTCGACGAGACGACCGCCGACCAGGCAGTGCGCGTCACACTGGCCGCCGCGCGCGCCGGCGCCCTGCAGGCGGCGCAAAACCCCCTCAGGAATAGAGGCGGTCAGGAGCGACCAGCATGACCTCGTCGTTCTCCGCCGCGAGCAGATCCGCTGTGAACCCGGCGGCGCTGTAGCAGGCCAGGCGGGTCGATCGCGTGTCATATCCGCGGCTCGCGAGAAGGTCGCGGACGCGACGGAGCCGCTCGACATGCCCCTCGCACATGACGTCTCCCCATTTGACTTCCCCCAAGGAGAGCACTCTGCGAGGCCCTCCGTCCGGCTCTGCCAGGACCACCACGTCGACCTCGTGGCTGGTGCGGCGTTCGGGATCATTGACGACGCCGTGACCGATCTCTGCTGGAATGTCGCCGAAGGCCTCGGCTCCCGCGAAGTCCGCGGCCCACGTGCGGCAGATCTCTTCGAAGTGCGGCCCCACCACTCCGCTCAGGAACCGGTCACGGCTGCGCTTCCACACCTGGTCGGCTCGCCTGCGTTCGAGCTCTCGCCACGCCGGGCGCATGACCGAGTGGTAGAAGGTGATCAGCGGTTCTGTGATCCGGTAGAGCGGGCGGGCGGCGCGCAACATGTCGGGGGATTTGGCCAGCAGGCCCGCGTCTTCCAGTACGGCGAGCGGGTGACTGATCTCCGTGGCCTTGCGGCCGATGTAGTTGGCGATGCCGCCGCGCGATGCGTTGCCCTCCGCCACCGCCGCCAGGACGGAGTGATACAGGGCTGGGTCGCGCAGGTCCGCCTCCTCCGCGAGCAGATAGCGCGCCTCACGGAAGAGCGGGCGGGCCGGATTCAGCACCGCACGCTTGACCCAGTCGTCGAAGTCGGCGAGCGAGCCCGGAACGTCATCGCGAGCGTATTCGCGGCGGTAGGCAGGGGTTCCACCCACCACGGAGTGCGTCAGCAAGGCGAGCCGGGGATCGCTGATCTGCCAGAATTCGGCAGCCAACCGGTAATCCAGCGTGGGAACGACCAGTTCCAGGCCGGCCCTGCCGCGCAGCGGCGCATTGCCGGCCGGCAGCCCGCCCATGAAAGTGAGGGCGGAGCCGCACAGGATCAGGCGGATCGGCGATCCTCCCTTGCGCCGCCGCAGGTCCAGAGCGGCCTGGAGCACGGACGGCAGCTCAGGCGAGACCTTCACCAGGTAGGGGAACTCGTCGATCACCACGGGGAGTGGTGATGAGGTCTCCGGTCGTCGTCGCGGCCGGCTGGTGGGTCTATCCGGCTCGATGGCGGGTAGCGGTGGCGGCCCGGATGGGTGCGGAGCGGGCCCTCGGCAAAATCTGTCCCGTGTAGGAGCCCGGTGTTCGCCAGGGGTTGGCGATGATCCGGTATGCGGCCCGATATCCGCGGTGACCAGGCATATCGTCCGGGTGCCCAGCATGCGCCATGGGCATATGTTGGTTATATCGGCCCTGGTCGGTCCACGTATGGTGACCCGCTCGCCGGCGCCGATGTGAGGCATCGATGACCACTGCCACATTGCGCGCCTTGGCGCAAAGGTCGACCGACGGACTGCCTGCCGAGATCACCAGTTTCATCGGGCGCCAGCACGAGCTGGCGACAGTCAAGCGCCTGCTGTCCGACGCCCGCATGGTGACCCTCACCGGGCCCGGCGGCGTCGGCAAGACCAGGCTGGCCCTGCGCATCGCCACTGACGTGCGGCGGGCGTTCCCCGATGGCGTCTGGCTGGTCGAGCTCGCCGAACTGGACAACCCGGCACTGCTGCCCCAGGCTGTGATCGCCGCGCTGAAGATCCAGAATCACTCCGCCCAGCCGCCCATCCAGGTGCTCACGGAGCACCTGCGGGAGCAGCGGACGCTGGTGCTCCTGGACAATTGCGAGCACCTGCTCGACGACTCCGCCGTGATGGCCCAGACGCTGCTGCGCGCCGCCCCTGAGCTGCGCATCCTGGCCACCAGCCGGCAGCCGCTGGGAATCGCCAGCGAGCAGGCGTTCGCCGTGCCGACGCTGCCGCTGCCGAGCCCTGAATCCCAGCAGCGCACGCCGTACCCCATGTCCGACGCGGTCCGGCTCTTCGCCGAGCGGGCCGCGGCCGTCCTGCCCGGTTTCACCGTCACGGACGAGAACCACGACATCGTCGTGCGGATCTGCCGCCGCCTGGACGGCCTGCCGCTCGGCATCGAGCTCGCCGTCGTGCGGCTGCGCGCGCTCTCGGTCCACCAGCTGCTCGACTGGCTTGACGATCGCTTCCGGCTGCTCACCGCGGGATCGAATGCCGCCGTGTCGCGCCACCGGACGCTCCGCGCCCTGATCGACTGGAGCCACGAGCTGTGCACCGAGCAGGAGCGCCTGCTGTGGGCACGCATTTCGGTGTTCACCGGCAGCTTGGATCTGGAGGCGGCGGAAGCGGTCTGCGCGGGGGACGGCATCGCCCGTGGCGAGATCGTCGACCTGGTGATCGGCCTGGTGGAGAAGTCCGTCCTGATCCGGGCGGAGGATTCGTGCGGAGTGCGATACCGGCTGCTGGACACGATCCGGCAGTACGGGCGGGAGCGGCTGGCCGCCTCCGGGGAGGAGCAGCAGCTGAAACGCCGGTATCGCGACTACTTCCGGCGGCTGTCGCGCGAGGCGCGGGCGCAGCTGTTCGGCCCCGCGCAGGTCAAAGTGCTGACCCGGCTGCGGACTGAGCATCCCAACCTGCGCACCGCCCTGGAATACTGCCACGCCGAGCACGCCGGGCTCTGCATCGACATGGCCAGCGACCTCCTCTACCACTGGATCAGCAGCAGCCACCTGGGCGAAGGCCGCGACTGGCTCGAACGGGGACTCGCGCACACCGCCGATCCGACCGAGGTCAGGGCTCGGGCGTTGTGCGCATGCGGCTGGCTCGCCATCATCCAGGGCGATCACGCCTCGGCCCGCGGATTGCTCGCCGAGAGCAGGGCGCTCGGTGAGCAACTCGGGCTGGAACCGGTCCGCGGCCACGTCGCGCTCTACTCCGGAATGCTGGCCATGCAGGAGGGAGACATCGCATCGGCCGTCGGATCCTTCGAGGAGGCGGTGGCCCGTCATCGCGCCGGCGGAGACTCCGCGGGCGAGGCCCAGGCGCTGACCTGGCTCTGTTTCGCGCACTCCTTCCTCGGTGACTCGGAGCGCGCCGTCGCCGCCGCCGAGGAGAGCATCGCCGTCTGCGACGCTCACGGCGAGAGCTGGAACAGGTCGTACACGATGACGGCGCTCGGCATCGACTTCTGGCGCCAGGGCGACACGGGACGCGCGATCGCCCTGGAACAGGAGAGCCTGCGCGTCTTCCAGGCACTGGACGACTCGGTCGGGGCCGGGGTCAACGTCGAGGTGCTGGCCTGGATCGCGGCCTCGGAAGAGGAGTACACGCGGGCCGGCGAGCTGCTGGGCATCCTGCGGAACGTCTGGGAGTCGATCGGCACGCCACTGCTGGGATTCGGCCACCTCCTCCCGTACCACGACGAGTGCGAGGCCCGTACCCGTCGCGCTCTTGGCGAGCATGCCTTCCAGACAGCCGTCAGGCGAGGCGGCAGGCTCTCCCATGAGCAGGCGTTCGCCCACGCCCTCATGGAGGACGCACCCTCCCGCGGCGAATCCGGCAAGGCCGGTCGGCCCTCGCCTCTCACTCGACGGGAGACGGAGATCGCCCAGCTCATCGCCCGCGGAATGAGCAACAAGGAGATCGCTGCGACGCTGGTGATCGCTCAGCGCACCGCCGAGGGCCACACCGAGCACATCCTGCGCAAACTCGGCTTCAGCTCCAGGGTCCAGGTTGCCGGCTGGGTCGTCGAGCAGGCCCGCCTCTCCGGCGAGGAGCCTCCCGGTGCTGAATGAGCATGCCCGTGAACGACCCGATCCGGAACGTCCCGGTCGCCGAGCGGCCGACGGCGGACCGGGCGCAGACCGACCTCCCCGATTCATCGGGCGAAGGCATGAGATCTCCGAGGTCAGGCGGATCCTGGCCAAGACCCGCCTGCTGACGCTGACCGGCGCGGGCGGGGTCGGCAAGACGCGGCTGGCGCGACGTGTCAGCGAGATCGCGCTGCCGAAGTACCAGGACGGGGTGCGGCTGGTGGAGCTCGCCACCATCGAGGACGAGGACCTGCTGATCCCGGCCGTGGCCGCCGCGCTGGGAATCCGTGACACCGGGCAGGACCTCGTGGCCCTGCTGGTGGAGCGGCTGGCGGACAAACGGATGCTGCTGGTGCTGGACAACTGCGAGCATCTGCTGGACGCGTGCGCTCCCCTGGTGCAGCGGCTCCTGCGCGGCACCTCGCGGCTGCGGATCATGACCACCAGCCGCCAGCCGCTCGGCGTGTACGGCGAGCAGGTGTTGTGTGTGCCGTCGCTCCCGGTCCCCGAGCCGGGCGACAGTACGCGTGACATCGCCCGGCGAGACGCCGTACGCCTCTTCGCGGAGCGGGCGGCGACCATCCGGCCGGGCTTCCTGGTCGACGCGGTCAACGCCCGGGCGATCGCTCGGCTGGCCCGGCTTCTGGACGGGATCCCGCTGGCCATCGAGCTGGCGGCGGTACGGCTACGTACCGCATCGGTGGAAGACCTGGCGAACGAGCTCGACGCGCACCTGGACGTACCGGCCGAGAACAGCCCCGGCAGGCTGGCACGCCATCAGACCCTGCGGGCGACCATGGACTGGAGCTTCGGGCTGTGCTCGTCCGGCGAGCGACGACTGTGGGAGCGGCTGTCGATGTTCCCGGGGGGCGTCGATCTGGAGACCGCCGAAGGTGTCTGCTGCGGGCAGGCCCTGGCAGCCGAGGACGTGCTGGATCTGATGGCCGGGCTGGTGGACAAGTCCATCCTGAACCGGACGGAGCAGTACGGCGGCGCAATCCGCTACCGCATGTTGGAGACCATCCGCGCGTACGGCCGCGAACAGCTGCCGGCCACGGACGCGGAGGCGCTGCGGGAGCGCTACATCGATCACTATCGGCGGCTGGCAGAGCGACTGCGCGTGGACCGGATGGAGCCCGGCCAGATCGATCACTACCGGATGCTGCAGCTGGAGCTGCCCAACATGCGCGCCGCCCTCGACCTCTGCTTCGGCAGGCCCGGCGACGCGCCCGCCGGGTTGGAGATCGCGTCCGCGCTTTGGGCGCACTGGGTCATCTCCGGCGCTCTCAGCGAAGGCCGGCACTGGCTGAAACGCGGTCTCGCGCTCGTACCGGGACCGAGCGCCACCAGGGCGATGGGCCTGTGGGCCAGTGGGCTGCTCTCCCTCTACCAGGGAGATCCGGCGGCCGGAGCCGGGCTGCGGGAGTGCTTGGCGCTCGCCCGGCAGCTGAGGGACGAGGCGGTGCTCGCGTTCGCCCTCCTGATGTCCGGCGCCGCGGCGCTGTCCGATGGCGACGCCGAGCGCGGGCTCCCGCTTCTGGAGGACGCTCTCGCCCGTCACCGTGCGAGAGGCGACGTCCACGCCGTGGGCATCACTCTGTATTTCGCCGCTCTCTTCACCGCCCCCCTGAGCCCGGACCGGTCCGCCGCCTACGGCGAGGAACTCGTGAGCATGTGTGAAGAGCGCAACGCGGCGCTCTTCCGCGCTTACGCGCTCTACGCGCTCGGCCTGGCCCGCTGGGAACAGGGCGACTGGCGCCAGACCGAGGCCAAGATGCGGGAAGTGGCCGCGTTCTGGAGCGCCGTCGACGACAGGTGGGGACTCCTCCAGTGCCTGGAGGCGCTGGCCTGGACGGCTGGGGCACGCGGGCGGCACGAGCGGGCCGCCCGGCTGCTGGGTGCCGCCGACGATCTGTGGCGGGCGGTCGCCGCCTCTCCGTCACGGCTGCGGTACCAGGCGAGGTCACACCAGGAGTGCGTCGAGGGGGCACGTCGTGCGCTGGGGACCCAGGCGTACACGGCGGCTTTCCGGGACGGCACGCGGCTCCGACTGTTCCGGGCGGCCGCCTACGCGCTGGAAGAGCCATGAGAGCACCGCTCGCCCAGCCCGCCGCCGACCGCTGGGCCGGCGCACACGTCCGCCGGCCGGCTGGGGCCACCGCCGCGTCGGTGACATGCACGGCGAGCCGGCCGTCCTGGGCGGCGATGGAGCGTGCTCTGAGACTGGTGGCCGACGCCGGCTGGTGAGGGGCCTGCGGACGGAGGCCGGTCGGCCGCTGATGAAAGGATGGCCGCCGTGCCGTCCGGATCGGCCGGTGGTGGCGGTTTCTTCCTTGGAGGTCCTCGTGGTCGTGTTGGCGGTGGCTCAGCCGGATTGCATGCCGTACGACGTAGAAAAGAATGCGGTACGGCACGCGGAGATGGTGCTGAGAGCGGAGGCCAGGGTGGTGATTTTTCCGGAAACGTCCCTTACGGGGTACCACATGGACGCTCCGGCGATCGCCGTGGATGATCCGAGGCTCGGGCCGATCGTGGACGCTTGCGCGAAGGCGGGGGCGGTGGCCCTGGTGGGGGCCCCAGTCGAGGAAGAGGGGCTCGAGTACATCGCGACGCTGATGGTGGACGGCGACGGGGCCGAAGTGGCCTATCGCAAGATCCACGTGCACTCCAGCGAGGAACGGTTCGCCTGCGGGAAGCGGCCCGAGGTGATCGAGGTGGACGGCCTGCGGCTGGGGCTGGCGATCTGCCGCGACATGGGGATCGCGCAGCATGCTGAAGACACCGCCGCGCTCGGGATCGACGTCTATGCGGCCGGGGTGGTCCATCAAGCGGCGAAGGTGGCGGTCCAGGAAGAGAGAGCGCGGCGAATCGCCACCGATCACCGGGTGTGGGTGGCGGTGGCGAGTTTCGCGGGGCCGACCGGCGGTGGCTTCGAGCACACAGCCGGCCGCTCGGGGTTCTGGACGCCGAGCGGTGAGCCGGCCGCTCAGGCGGGATCGGAGCCGGGGGAGGTCGTCCGGCTGGTAGTCGCTGCATCATCGGCTGGTCCATCGGCAGCAACGGCATCGGCGCGGCTTTAGGGGACGGCCGCCGCCTGGTCCTCCAGGTAGGCGGTCCAACTGCGGTACGGAGTGATGTCCACGCCGTTGTCGGCGGCATCCTGGCTGCAGCCAAAGCCGGGGACCCAGCGACCGTCCGACAATTCCACGCTCGTGAGCGCCATCGGGGCGGGCAGTTCGGCGAGGAACATTCCGATGGCGGCGGGGGAGAGCCGGTAGATCTCCCCGTCGATGGCGGCCCCCTCGCGTCCGCCACAACGGACTAGGCCCGGTTTGGGCGGGTCCGTCTTCAGAGCCAAAAACCGGTAGTCACGCGAGGTGGTGATCAGGCCGATGAACCGTGCGCCCAGGCTCTCCAGCCGAGAGTGCAGGGGCTGCCCACGCAGGTGCGCGCCGAAGACCGCGAGGTCCACGCCCCCGCTGACGACCAGGGGCGGTGGCTCGGCGAGCAGGCGTGCGGCCAGGTCGATCGCAACCTGGTCGGCGAATGCCGGCACCACGAACATGACGCCGAACGGGCCGCCGCCCGGCGCCGGTTCCCCGGGTACTGAGACGGCGGCCATGTCGAGCAGGTTGCAGAAGTTGGTGTACGTGCCCAGCCGCGTGTTGATCGAGATCGGTTCGGCGGCGTCATGGAGCCCGGGTCCCCCTGAGCGGCCTACATTCGCAGGTAACCCTGGGGACGCTGTCACCTCTGGGCCGGTTGGTCCCGAGGGGTGGCCGCGCCCACGCGGGCCTCGCCGTACGGCACCAGCCGGACCGGCCCGAGGAGGCCGTACGCCTGGCGCGTCAGGCCGCCGTACACGGCCGGGTCGGCGACCCTGAGCCGGTTGCCGAGCGGCGTCGCCACCTCCACCCGCAGCGTGCGGACGCCTCGCCCGAGGTCCACGACCGGGTTGAGCTGGTTCACGGGATCCAGGCGGCGGCCGTCGGCGAGCACCCGGCAGGTGTCGGTCACCTCGCCGAGCTCCAGGTACGCGCCGCCCTCCAGCCGCACGTCCGTGGTGTAGACGCCGATGCCCGACACGTCGGTCAGGTCGGGAATGGCTGACCATGGGGACAACTGGTCGAGGGCCAGCCGGTGCGTGGCCGTCCCCTCCGGCCGCCAGTCCTCGACCTCCAGCCGCCACGACGACAGGACGACCGGCTCGGGCACCGGTCCGATCACAGAGGTCACCGTCCGGCCGTCGGACAGCGTGGTCGTGTACGTCCCGGCGCGGGTGGCGCGCACGACCAGCGCGCCCTTGTCGTACCTGACCAGGTCGGCGTCCGTCGTGACCGCGTGCGGCCCCTTCACCGTCCCGGTACCGAACAGGCCGGGCCGGCCGATGGCCACCACCATGGACTCGCCCGGCCGCAGCCTCACCCGCAGCCGGATGCGGTCGCCGTCCTCCGCGTAGAGTGCCGCCCGCTGGACCCGCCCCGTCCACGGGTCCAGCAGGTACGGCACGCCGTCGCGGGCCGTGCGGGCCAGCGTGACCTCGTGGTCGATGGGGGCGATCGGCGGCTTGGGGTTCTCGACGTGCTTGCCGTTGCACAGGTAGTAGTAGTCCACCTCGCCGGCCACGCGGCGCGCCGTGAGCAGCGTGGACGCGGTGGCGTAGCGCACGTCGGGCCGCACGCCGAGGGCGTCCAGCGCGGTGGGGATCTCGGCCTGGGAGGTGACCATGCGCACGGTGGGCCGGGCGAGCAGGTCCGCGATCAGGAGACGAAGGCGCTCGTTCTCGCCGGACCGGGCGACGCCCGGCACCGAGGCGGCCCGCCAGTCGCCGAGCAGCACGATCGGCAGCCCCGCCCCGGCGTACTCCAGCAGCCGCTCCGCCACCTTGACGGTCATCGTGCATTCGCCCGCGTAGAACTTGTCGCCCTCGACGAACAGCGCCTTGTACGCCGGCCCGTCCGGAGCCAGCCGCCCTCGCGCGACCCGGGCGGCGGGCAGGTCGAGCAGCGGGCCGCTGACGAACTGGTGGGTCCAGCCGAGAGGCACGCCGCTCCCCGTGAACCAGCCGGCGCCGAGGCCGGTCTTGGTGTAGCCGGTCTGCCGCAGGACCGCCACGTCGGCGCGCGGCGCGCCTTCGCGCATGACGTGATGGACCCGGGCCAAGTATGCAGAAATATCGGGCATGTGGCGCCAGGTGGGCTGGCGCGGCCCCCACGACTCGGCGTACCCGGCGGTCCCGTTGTACGGCGTGAAGGCGGCGAACCCGGGCCAGGACGGCATTCCGGGCGCGGTGGCGTACGAGAAGCCGTGCAGCACGGTCTGGTTGAGCCCCGCCGCGTACGCGCCCCCCATCGTCCGCAGCAGTTTCTTCCAGGTCGTCGTGTACGCCCCGCCCTGGTACGCCCCCGCCTCGCAGGACAGCACCTTCCGTCCCGCCAGATCCCGGCCGCCGGCCAGGCACCGGTAGTCGTCGAGGTTCTTGAACCCGAGCGACTCGCCCTCCGCGACGTCCAGGATGGCCGCACTGGCGATGGCGTCGGCCCGCAGCCCGTACGGCTGCGCCCGCAGTTCCAGCCCGATCGAGTGGGCCCAGTCGCGCAGCATCGCGAAATGGTTCTCGTTGAACAGCTCGGACACCGTGTCCCAGTAGTCCTTGCGCGCGTGCCGGGTCAGCGCCGCCTCGAACGCGAACACCTGGTCCTCGTCCTTCAGCACGATCACCGGCAGGAACGGGACCAGGTCGTAGCCCCGCCGCTGCTCGAACTCGGCGAGCAGACCGGGCGTCCACGGCAGTGCGCCGGTCTCGATCTCGATGGAGTCCTCGAACAGCGCGCCGCCCGCCTTCCTCAGCAGCCGCCGGATCGCGGGCGTGAGCAGCGCCGACTCCCAGTAGTCGAGCACTGCTCGGGTCCCGGCGCGGCTGAAGTGGTCCACGACGTACGACTCGGGCGCGGTGTGCGGGCCGGACTCGGGACGCTGGCCCGAGCCCCGCTCCCAGTAGGCGATCAGCACCCATTCGCCCCCCGCCGGCGCCGTCCAGTCGACGTCTCCGCCGTCCACGGCCACCTCCACCACAGAGGCGGGGTCGAGCCCGGTCTCGTCGCGGGTGGAGTGGGCGGGCTCGATCCTGGCCGCCTGGACGAGCAGCAGCTTGCGTACCGGATGGCCGGGTACGGCGGGCGGCGGCACCTCGCCCGCGTACGTCGTCCCGCCCGCCACCGTGACCGAGCCGTGGGCCAGCTCCTTGACGGCCGCCTCGCTGTCGGGGGTGATCGTGGGGACGGCCGCCGGCCACGAAGGGCCGATGGTGAGGTCGATCGTGAGGCCGCGGCGGGCCGCCTGGTCGAGCGCGGCCTCGACGGCGGTGTTCCACGCGGGGGTGCCCCAGCCGTGTCCGGCCGGGTCGAGCACGGACTTGTCGCGGATGCTGTGGTGCACGGCCGCGATCTCCGCGCCGCCGAACCCGGCGGCGGCGAGCTGGTCGATCTCCCGCCGGATCTCGGCGGGATCGACGTGCGCGTCCGGCCACCACCAGCGCACCATCGGCCGGGCGGACCGTCGGGGCCGGGCGAACCAGGAGGCGTCCGGCGCGGCGGCGGCCGGGGAGGGGGAGACGGAGACGGAGAGGGTGGCGGCGCTGAGGGCGAGGAAGCCGCGGCGCGTGAGGTCGTGCTGCACGGGGCGCTCCAGGGGGGTGAGGGGGGCACCGGCCGGCGGAGGGCGCCGCCATGCGGCCGGCACCCCGGCGGAGGGCGCCGCCCGCTCAGCCGGCACCCCCCGCCGTCCGATGTCGCCTAGCTGGGGATCGGGTACGGGAACGCGCTGGTCACGCCGATCTTGTCGTACTCCATCTTGGAGGCGTCGAAGCCGGCCGCCCAGTTGGCGTTCTTGACCTCGTTGCACTGGTAGCTCTGGTACTTGTCGTCGCTGACCTTGCCGACCTCGATGTTCTCGAAGGAGAAACCGCAGCCGCCGGCGTCCATGTGCACGCCGCGGGTGCCGCTGTCCGGCATCGCCCCGGCCGGGTCGTTGATGACGTCGCCGATCACCATCTGCGAGACGTGGTTGTCGATCGGATGCGGGTCGAGGTTGCTGACGCCGTAGGTGTAGAACGCGCCCATGTCGCCGCTGTCCAGGCCGGTCTCCTCCAGGCGTATGTAGGAGAAGCGGTTGTTGCGGGCGTAGTTGTCCTCGTCCTTGACCTCCGGGCGTACCTCGAGGCTGATGCCGTAGCGGGCACTGTGCTTGACCACGATGTTGCTGACCACGTTGTTGCCGGTGCTCATCAGCTCGATGCCGGACGCGTCGCCGGGCACGAGCTCGCCGACGTGGTGGATGTAGTTATTCGTGAACGTGTGATGCCCGGAGATGTCACCCTCGCCGGGATAGCCGCCCTCGACCTTGATGCCGTCGGCGCCGATGTTCTCCAGCAGGCTGTCGGACACTTTGACCCGCTCGTTGGCGAACAGCAGGTAGACGCCCATGAAGCCGCTGTCCGACAGGCGCAGCCTGGTCAGGTCGATGTCGCGGGAGTTGGTCACCGTGATCATGCCGAACCGGTTGCGCGGCATCTCGATCTGCCGGTCGTACACCGGGTATTTGTGCTCGTAGCCCGAGTCGCCCTCGCTGATCCAGCCCGCCCGGTACCAGTCGACGAAGTCGCTGTATTGCAGCGCCAGCCCGTCGAAGGCGAGATTCTGCACCCGCCGGTCCGGCGAGCTGCCGGCCAGCGAGATGATCGTCTTCACCGTCGGGGCCATGACCTTGTCGATCGAGGTGCGCGGCCAGTAGTAGACCTCGCCGCCCGCGAAGTCGAAGTAGTACTCGCCCGGCTGGTCGAGGAAGCGCAGTGTGTTCTGCAGGAAGTAGCGTGAGCCGCTGCGGCTGTTGACGAACGAGTAGCGGGCCCAGTGGTTGAGCGTGAAGAAGTTCTTGCGGAAGTCGGCGCCGCCCAGCGGCACGGTGTCGGTGAACCAGCTCCACGAGCCGCCTGACCAGACCACGATCTGGCTGTTCTTGTCGAAGTCGGCGTCCCACTCCTTCGGTACGTCCTCCGGCTTGAAGTACAGCCACTGGCGGACCGCCTCCTTCTCTGGCTCGCCCAGCACGGAGAACAGGTAGGGCGACCACAGGTCGTCGCTGGTCCGGTTCGGGTGGCGGGCGGTGGTGGCCCGCTTGCCCTCCTCGAACAGGGTGTAGAAGTTTCGGTCGATCTTGGTCTTGTAGATGTTGTCGTTGTGCTTCTGCCAGCCGGTGACCGGCTTGGCCCCGAGCAGCCTGGCCTTGCCGGGGCCGTCCGCGCTGCGGTAGATGATCTTGTGGCCGTTCTCGCCGGAGTCGGCCTCGGTGAACTGGATCGTCTTGTCCACGACGTAGTCGCCGGCCTTGACGTTGACCACGAAGTCGCAGTTCTGCTGCCGCTTCTTGGCCCGCAGCTGGTCGCGGGCCTGTTCGATGGACTTCCACGGGCGCCGGGCGCTGCCGTCGCCGCGATCGCCGCCCGCGGGGGAGACATAGAAGTCACACGAGGGCCCGGCCGCCTCCGGCGTCGGGGCCGTCACTCCCGCCAGAAGTAAGACGACCGCGCCCAAGGACCTGAGGATCACTGGCTCTCCTTAACTTTGTCCCGCCACCGCTCGTACTCGGCGCGGGTCTCGGGGGTGAGGGGGTAGTAGTCCGACAGGGCGCCGCCCTCCTCGATGCGGGCGCGGCTGTAGCGCTCCCACTGCTCGTGGTCCGCGGCCGCCTCCAGCACCGCCGGCGCGCGCCGGCGCGGCACCACCACCGCGCCGTCGTCGTCGGCCACGCACAGGTCGCCGGGCAGCGCGAGCGCCCCGCCGACCGCCACCGGCACGTCGTACGCCCACGGGAACAGCTCCGCCTGCGAGGCGTAGTGCGGCGTGGCCCCCGTGCACCAGATCGGCACGCCCAGGCCGCTCACCCTGGGCAGGTCCCTGATCCGGCCGTCCACGACGATGCCCGCGCCGCCCTTGCGCTTGAAGTAGCGCACCAGCATGTCGCCGAAGCAGCCGGTGTAGGCGCTGCCGTACGCCTGCACGACCAGCACGTCGCCGGGCTGGATCTCCTCCAGCACCGCCCACAGCGCGGTGTGCCGCTCGACGTACTCCTGGCCGAGACCGGAGGCGACGTCCTCGCGCTGCGGCATGAACTGCAGCGTGCGGACCCGGCCCGCGACCTTCTGCCCTGGGGCGATGGGACGCGGTCCCTCGATGAAGGTCCGCCGAATGCCTTGTGCGTGCAGCTTGGCGCAGGCGGTGGCCGCGCTGATCCGGGACAGCCCCTCCACGAGGACGGGATCGGGTTCGCCGGGCAGCTGCCCGCGAACAGGCAGATCCCAGATGGCGTCGTCCATGTAACTCCTCAGTAGTGCTGGTGTGACGGCGTGCGGACGCGCGCGGTCATGTGCAGGTCGAGCCGGATGCGGCGGCCGGGCGGCAGCTCGACGATCAGCCGCGGCCCGTCCACCGGCACCTCCTGCTCCGTCTCGGTGATCGGAGGAGAGGTGTAGGCGCGGGGGTCGCCCGGGTAGTCCGCGCCGGTGGCCCGGGTGACGCTCGCGCGGTCGATGCGGTGCTCGCCGAACGCGCCCGCCTGCACCACGACCCGCCGGGTGCGGGTGAGGCCCAGGTTGACGAGCTCGACGCGGACGCCGTCGGGGCGTACCTCGTCCACCAGCGCTGCCACGTCCTGGGGCAGCCCCGGGCGGTGGCGGTCGGCGTCGAAGTAGGCCAGCCTGGTCGGCAGCAGCCCGCCGTTGTAGAGCACCTGCGGGGTGCCGGTGACGAGCTGCAACAGCGCCTCGGTGAGCACCGGGTTGAGCCGCTGCCAGTGGTGCACGTGTACTTCGGCCAGGTCCGCGCGGTCGGCGTCGATGAGCGCCATCCGCCGCTGCACCTGCCCGAGCGCGGTGGACAGCATCGTCTCGGGGAAGCCGGGGTTGGCGCCGCGCAGGAACTCCAGCCAGGGCGCCTCGTGCCCGGCCTCCTCCTTGTTGCGGAACGGGCGCACCGTGGCCCAGTCGTAGCCGGAGGCGGCTCGCAGCCGGTCGATGCGCCCGCTGTCCCCCTGCCCGAGTGACGCGTGCCAGAGCCAGACGGGCAGGCCGAGCTGCGGCGGCTGGAAGTCGAACCAGCCCTGGTCGTCGTGCCGGTTGGGCACCAGCATGGTGGGCTTGCCCGCCTCGTCGCCCAGTTCGGCCAGCCAGCGGTCGCTGATGCTCATGTCCGTCTCGGTCACGCTCGCCTCGATCGCGTGGCCGTACACGGTCTCCAGGGGATCGCGGCCGATGGCGAGTGCACTGTCGTCGCCGGTCAGCAGGTGGGCGTTGACCGCGGCGATCGCGGCGGCGGCGCCCACGCTGTAGAGGCCGTGCGGCCACTGCCAGCCGTAGTTGCCGCCGTACCAGCGGCCGCCGTGCAGCTCGCCGACCACGCCCGACGGGCCGACGTTGTCGGGCAGGATCCCGTTGTTGGCCTCCGCGCGCCGCTGCCAGGCGTCGATGTAACGCAGCGCCCAGTCCCGGTAGCGGTCGTCGCCGTCGTAGAGCCAGGCGTTGACGGCCAGGCTGGTCGCGGCCAGGTTGACGGCCACGTCGCCGCGGCCGATCCGCTCGCTCATCGCCGCGCCCATGCGGGCGGCGTTCTGCGGATCGGACAGGTCCTCCCATCTCGTGATGCCCGGCAGGTCGCGCAGCGGCAGGCCGTACGGCCGCATGCTGACCAGGTCCGTGTGGTAGGAGGCCCACTCCCACTGCAGGCCGTAACGGGGGCCGTCGGCGCCGTTGTGCGGGGCGCGGATGATGTCGTGCTCGGCGTCGTAGTTGGCCGAGCCCGGCAGGTAGAGGTCGGCGAAGCGGCGCGCCCGGTCGTGGAACCGCTCGTCGTGCGGGTCGGCGGCGCAGATGCCGTAGAACAGCAGCAGCGACTCGCCCTGGTGGAACCAGTCGTAGCCGCGCTCGAACTCGTCCACCAGATAGCCCAGCTCCGTGAGCTGCGCGGTCACGCCCTCCCAGTGCTGCTTGGCCTGGTCGAGCAGGTCGTCGGCGCCACCGAGCTGGTAGAGCGTCGGCCAGTTGAAGAACGCCTCGTAGAAGTCGTCGGCCCCGTCCCGGTCGGCCGCCGGGCCGTGGTAGATGAGCCGCCCGTCCGGGGCGCAGTAGCGGGCCGCGAAGGCCCGCCAGGCCTCGTCTAGGGCGTCGAACAGCCTGCGCTCGAGCACCGCCCAGGCCGGCGGCACGCCGAGCGGGACGGTCGCGATGACGGAGGGATCGCTCGCGGGTCCCGGAAGCACTGTCCGCATCTTCAACCTTTCGTCGCACCTGCGGTGAGGCCGCTGATGATGTGCCGTTGCATGAAGACGAAGAAGACGAGCAAGGGAGCCACGGCCAGCAGCAGCGTCGGGAAGACCACCGTGTAGTCGGTGGAGTACTGGCTGACCGCCGCGTAGACGCCGGTGGTCACCGTGTACAGGCCGCTGCCCGGGCCGAGGATGATCTGCGGGTTCACGAAGTCGTTCCACACCGAGAAGGTGTTGAGGATGACCATCGTGGCGACCGCGGGCCGCATCAGCGGGAAGACGATCTGCCAGAACGTCCGCAGCCTGCCCGCCCCGTCCACGGCCGCCGCCTGGTCCAGCACGGCCGGGATGGTGGCGATGTAGCCGGCGTACAAGAAGATCGAGAACGGGAGCGTGAGCGAGGTCTCGAACAGCACGAACCCGCGGATGGTGCCCATCAGGCCGAGGGTCTTGAGCACGTACACGACGGGGATGACCAGCACCTGGCCCGGGATGAACGTCCCGGCCAGGAAGAACAGCATGAGGATCCGGAACCTGCGCTTCGGGCTGCGCGCGATCGCGTACGCGGCCGGGGCGGCCAGCAGCACCGACAGCACGTTGACCGCCACCACGAACAGCAGCGTGACCGCGTACCCCTTGACCACGTTGAACTGCGGGTTCGTCAGCGCCCTGCCCAGGGGTTCGAGGGTGAGGCCGGCGAGCCCGAAGGGGTTGGCGAGGATGTCCTGCTGGCCCTTGAACGCGTTGACGGTCAGCACGTAGAGCGGGACCACCATGAAAGCGACGGTCGCCCAGAGGAAGGTCTTTCTCATTGGTGCACCGCCAGCTCGCCGCGCCTGCGCAGCTTGGTCACCACGAACGCCAGCGCCGCGGTCACCAGCATGAGGATCACCGACTGCGCCGAGCCGAAGCCGAGCCGGGCGTCGTGGAAGGAGTTCCACAGGATGAGGTAGGCGACGGTCTGCGTCTGCCCGGCCGGGCCGCCCGCCGTCAGCGACACCACCAGGTCGTACGTCTTCAGCAGCGTCACCAGCGACAGCACGATGTTGACCGTCACGGACGGGCCGAGCGCGGGCAGCGTCACGTGCCTGAACATCTGCCGGCGCGTCGCGCCGTCGATCCGCGCGGCCTCGATCAGCGAATGCGGCACCGCCTGCAACCCCGCCAGGTAGAGCACCACGTTGACGCCGAACCCGGCCCACACCAGCACCGCGATCATGGTGATCGTGGCCCACGCCGGGTCGGACAGGAACGGGATCACCTGCCCACCCCACGTCGTCACCAGGTTGTTGACGGCGCCCGTCGTGCCGAGGATCGCCGACCACAGGAAGCCGACCACCAGGGCGCTGAGCACATGCGGGTAGAACAGCACGATCCGGAAGAACGTGTTGGCCCGCGAGGCGCCGTTCACCAGCAGCGCGAAGCCGAGGCCCAGCAGGTTGAGCCCGGCCGTGCCGGCCGCCGCGACCAGCAGCGTGACCAGGGCGGCGCGGCGCAGCTCGGGATCGTCCAGCAGGTCGGCGTAGTTGGCGGCGCCGACGAAGGCGGGGTTGGCGCTGAAGCCGTCCCAGTCGGTCAGGCTCAGGTAGAGGGCGAGGCCGACCGGAACGACCAGCATCACGACGTAGAGGACGGTGGCCGGGCCCACCATGATGGCGGTGGCGAGCCCGTCGCGCCGCTTCGTGCGCTTGTCCGGGATCGTCCGGACGGTCTTGATCGTGGGTGCTTCCCGGGTCAGGGTCATGAGCGTCCGGCCAGCCAGCGGTCCACGCCCTCGGCCACTTCCTTGGGCGACTTGCCCACGTACAGGCCCTGGACCTCGGTGTTCCACGCGGAGTTGAAGCCCTTGGGAAGCGTCGCGTCGCCGTACCCCTCACCCTGCGGGACCCCGGACGGGGCGCTGTCGAGGATGTCCTGCACCTGCTTCTCCAGCGGCGTGAACTCGCGCTCCACACCGGTGCGGAAGTTGCCGTCCTGCTTGAGCTGGCTCTTGACCGCCTCGGGATCGGTGACCAGCCACTGGACCAGCTTGAGCGCCGCGTCCTTGTTCGGGGTGGACTTGAGGATCATGTACGGGGCCGCGAGCGTCGCGCCCTGCGGACCGGGGTAGGTCTGCCCCTTGTCGACCGGGGCGGGGAAGACGCCTACCTCGAAGTCCTTCTTGGCCTTGGCCTCGGCGGCGGTGAACCAGCTCCCCATGACGTACATGGCCGACTTGCCGGACAGGAACGCGGTCTCGGCGTCGGCGTACTTCATGCCCAGGGCGTTCTTGTCCACGTACCCCTTGTCGATCCAGGTGCGATAGCGCTCCAGGTAGGGCCGCAGCGACTCGCCGGCCTTGAGCTTGCCCGCCTTGACGTCCTGCTGCCAGGCCGGATGCGACTGCGCGCGGGACGGGTTGGACAGCTGCAGCAGCTGCAGCCCGGTGAGGAAGTCGCCGCCGGTCTGCAACGGCAGGAACCCGGCGTCCTTGAGTCTGGCCATCGCCGCGTCGAGCTCGTCGAACGTGGTCGGCGGCTTGCCGATCCCGGCCTTGTCGAACGCGCTCTTGTTGTAGAAGACCAGCGACTGCGCCTGCACGCCGACGCCGACCGAGTAGATCCTGCCGCCCAGCTTCGCCTGCTCGGCCAGCGGCGTGTCCTTGGCCCACGGCTGGTCGGTCAGGTCGAGCATCTGCTTGGCCAGCGTCTCGTCGGCCATCAGCGTCTCCACCACGTCCGGCGCGTTCCCGGCGGCGAGCTGCTGCGGCAACGTGTCGGCCACCCCCTTGCCGGTGGGGGCCTCGATCTTGACGTCGATGCCGGGGTTGGCCTGCTCGAACGGCTTGACCAGCCCGTCCCAGTAGGCCTGGGTGAGATTCGGGCTGATGTTGACCAGCATCCTGACCGTGACCTGGCCGCCCTCGCTCTGCTGGGCTCGGGAGTCGCCGGCGAAGCCGCCCCCGCCACAGCCGGTGAGCAGGACCAGGGATCCGATGGCGGACAGTACGAGGGATGGACGGGGGGAACGCATCGCACCTCCAAGGGGGCGAGATCTGCGACGCCTTTTAATGGGTCGTACTCGATTAGCGATTATTTAATATGTTGGTAACTGGGGGCAGTCAAGGGGTTTTGCCCCGCTACAAATCCGTATCCGGCGGATGACTGAGTCATAAATACGTTAAGGTGGGCGAGTGGCTGGACTTGGACGCGAGGACGACAAGCGGCTGGAGCTGAGCGCGGAGGAGCTGTCCGCGCTGAAGGCGTACGCGGAGGAGCCGGGCGAAGGGCTGGCGCTGCGCAGCAGGATCGTGCTGGCCTGCGCCGACGGGCTGCCCCGCAAGGAGATCGCCACGCGGCTGGGGGTGAGCCCCGCGACGGTGGCGAAGTGGCGCGCCCGCTTCGTGGAGCGCGGCCTGGACGGGCTGTCGGACGCGCCCCGCCCGGGGCGCCCGCGCAGCGCGGAGCGGCAGGAGGCCGAACGGGTGATCGCCGCCGCGGCCGGCGGCCCCGCCGTGCCGTCCACCCGCACGATGGCCAGGCAACTCGGGCTGTCGCAGTCGACGGTGGCGCGCATCTGGCAGGAACAGCAGGTCGCGCCGCCGGCGGACCGCCTGCTGCCCAGAGAGCTGCTGTCCGACCGGGTCTACGCGCTGCTGCGCGGCTGGATCGTGTCGGGTGAGCTGGTGGCGGGGCAGCGCCTGGTGGAGGCCGAGATCGCCCGGCGGGTCGGCACCAGCCAGGCCCCGGCCAGGGAGGCGATCAAGCGGTTGGCGCACGAGGGGCTCGTCATCTCCTATCCCAACCGGGGCAGCTACGTCGCGGAGATCTCCGATGAGCAGGCCCGGGAGGTGCGCGACATCAGGGTGCTGCTGGAGGAGTATGCCGCACGGGGTGCGGCCGCCCGCATCCAGCCCGAGACGCTCCGGCAGCTCTCGGCCGACGTGCTGGCGATGCGGCAGGCGGCTCATGACGGTGACATCGGCGCCTTCAGGGACGCGGACCTGACCTTCCATCGGCGAGTGTGCGCGGCCTGCGGCAACTCCTTCCTGCTGCGGTTGTGGCGGACGATCGAGTCGAACCTGTGGAGCCTGCACGTAGTGGGCAACCCGCTGTACGACGGGGACTGGACGGCGATGGCGGGGCACCACGACGACCTGGTGGCGGCGCTGGCGTCGGGGGACCCGGACGAAGCGGCCCGCCTGTTCGCCGCCCACGCCCGCGGCGAAGCCTCCCGCACCCGGCCCCGCACCCGCCCGGACCCCGCGGGGGCACCGCAGTAGCCCGCTGCCCGCCGCGCCTGCCGGCTGGAGGGCCGGGGCGCGGCGGGACCGGCGCGGGGGCCACCGTCAGGGGGAGGGGGTCACGTCGTAGGTCGCGCCGCGGCGGGTGTCGAACACCAGCACCCCGGCCTCCGGCCGCTCCACCTTGACCGGACGCCCGCGATCCGTGACCGTGACCGGTTTCGCCGTGCGCAGCGTGAGCTTGCGGCCCAGGTCCGAGCGGATCCGCCCGCGCACCAACGACCCCGCCGCCCATTCCACGGACACCTCGAACCCGCCGCGCGCCCGCAGCCCGTGATACGACCCCGCGGGCCAGGCCGCGGGCAGGGCGGGCAGGAGATGGACCTGGTCGGCGTGGCTCTGCAGCAGCATCTCCGTGATCCCCGACGTGCCGCCGAAGTTGCCGTCGATCTGGAACGGCGGATGCAGGTCGAACATGTTCGGCGCGGTCCGCGCGGGCAGCAGCAGGTTCGACAGCCGCTTGTACGCCTGCGGCGCGTCCAGCAGCCGCGCCCAGAAGTTGATCTTCCAGGCCAGCGACCACCCGGCCCCCGCCTCGCCCCGCAGCTCGAGCGTCCGGCGAGCCGCGGCCGCCAGCTCAGGAGACAGGCGCGGGTCGATCTGGTGGCTGGGGAACAGCCCCCACAGGTGCGAGATGTGCCGGCTGCGCGACAGCGCCGCGTCGCCCCGGTAGTCCTCCTGCCATTCCTGGATCTGCCCCAGATGCCCGATCTGGTTGGGCACGAGCCGGGCGCGGGCCTCTCGTACCTTCGCCCGCATCTCATCCTCCTGCCCGAGGATCTCCGACGCCTCCGCGAACGCCCCGAACAGGTCCCGCAGGATCTGCATGTCCATGGTCGGACCGGCGCAGATGCTGACGTTCTCGCCGCCGTCCTCGTGGTGGCCCACCTCGGGCGAGTGCGACGGGTTGGTCACCAGACAACCCGTCCTGGGATCGGTCTGCAGCGTGTCGAGGAAGAACTGCACCGAGCCCTTGATCAGCGGGAAGTGCTCGCGCAGCCGCCGCTCGTCGCCGGTGTAGAGATAGTGCTCCCACAGCGTCAGGCACAGCCACGCGCCACCGGTCGGCCACACGCCGTAGAAGGCGAAGTCGACGGGGGCCGTGCCGCGCCAACCGTCGGTGTTGTGGTGCGCGACCCAGCCGCCCGCGCCGTACTGCGCCCGTGCCGTCCTGGCACCCGTCTCCGACAGGTCCTTGATCAGGTCGAACAGCGGGTCCATGCACTCGATGATGTTGGCCGGTCCGGCCGGCCAGTAGTTCATCTCGCAGTTGATGTTGATGGTGTACTTCGACTCCCACGCGGGCGTGAGGGAGTCGTTCCAGATGCCCTGCAGGTTGGCGGCGTACCCGGGGGAGCGCGAGCAGGAGATCAGCAGGTAGCGGCCGAACTGGAAGTACAGGGCGGCCAGCTGCGGGTCGGTGTCGAGCTGCTTGCGCGCGATGCGCTCGTCGGTCGGCAGCGCGACCGCCTCCGAAGTGCCGAGGTCGATCTCGACGCGCCCGAACAGCCGCTGGTAGTCGCGTACGTGCTTGCGCAGCAGCACCTCGTACGGCTGCCCGCTCGCCCGCAGGAGATGCCGCCCGGCCACCTCTGCCGGGTCGCCGCCCACGTCCTGGTAACTGCGGTAGCTGGAGCCCATGGAGATCAGCAGCGTGACCTCGTCGGCGCCCTCGACGACCAGCGTGCCGCCGTCCGTGCGGACCGCGCCGCCCTTCGCCCGCGCCTTGGCCAGCGCGCGGAAGCGGACCTCGCCCTTCAGCCCCTGGGTGTCGCCGCTGATCCCGTCGAGGGCGATCGTGTCCGGCCCGGCCCCCGAGCCGCTGGAGGTCTGCGGGCTGGAGAAGGCCGCCTGGAAGGTCACCGCGCCCGGCTTGTCGGCCGCCAGCCGCATGACGATGACCTGGTCGGGGTTGCTGGCGAAGACCTCGCGGGTGTGGCGCACGCCGTCGCGGACGTAGGTGACGGTGGTGACGGCCCGCGTCAGGTCCAGCTCGCGACGGTACTCCGTGAACTCGGCCGAGCCGGGCAACGTCAGCGTCAGGTCGCCGAGCACCTGGTACGGCGCCTGCTCGCTGGGCTTGCCGAGGAACTTCCGATCGGCCAGGTTCTGCGCCGCCTGCCACTTGTCCTCCCAGACCAGCCGCCTGATCTCGGGGAGCGCGGCCAGGGCCTCGGGGTTGTCGTAGTCGTGCGGCCCGCCGGCCCAGACGCTGTCCTCGTTGAGCTGCAGCCGCTCGGTGGCCACGCCGCCGAACACCATGGCGCCGAGCCGTCCGCAGCCCACCGGCAGCGCCTCCAGCCAGGCCGCGGCCGGGCGGGTGTACCAGAGGGTGAGCGGGTTCCCCTGGGTGCCCGCCCGCGCGGGGGCCGCGGTGACGCCGGTCGCGAGCAGGGATCCGGCGGCGGCGCCTAACCCGGTCGCGAGCACGCCCCTTCGTGTGTAGCCGTCGTTGATCACGGTGTACTCCTGTTCCAGAACACATGCGGGAGGCCGCGAGAGCGATGAGACGATCGCGTCGTCAACAAGGTCGGACCCGCTCGAGCTGCGGGGACATCGGACGCGAGAGGTTTACGCGGATGTTTGCCGTGAGATACGTAGGACGTATATCTACGCGAATATGTCGTCTTCTGTCCAGACCTGTCGTCAATTAGCGATCGACTGGCCGGGACATGGGAGGTCTGCTAGGTTTCGGGTCGGCAAATGATCTCCCCCTGGAGCTCGATAACTCATGGACCGCATCGACGCGCACCACCACGTCTGGGACCTCGCCGCCCGCTCGCACGCCTGGCTCGACCCCGAACCGATGGCGCCCATCCGCCGCACCTTCACCCTCGACGACCTCGCCGGGCCCGCCGCCGCGGCAGGGGTGACCCGCACCGTGCTCGTGCAGGTGCTGTCCGACCTGGACGAGACGCGGGAGTTCCTGGCCCTGGCCGCGAGCTCCGACCTGGTCGCGGGCGTCGTCGGGTGGATCGACCTGACCGCGCCCGACGCCGCCGACACCCTCGCCGGGCTGCCCGGCGGACTGGTCGGCGTGCGCCACGGCGTGCAGTCCGAGCCCGACCCGGACTGGCTCACCCGCCCCGACGTGCGACGGGGGCTCGCCGCGGTGGCCGCCGCCGGGCTGGCGTACGACCTGCTCACGCTGCCGCACCAGCTGCCCGCCGCCATCGACACCGTGCGGGCCATGCCGGAGCTGACGTTCGTGCTCGACCACCTGTCCAAGCCGCCGATCGCCTCCGGGGAGCAGGAGCCGTGGCGGAGCCGGATCAGGGAGCTGGCCGCGCACCCCAACGTCTACTGCAAGCTGTCCGGCATGGTCACCGAGGCCGACTGGGCGGCGTGGCAGGTCGCCGACCTGCGGCCGTACGCGGAGACCGTACTGGACGCGTTCGGGCCCGAGCGGGTGATGTTCGGCTCCGACTGGCCGGTCTGCCTGCTCGCGGCCGAATACGAGCGGGTCGCCGCGGCAGCCGGAGAGCTCTGCGCGGAGCTGACGGAAGGCGAGCGGGCCGAGGTCTTCGCCGGCACGGCCCGCCGCGCCTACCGCATCAGCTGACCGCGACACGGAACGTCGTGTGGTACACCCGCGACTCCAGCGGCCCGAGCCAGATCATGCTGCCGTCCTGCCGGGCCGCCGCGTCGCCGGAGACGTGGTGGGTGGACGGCTCCAACCCAACCGCGTAGTTGCCCGAGCGCAGGTTGAGCCACTCGAAGAAGTACGGGAACTCCTGCGCGGGCCACTCCACGCTGACCTTCATGCCGAGCCGGTCGTTGACCACCGCCACCCGGTGCCGGCCGTCGTCCCCGGGGACCAGCGCGTGCTCGTACACCTGCTCCACGAATCCCGGCACAGGCCCGGGGAAGGTGATGTGGTCGGCCTTCTGCTCGGCCACGCTGTCGCTCTGCCAGAGGGTCTCGCGGATGTCGGCCTCGAACCTGGCGCCCTCGTCGAGCAGCGGCCAGCCCAGGTTGATGTGGTAGAGGTACATGTGCGGCGTCGGCTCGAACCCCGCGTTCGTGACGGTGTCGACCAGCCGGATCTCATTGCCGCCCAGGTCCGCTTCGACGCGGCGGACCAGGCGCAGGTTCTCCGCGAACACCGCGGCCTGCCGCACCTCGCCCTCGGCCCACAGGACGCAGCGGTCGCCGTCCCAGTGCTCGCCGTACCCGGTCAGCCGGGCGGGGATGTTGCCCGTGCGGCCGTGCAGGCCGTGCCGCACGGAGTCGCGGGGCGGATAACGGTAGGCGTCGGCGGGCACCTCGCCGCCGAAGAGCGTGTGGTCGAGCCCGGCCGTGACGATGAGGCCGGAGAACGAGCGCAGCCAGGACAGGCCGTCCTCGTCGGCGTTCTCGTGCAGCCCCGGATGGCGGAAGCCGGTGGGGGAGCGCCAGCCGAAGGCGCGCCCGGAGTGCTCGGCGTGCCCGATGTCCATACACCGGTCGACCAGCACGTCGAAGGCCAGCCCCGACCCGGTGCGGAACTCCAGGGTCCTGATGCCGCGCTCGAGGCCGTCGCCGAGCGTCACCAGGCGCACCCCGCCGGCCGCGCTCAGGTCACCCGTCAGCTCGGCCAGCCGCCTGCGGTCCGGCGTCATGCCATCACCCACCCTCCGTTGACTTCGATGGTCTGGCCCGTGACGAACGAGGAGTCCGGCCCGGACAGGAACGACACCACGGCGGCCAGTTCCTCCGGCGTGCCGCGCCGCTGCAGCGACTGCCGCTCCAGGACGAACCGGTTGTACGCCTCCGGATCCGGATGGATCTCCTCGGCTGCCGTGGGGAACGCGCCCGGCGAGACGCAGTTGACGCGGATCTCGCGGGGGCCGAGCTCGCGGGCCAGCGCCCTGGTCAGCGCGGCCGCGGCGCCCTTGGTGGCGACGTAGGCGGCCAGGTCGGGCCAGCCGCCGTGCATGGTGATCGAGGCGATGTTGACGATCGCGCCGCCGCCGGTCATCTGCCTGGCGGCGTGCTGCGCGGCCAGCCAGTAGGCACGCTGGTTGACCGCGTGCACGTCGTCGTACTCGGCCAGCGGCACCTCCAAGAAGGGCCGGCTGGGGTAGATGGCCGCGTTGTTGACGAGGATGCCGACCGGGCCGAGCCGCGCGGCCGTCTCCGCGAACGCCGCCTCGATGGCGGCCGGGTCGCGCAGGTCGGTCTTCAGGCTGAGGGCGCCTTCGAGTGAGCCGGGTTCGAGGTCGAGTGCCGCCACCTGGTGGCCGTCGGCGGTCAGGCGGCCGACGATCGCCTTGCCGAGCGCGCCGGCGGCGCCTGTGACGAGCGCCGTGGTCATTGCCTCCTCCATTCCTTGTGCAGGTCCCCGAGCAGGTCGCGGGCGGGTACGCGGGCGAGCAGCCCCTCGCGGATCAGCGCGGAGGACCGGTCCTGCAGGGTGATGTAGCCGGGGAAGCGCGGCCTGATCCAGGCGGCCTCCATGGTGCTGACCGTGGTGGCGGAGGCCCAGGCCGC
Source organism: Nonomuraea sp. H19 (assembly GCF_052068215.1). Taxonomy (NCBI): domain Bacteria; kingdom Bacillati; phylum Actinomycetota; class Actinomycetes; order Streptosporangiales; family Streptosporangiaceae; genus Nonomuraea; species Nonomuraea sp. H19. Next base: position 155,518 of record NZ_JBQHCV010000010.1, on the reverse strand, counting down.
GCGGGCCGCGGGCTGGCCGCCGGAGGCCGGGAACAGCTTCGTCTGGACCGGCTCCGACACCAGACGCCGCAGGTGGGCGCGGACGGCGTCGCGGACCGCGCCGATGCGCCGCCTGGAGACGGCGAGCCCGGTGCCGCCGAGCACGCTCCCCGGCACCCGGCCCGGCCAGGCGGGCGCGTCCGAAAAGGACAGCGGATAGGTGAGGTAGCCGTACACCAGCGGGCAGAACTCCGGCCCGCCGGCCGCCAGGGCGTCGAGCACGCCGATCGGGTTGCGCAGCGATACCTCCGGGTCCGCCAGCGCCAGCAGCTCGGCCATGAGCTCCAGCGCCCGGGCCCCTTCTGCGGGGTCGAGGAAGTCGCCCGAGCACAGCGCGCAGAACATCAGGAACGCGTGCGGCCCGCCCAGGCACAACGCCATCCGCGTGCCCCGCGCGAACTCCGCCACCTCCGGCCACGTCCCCGGCACCATGACCCCGGGGCGGGCGGCGGCGACCTGCGTGGCGGCGTCGAGCGGCAGCGCCCACTGGCGGCCGTCCAGGCGGTAGCTCTCACAAGTGCGGCCGACGAAGCGCGGGCCGCTCATCTCGTCCGGCTCTAACAACTCCTCCATCGGCACCAGCGCGTCCGTGGCCGCGCCCAGCCCGGGGTGATCGATCACGAGCACGTCGTACGTCTCGCACAGCTTCGCGATCGGCTCCGACTCGAACCCCTCGAGCGGCTGCCGATCCCATTCGATCGGCTCCGGCACCTCCCCGTAGGGGTTCCGCCCGGCCTGGTCGAGCCTGGTCAGTTCGTCGAGCGGGGCGTACCCGCGCGGGTGGTCCCAGGTCAGTCCGCGCATGCCAGCACGCCCTTCGCCACCAGCTCGGCGGTCCGCTCGGCCGGGTAGCCGAGCTCGCCGAGCAGCTCGCGCGTGTGCTCGCCGACCAGCGGCGCGCCCCTGCGCACCGATGGCGGGGCGGCGCTGAGGCCGTACGGGAAGCCGGGCGTGGTGACCGTGCCCTCGGTGCGGTGCTCGTAGGTGACGAACGAGCCGTTGTGCTGGACCTGCGGGTCGGCCACCAGTTCGGCGTAGCCGTACACGGGGCCCGCCCACAGGTCGTGGCGGGCGCAGATGTCCAGCCACTCGGCCGTGGTGCGGTCCGGCAGGCGGCGCGCCACGATCGCGGTGATCTCGTCGCGCCTGGTGTGGCCGTCGGCGTCGCCGTCCATGCCGGCCAGCTCGGGCAGGTCGAGCGCGACCGCCAGCGCGTCCAGCCGGGGCATGCCGAGCGCGAGATAACCGTCCTTGGTGGCGAACACGCCGTACGGCGCCCGGATGTAGGTGTGGCCGTGCGGCTCGCGCCCGCGCCGCTGCGGCACCTTGCCCACCGTGAAGATCGACAGCTCCTGCATCTGCACGGCGATGGCCGCGTCCAGCATGTTGACGCTCACCCGCTGGCCCTCGCCGGTGCGCTCGCGGTGCAGCAGCGCGGCCAGCGCGCCCTCGAAGGCGCTGTAGGCGGTGATGGCGTCGATGGCGTACGTGCCCGCGGGCGCGGGCGGGTCGCCCTCGCGGCCGGTGCTGAGCATGGCGCCGCTCATGGCCTGCAGCAGCAGGTCCTGGCCGGGGCGCGACTGGTAGGGGCCGGTCTCGCCGTAGCCGGACATGGAGACGTACACGATGCGCGGGTTGAGCCCGCTGATCGTGGCGTGGTCCATGCCGAGCCGCTCGGCCACGCCGGGACGGTAGTTCTGCAGGAACACGTCCGCCGTCGCGGCGAGCCTGTGCACGATGTCGCGGCCCTCGTCGGACTTGAGGTTCACCGCCAGGCTGCGCTTGTTGCGGTTGAGCGACAGGAACGAGGCGTTCACCTGGTTGCCCGTGGCGCCTCCCGCGGGGGCGTGCCGCTGCCACTCGCCGGTCACCGGCTCCACCTTCACCACGTCCGCGCCCAGGTCGCCGAGCCGCATGGCGGCCAGCGGGCCGGCCATCGCGATGGACAGGTCGATCACGCGGTAGCCGTCCAGGACCCCCATCAACGCCCCTCGAAGACGGGCTCGCGCCGGGCGGCGAACGCGGCCCTGCCCTCGGCGGCGTCGGCGGTGGCGAAGCAGACGGTCTGCAGGTCGCGCTCGTACTGGATGGCCTGGTCGAGCGGCATCGAGTAGGCCGCCTTCAGGTTGGCCTTGGCGGTCTGCGCGGCGATCGGCGGCCGGGCGGCGATCCGGCCGGCCAGCTCCCGGGCGGCGGGCATGAGCTCCTCCTGGGGGAACACGTCGGTGACCAGGCCCCATTGCCGCGCGCGGTCGGCGTCGATGGGGTCGCCGGTGAGCAGCATGGTGGCCGCGTTGCCCGGGCCGACCGAATGGGCCAGCAACGCCGACTGGCCGCTGCCGCCGATCCAGCCGAGCTTGATCTCGGGCGCGGCGAACGTGGCCGTGCCGGCGGCCAGCCGGATGTCGCAGGCCATGGCCAGCTCCAGGCCGCCGCCGTAGGCGTAGCCGTTGACCGCCGCGACGATCGGCTTGCGCAGCGCGCGGACCGCGTCGCCGTAGTCGCCGCGGTTGCGGAACTCCCACGGCGTGGCGTACTCGTCGAGCTCCCGGATGTCGCTGCCCACGCAGAACGAGCGCTCACCCGCGCCCGTGAGCACGGCCACCCGGATGGCGGGGTCGTCGTCGATCCGGTCCAGGCAGGCGCGCAGCGCGGCGGCCATGCCGGGGGTGATGGCGTTGAGCTTGGCGGGTCTGTTGAGTGTCACGACGGCCACCGGGCCGTCGACGTCGAGCAGGACGTCCAAGTGATGGCTCCTAGCAGCAGAGGCGGATGTGCTGCTCGGCGTCGGCGCGGGCGACCTCGACCACCTCGCGCATGGCCTCCTCGGCCTTGCGGTGGTGACGGCGCCTGATCGCCAGTGCCACGCGCTCGTGGCCGGGCAGCGTTTCCTTGTTGTGCGCCACCGAGCGGGTGTGCACCTGACGCACGGACCGCAGGGCGATGCTGATCATGTCGTAGATGTAGAGGAGCAGGTCGTTGTCCGCCGCGGCGAACACCGCCTTGTGGAAGGCCAGGTCGGCCTCGATGAACGGTTCGGGGTCGTCGGCGGTGGCGTACAGCGCGGCCAGGGCCTCGTCGACGCGGCGCACCGCGGCGGCGTCCGCCCGCTCGGCCGCCACCCTGGCCGCCCCGGGCTCCAGCGCGACCCGCAGGTCGGCCAGCACCCGGATGTCGCCGGGCCGCGGCTCCGGCTCGAAGCGCCAGCTCAGCACGTCGGCGTCGAGCAGGTTCCAGGATTCGCGGGGGCGCACGATGGTGCCCGCGCTCCTCCTGGTCTCCAGCAGGCCCTTGCCGGCCAGGACCTTGACGCCCTCCCGTACGGCCGAACGGCCCACGCCCAGCTCGCCGACGAGGTCCTCCTCGATGGGGATGGAGGTGCCGGGAGCGAGCGAGCCGCCGACGATGCGGGCGCCGAGGGCCTGGACCACCTGGACGTGCCGGGCGGCGTCCCGCTGAGGATCGATTGCCACGATCGCACGCTAGCGCGCGAGTCTGATATTTCATAGTGTTTCATCAGATGAAGCTGAGATTTCATCCGATGAAGTGTGGTTCATGACGAGGGCGCTGGGACTGATCCACACCTCGGCGACGCTGGTCGAGGTGCTCGCGAAGCTGTACGCCGAGTGCCCATGCCGTACTCCTGAGGACGTAGTCCGGATCGAGCCTCGCGCCTGACGCCCTGAGCCCCTCGCCTCAGGCAAGGTGGAGCCATCGGAGACGGAGATCGACTCTCGAAGGGGCGCAGGCGGCGATGATGTATCCGGATCTGCAGGGCAAGGTAGCGCTGATCACTGGTGGTTCCGGGGGCATCGGCAGGGAGACCGCCAGGGTGCTGGCCGGGCAGGGCATGAAGGTCGTCGTCAACGGCCGCGACCCGGGCGCCGTCGAGGCCGTCGTGAAGGCCGTCGGCGGCGCGACGATCGGCGTGGCCGCCGACGCCACGAACTTCGCCGCCGTCGAGGCGATGCGCGAGGAGATCGAGCGGCGGCTGGGCCCCGTCGACCTGCTGGCGATCTTCGCGGGCGGCGGGACCGGCAGGCCGCGGCCGATCGACCAGATGAGCGAGGAGGACTGGCACGCCACCGTGCAGGCCAACCTGACCTCGACGTTTCTGGTGATCAAGAGCTTTCTGCCGGGCATGAGGGAGCGCCGCGGCGGTTCGATCATCACGATGTCGTCGCTGGCCGCCCGCACCCCGACGCCCGCCTCCGTGGCCTACACCGCCGCCAAGGCCGGAATCATCGCGCTGACCAGGCAACTGGCGCACGAGCTCGGCCCGGCCGGCATCCGCGTCAACACCGTCGCCCCCTCGACGATCATGACGGACCGGCTGGAGGAGCGGATGCCTGCGGAGTTCAAGGAGCGCATGCTGGCCGAGCACCCGCTGGGACGGCTCGGCACGCCGCTCGACGTGGCCAACGTGACGGCCTTCCTCGCCTCCGACGCCTCTTCCTGGCTCACCGGCCTCACGATCGACGTCGCCGGCGGCAAGTGGATGCCGTAAGCGGCTCACCCCCTTTCCCGGCAAGATCGCGCCATGTATCGTCGGTCGAAAGAAAGTTTCGCCAATGGAGGAATCTTGGGCAAGAAGCTTCACATGCTGGCGTTACCCATAGCGGCCGCCGCGCTGACCACACTGATGAGCGCTCCCGCCCAGGCCGCCGACGGCTACGACCGCTGCCGCGACGGCTACTACTGCATGTTCTCCGGTCTCGACGGCACGGGAGACATCATCGAGATCCAGAACGACACCCCGGACCTCGCCGTCCTGGGCATGGCCGACCGCGCCAAGTCCGACTGGAACCGTACGGACTCCTACATCCACCTCTACTCGGAAGCGGATTACGGCGGTTGCACGGCGGTGACCCGCCCCCGCGACAAGGGCAACTTCTACATCTCGTTCCGCGACTTCTTCGACTCGGTCCGCATCGGTGGCCCGAACGGCCCGTCCTGTTTCTCCACGTTCAAGAGCTCGTCGGCCGACTCGCACGGCTGATCAGGGCCTGAGTGCCTTCAGGAAGCGGCCGGCCTCTGCGGCGATCCGTCGCAGACCCCCCGTTGACGACGAAACCCCCGGCCGGTGTTCCGGCCGGGGGTTTCGGTCACCTACGCGGAGATCAGCCGGTGAAGCCGATCTGGGTGAAGTCGTAGAACGCGTAGCCGCGAGAGCCGAAGTTGGCGAGCGTCTTCTTGACACCGTAGATGTCAGGACGCTGGTACAGCGGGATGGTGTGCACCATGTCCCAGACCAGCTTGTCCGCGGCGTTGGCCTTCTCGATGGCCTTGGCCGGGTCCATCTCGTCCACCGCGGCCTGGATGGCCGCGTCGACGGCCGGGTCGCTGCCCTTCGGGAAGTTGCTCTCCGAGCCGGTGTAGTAGATCTGCTTCAGGTTGCCGATCGGCAGCGGGTTGCCGATCCACGAGAACGGCACCAGGTCGAAGTCGCCCTTGATGATGTAGTCGTTGAAGAACTTGTCGACAGGGACGGGGCGGATCGTGACCTTGATCCCGGCCTCCTTGAGCATGGCCTGGGTGAGCTCACCCTCCGTCTGCGAGACCGGCGTGCCCGTCGGGATGACGAAGCTCAGCGCGAACTCCTTGCCGTCCTTCTTGCGGTACTCGCCCTCCTGCTTCCAGCCGGCCGCGTCCAGGAGCTGCTTGGCCTTCTCCAGGTTGTACTTGCCGAGGTCGCCGGAGTTGTCGACGTAGCCCTTGTGGTTGTTCATGAAGACGTGGTTGCCGAGCGTCTGGATCGGCCAGTCCATGTCCTTGAGGTCGGACTGCGTGATCACGTCACGGTTGATCGCGTACTGGACGGCCTGCCGGACCGACTTGTCCTTCAGGAACTCGCTCTGGTTGTTGACGTTGATGTGCCGCCAGTTCGGGCTGAGCGCCTTGCGGATCTCCGCGCCGGGGACCTCCTTGGCCCGCTTCAGCTCGGCCGGGGAGCCCGACGGGATCTCCACGGCGTCGATCTCGCCGTTGGCGAAGGCGTTCACCTGCGCGGCCGGCGACTCGATCGCCCGGAAGATGATCTTGTCGAGCTTGGGCTTCCTGCCCCACCACTTGTCGTCACGCACGAGCGTGAGCGTCTTGGTGCCCTCGTCGAGCTTCTCCACCTTGAAGGGGCCCGCGGTGGCGGGGAGCTTCTGCAGGTACCCCTTGTCGAACTGCTCGGGCGTCTCGACGTACTTGGCCGCCATGAGGTGCGAGGTGGTCCGGTTGAACATGGCCTGCCAGTCCCGGTACGGCTTGGCGAAGGTGATGACGGCGACCTTGTCCGAGTCGCCCTTCTCGACCGACTCGATCTTGTCCCAGCCGTCCGTGGAGGCCGGCTTGTACGCCTTGTTCTTGCCGCTGTTGGTCTTCCACGCGACCTCGAGGTCCTTCCACGTGATCGGCGTGCCGTCCGACCACGTGGCCTTGTCGTTGAGCGTGTAAGTGACGACCTGCTTGCCCGACGACATGTCGTTCTTGACGTCGGTCACGTAGTCCTTGTTCGGCGTGAAGTTGGCCTCCGCGTCCGCCATCAGCAGCTGAGGCATGAACACGTCGAGCATCTCGGCCGTGTCCGCCTGGTTGCCGTCGACGTGGTAGCCGTTCCACTGGCTCGGCCACTGGCCGACCGTGAGCGTCAGCGTGCCGCCGTCCTTGACCTGCTCGTAAGGGACGGGGTTGATGCTGATGGCCGGGGTCTCCGCCATCTGCTGCTGGGCCTGCTGCGAATTCTCGGCGCTCGGCTTCTTGGCCTCGCTGCCGCCACCGCCGCAGGCTGCCACGGCCATCGCCAGGACAGCGAGTCCTGCCGCCGCACGGTATCGAACCTTCACTCTTCCTCCTGATTTTCCGAGGCCGTGATGACCTCGATCTCCTCCGCGTAATGGCAGGCGGCGCCGTGGTCCACGGCGTTCGCGAGCCGGGCAACCGAGGGTTCCTCGTCCACACACCGCCGCCGCTCCGCCTCACTGAGCAGGGCGAACTTCGGGCAGCGGGTGCGGAATCTGCAGCCAGACGGCGGGTCCGCCGGACTGGGCAGGTCGCCTTCGAGCAGGATCCGCACGCGGGTGCGCTCCATCTCGGGATCGGGCAGCGGGATCGCCGACAGCAGCGCCTGCGTGTACGGGTGCGCGGGACGGTCGTAGACGTTCTCGACGGTCCCGATCTCGGCGATCCTGCCCAGGTACATGACGGCCACGCGGTCGGCGAGATGCCTGACCACGGCCAGGTCGTGGGCCACGAACAGGTACGACAGGCCCAGCCGGTTCTTCAGCTCCTCCAGCAGGTTGATCACACCCGCCTGGATGGAGACGTCGAGCGCCGACACCGGCTCGTCCAGCACCAGCAGCTTCGGCTCCAGCGCGAGCGCGCGGGCGATGCCGATGCGCTGGCGCTGGCCGCCGGAGAACTGCTGCGGGTAGCGCTCGGCGTGCTCGGGCGACAGCCCGACCAGCTCCAGCAACTCGGCGACCCGGGCGCGCACGTCCTTCCTGCCGTGCGCGCGCAGCGGCTCGGCGATGATGTCGCCGATGGGCATGCGCGGGTCGAGCGCGGCCATCGGGTCCTGGAAGACGATCTGCAGGTCGCGCCGGAGCGCCTTGCGGGCCGATTTGTCGATCTTGGCGCTGTCCTTGCCGAGCACCACGATCCGGCCGCCCTGTGGCGGCGCCAGCTGCATGATCTGCTGCAGCGTGGTGGTCTTGCCGCAGCCGGACTCGCCGACCAGAGCCAGCGTCTCGCCTTCCGCGATGTCCAAGCTGATGCCGTCGACCGCGTGAACGGTGCCGACGCGGCGCTTGAAGACGGCGCCCTTCATCAGCGGGTAGTACCTGATCATGTTGTCGAGCTCGAGCACCGTGGCGCGCTCGGCGCGCGGCACGCGTACCACGTCGCTCGGCGGGATGACCGGCACAGGGAACACGTCCGTCCCGGTCAGGCCCTTGTGCTCGATCTCGTGCGAGCGGATGCAGGCCACGTGGCGCCCGCCGCCGAACGGGGTCAGCGGCGGCTCCTCGTCGTCGCACATGTCGACCTTCATCGGGCAGCGCGGCGCGAACGGGCACCCGGGCGGCAGCGCCGACGGCGAGGGCGGGTTGCCCTCGATGGGCACCAGCGGCCCCTCCTCGCCGTCGACCCTGGGGATCGAGGCGAGCAGCCCCATCGTGTACGGCATCCGCGGCCGGTAGTAGATGTCGTCCACGGGACCCTGCTCGACCGGCCGGCCGGCGTACATGACCAGCACCCGGTCCGCCATGCCTGCGATGACGCCCAGGTCGTGGGTGATCATCACGATGCCGGCGCCCGTCTCCCGCTGCGCGGTCTTGAGCACCTCCAGCACCTGTGCCTGGATGGTCACGTCGAGCGCGGTGGTCGGCTCGTCGCAGATCAGCAGGTCGGGATCGTTGGCGACGGCCATGGCGATCATCGCGCGCTGGCGCATGCCACCGGAGAACTCGTGCGGGAACGCCTTGGCCCGCAGGTTCGGGTTGGGGATGCCGACCAGGTCGAGCAGTTCGACGGCGCGCTTGGCGGCCTTGTCCTTGCCCATCTTCTGGTGGACGCGCACCGCCTCGGCGATCTGGTCGCCGATCGTGTAGACCGGCGTGAACGCCGACAGCGGATCCTGGAAGATCATGCTGATCGACTTGCCGCGCTCCTTGATCAGCTCGTTCTCGTCCATGCCGACCAGCTCGCGGCCGTGCAGCTTGACCGAGCCGCTGACCTGGGCGTTGCGCGGCAGCAGGCCCATGACGGCGAGCGAGGTGACGGACTTGCCGGAGCCGGACTCGCCGACGATGCCGAGCACCTCGCCGCGCTCGACCTCGTAGCTGACGCCGCGCACGGCCTCGATGCCGCCGGGGAAGGTGACGGTGAGGTCCCTGACCTCCAAGATGCTCACGAGTTGCTCCCCGGGTCGAGTGCGTCACGCAGGCCGTCGCCGATCAGGTTCACGGCGAGCACCAGGGCCACCAGCAGGCCGGCCGGGAAGACGAACAGCCACGGGTAGCCGGTGGCGTTGCGCGAGCCCTCCGCGATCAGCGTGCCGAGCGAGACGTCGGGCGGCTGGATGCCGAACCCGAAGAAGGACAGCGCCGCCTCGCCGATGATCGCGCCACTGACGTTGAGCGTGGCGTCGATGATCAGCAAGGAGGACAGGTTGGGGACGATGTGCCGGAAGATGATCTTCCAGCGGGGGATGCCCATGTAGACGGCGGCCTGGACGTACTCCCGCTCGCGGAGTGAGAGCGTCATGCTGCGGACCACCCTGGAGGTGATCATCCAGGTGAACGCGGCGAGCAGCACCACGAACCAGAGCCAGGAGCCGCCCTTCAACCTCGGCGAGATGATCGCGAGGATCAGGAAGCTGGGGAGGACGAGCAGCAGGTCCACGCCCCACATGAGCACCTTGTCCACCCAGCCGCCGAAATATCCGGCGAACGCCCCGACGATCGCGGCGAGGCCGGTCGCGATGATCGCCACCAGCAGGCCGATGATGATCGACTTCTGCATGCCGCGGAGCGTGACGGCGTACATGTCCTGGCCGATGGCGGTGGTGCCCCACCAGTGGTCGGCGTCGGGGGACGACATGAAGGCCAGGAAGTCCTTGTCGGTCCAGTCGTAGGAGCCGAAGTACGGCCCGACGTACGCCAGGAGGACCAGCAGGAGCAGGGCGGTGATGCCGTATCGGGCCTGCTTGTTGCGGAACAGGCGCCTGAGGACGACTTTCGAGCGCATCTCAGCTCACCCGCACCCGAGGATCGAGGGCCGCGACCAGGAGGTCGGACAGGTACGCGGCCGCAAGGACGCATACGGCGGTGAAGAGGGTCACCGCGGCGACGGAGTTGACGTCGTTGGCGTTGATCGCGTCGATCAGCCAGGCGCCCATGCCGTGCCAGGCGAAGATCTTCTCGGTGAAGATGGCCCCGGTGAACATCGTTCCGAACGCGAAGGCGAAGTACGTGGCGGACGGGATCAGCGCGGTGCGCAGCGCGTGCTTGGTGAGCGCGGTCCTGCGGCGCAGGCCCTTGGCCATGGCCGTGCGGACGAAGTCCTGGCCGAGCACGTCGAGCATCATGTTGCGCTGGATGCGGCTGTAGAAGGCGGTCGAGCCGAGGCTGAGCGAGATGGTCGGCAGGATCAGGTGGTTCAGCCGGTTGACGAACTGGTCCCAGCCCGACAGCTTCGGGTTGTACTCGCCGGTGTACTCGATCAGGGTGAACCCCAGCCCCCTGTTCACGTTGTACGTCGCGATGGCCAGCACCGTGGCCAGCACGAACACCGGGATCGCCATGATCACAAAGGAGCTGACGCCGATGAAGCGGTCGCTGATCTTGTACTGCCTCACCGCCGAGAACGCGCCTAACGCCACCCCGAGGGCGAAGCCCAGCAGTGTGCCGATGAGCAGCAGTCGGAGGCTGACCATGACCCGGCGGCCCATCTCGTCGTTGACCGAGCCACCGTTCCAGGTCTTGCCGAAGTCCCCCGTGACGACGCCCTTCGCCCAGGTCGCATAGCGCTGGAGCACCGGGGTCTTGTCGTTCAGGTTGTAGGCGTCGAGCGTGGCGTCGATGACCGATTCAGCGATGGGGGGCTGACGGGCCTGGTACGCGGCTCGCGGGTTCATGGTGGTGGCGGCGAGCATATACGCGAGGCTGGCTGCGACCGCAACCAAGATCACATTTATTGCCAACCTGCGAAGCAGGTACTTGCCCATTACTCTCCGTTCGCGCTTGCCCGGGGTGGCGCCTCAGCTTGGGAGAGGCGCACCCCGCAAAAGCCGTCTCACGACGCGAAAACTTTTGACGTTGAGATGGCGATCAAGGCGCAGAATATATGCAAATATGTAACGGTCGGAAACGACTCCACATAACAGTCAGATCACTCGTAATAGCCGGGTGAGGGCCGTTCGGCTCGTCCAATACAGGGCTCTGAACAGCGGAAACGCAGCCTCTTGGGGTGGTCGGACGCCGCTGTGACAAGCGGTTCTGTCACAGAATCCGGACATTTATTGACGTTTGCGGAAAGTGATCCGCATCATGTTCCGGTTCGTGCGAATGTGAGCAGTCAGGTCTGCTTCTGCGCGGCCCCGCTCACCGTACGCCCCCAGGACGCCACGCGCGCGTCCTGCCGTGCGGACGCCACGTGGCAACGCTCTCCGAGGTCGCCGCGGCTGTCGCGGCGCCATAGATTCACGGGCCGGCCTCCATCTAAGGGGAAGAGACCCGAGGAGAGCCTTTGCACCCCGACCAGCAGCGAGATTTCACCGAGTTCGTCGCCACCCGCTCCGACAGCCTGATCAGGCTCGCCTACGTCCTGACCAACGATCAGCACGCCGCCGAGGACCTGCTCCAGACGGCGCTGGCCAAGACCGCCGGACACTGGCGGCGAATCCGCGACAATCCGGAGGCGTATGTGCGCCGGGTCATGTACCACGAACAGGTCGGCCGCTGGCGAAGTCCGCGCTGGGATCGCGAACGCGTGGTCCAGACGCCCCCTGACCGGGCCGCGGATGACCGGACCCGCGAGGTCGATACGCGCATCACCCTGGCCCAAGCGCTGCGGGTGCTGCCGGCGCGCAAAAGGGCGGTCCTGGTGCTGCGTTACTACGAGGACTTGTCGGAGTCCGAGGTCGCCAAGATCATGGGCTGCTCGGTGGGGACCGTGCGCAGCCAGACCCATCAAGCCGTCGCCCGGCTGCGCGAGCTGGTCGGCGAGACCGTCACCCTGGAGGCCTGAGATGACCATCGACGAAGAGCGCATCTCCAAGGAACTGAGGCTGATGGCGGACGAGGCCAGGCCCGTCGACGCGCTCGCCTACGCCAGGCAGGCGCGGACCGGCTCGCTGCGGCGCCGGCGCCTGTCGTGGTCGCTCGCCGGGCTCGCCGGGCTCGCCGCGGCCGCATCGGTGATCGCGGCCGTGATCGTGGTCCCCTCCGGCGGTCCGGGCCCGGACGCCGCGGCGGAGGTGGCGGGACTGCCGGACAACACCCCCGAGCAGTTGCAGGCCGTGCGCGAGTGCATGCCCAACGGAGGTCCCGTCCACAGCATGGACGGTAACCGGCGCCTCCCCGAACACGGTGCGGTCAAGGACTTCCGGCTGCTGGTGGAGTACCGGGACAAGGGCGGGTCGACCGCTCTGGTCGGCAGCCACTCCGGCTTCGTCCTGTGCACGCCGACCACACAAAAGGATTTCGCGGAGCGAGCGGTTTTCACCTACTGGGGGTTCAAGGCTCCGGGGGACCTCGCCGGTTTCCCGGGCGACTTCCAGGTGGATGCCTACACCTCGCACATGCATTCGTACGCGGTCGGGCCGAACCGGATCCAGAAGGACGACGTCTACCGGATCGTCGTCGGCCGGGTCGCCGCCGGCGTGCGGCGGGTCGAGATCGACTGGGCGGACGGGCGGCGTACCGACGCGCGGATGGCCAACGGCTTCTTCATCGCCCGGGTGCCGGGGAGGTCCGTCCCGCATCCCGAAGGTGGCGAGGACGCGGCGGGCGAGCCGATCACGATCTTGGACTCTCCGCCGGTCACGGTGACCGCGTACGGCCAGCAGGGCCAGGTCGTGGGGCAGGAGAAGGACGTGGCGTTCGGCCCACTGGGCCGGGGGAGCGGCTGACCCGGCGCTCGATGCGGTGATGGGCTGATCAGCGATCAGGGTCCCAATGCCGGATGCCGATGTCACGCAGCCGCGGCACGACCGGGTCCGGTGGCCGGTCTGCCCCGGCCGGCCGCCGGGGCAGACCGCCTGCTGGAAGCGCTCAGGGGGTGATCTTGCCGAAGCCCGCGCCGGCGCGGACCGCTGACGGGACGCCCTGCGGCGGATCGACCGTGTAGCTGTAGTAGGTGCTCGGCTCGACGACGGAGCCGGCGGTCTCCGGGGCGCCGGAGTTCACGAAGATGTTGTTGCGCTGCACGGCCCGGCCCGGGCCGCTGTCGGCGTACCCGCTGCGCGAGTAGAGCGGGTGCGGCACGTTCTCGAAGTAGTTGCCCTCGACGACGGCGCCGGCGTTCTCGGTGGAGGCCACGCCGTACAAGTCGTTGCCCAGGTAGTAGTTGTTGTAGATGTGCACCGGCTCGCCGAACCTGATGCGCGGATGCCGCTGGCGGCTGTGGTCGAAGAAATTGTGGTGGATGGTCACCTTGAGGTGGCCGACGTCCGTGCCGGCGGCGCCGTCGGAGTGGCTGATCAGCATGGATTTGTCGGCGTGGTCGAAGTGGTTCCACGAGACGGTCACGTAGTCCGCGCCGCGCACGATGTCCACCGAGCCGTCCACCGCGCCGGAGAAGCTGTTGTGGTCGATCCAGATGTGGTGGGAGTTCTGCCCGATGTTGACGGCGTCGTCCTCGGCGTTGGTGAAGCGGAGGTTGCGCACGATCACGTTGTACGACCGGTAGAAGTCCAGGCCGCCACCGGTGATGTGCCCTGACGTGCCGACGCCGACGATGGTCTTGTTGGGCCGCACCCCCTGCTTGCTGGTGATCGAGATCGTGCCCGAGACCCGGATGATCAGGGTTTCGAGGCTGTCGATGTACTCCAGGAACTGCTCGGCGTTGGTCGCGGTGACCGTGCGCCCGCCGGCGCCGCCCGTGGTGCCGTTCTGGCCGATGGCGTTGACGGCGGCGAACCCGGTGGGCGCGTCCGCCATCGCCGTGGTCGCGGCGGTGGCGTTGACCGGGCCGGCGCCGATCGGCGGGATGACGAGGACGGCCGCCGCGACGAGCGCGGCCGTCCACCGCGGGGTGCGTAAGGACATCAAGGGCATGGTTTCTCCGCTTCGCAGGTGCCTCCAGCAAAAGGACAGGAAAGCGCTTTCCTGGCTGTATTATCTGCACTCCTTCACAACTGGTAAAGCCGCTGTGAAACTTTCATCGGCCGTTCGCGCTAATGGGCGGACCCGGCGTAAGGTGCCATTGACGATGATCTCGACATTTCTGTCAAGGAGCCCGCCATGCGCGTGCGAACGACACCGTCCCTGATCATGATCCTCTTATTAGCCGCTGCGGCGCTCGTCGTCACGAGCCCCTCCGCCGCCCAGGCGATCGGCGGCTTCGACTACTCCCGCGCACAGGTGGCCACGACCGGCCTGCGGGTGCCGTGGGGGCTGGCCTTCCTGCCCGACGGCAGCGCGCTGGTCTCCGAGCGCGGCACCGCCAGGATCCTCCGGGTACGCCCCGGGCAGGCACCGGTCCAGGTGGCCACCGTCAACGGCGTCGCCGCCTCGGGCGAGGGCGGCCTGCTCGGCATCGCCGTCTCTCCGACGTACGCCCAGGACCAATGGGTGTACGCCTACTTCACCAGCAGCAGCGACAACCGGCTCGTACGGTTCCGGCTGAGCGCGCCGCAGACCCAGAACGTCGTCTTCTCCGGCGTTCCCAAGTCCACCATCCACAACGGCGGCCGCATCGCCTTCGGCCCCGACGGCCTGCTGTACGTCGCCACCGGCGACGCCGCCAACACCGCCAACGCGCAGAACCTCGGCACCCCGGCGGGGAAGATCCTGCGCATGACGCCCGACGGCGGCATCCCGCCGGGCAACCCGTTCGCCGGCTCCCGGGTCTACAGCTACGGGCACCGCAACGTGCAGGGCCTGGCCTGGGACGCGCAGGGCCGGCTGTACGCCGCCGAGCTGGGGCAGAACGCCCGGGACGAGATCAACCAGATCGTCGCGGGCGGCAACTACGGCTGGCCGACGTGCGAGGGCGTCTGCGGCAACCCGTCCTTCCGCGACCCGATCGTCACCTGGTCGACGGCCGAGGCGTCGCCGAGCGGGCTCGCGTACGCCAACGACACCCTGTTCACCGCCGCTCTGCGCGGCACCCGGCTGTGGACTGTGCCCCTGACCGGCGGCGGGGCCGGGACCCCGGTCGCCGAGCTGCGGGGCGCCTACGGGCGGCTGCGCGCGGTCGCGGTGGGGCCGGACGGCTGGCTGTGGGTGACGACGAGCAACCGCGACGGGCGTGGCACCCCGGTGGCGGCGGACGACCGCATCATCCGCATCCCACCGGCCGGCTGAGGCGTCCGGCCCGCCTGCGGCGGCATCCGCCGCAGGCGGGCGCGGGGTCAGCGGTCCACGTGGAGCCGGTCGAACTCCACCTGCGGGGTGCCGCCGGCGAAGTTGCGGTCGACCTCGGCGCGCTCGGCCGCGTTCGGGTACGGGTTGGTGCAGGCCACGCCGGCGCTCGACCCCGACATCAGATCGGAGCAGCGGCCGGTGCGCCGGTCGGGCAGGCCCAGGATGTGGCCGATCTCGTGGGTGGAGATGCGGACCTGGTCGTATCCCTGGGCGGTGGCCTGCCGGCCGATCCAGATCGTGCCACGGCCGAGGCTCCTGGGCAGGGCGCGGGGCCATCCGTCGTCGGCGTACACCACGAAGTGCGCGGGCGTGCCTTGGACGAGCCGGACGTTGGTGACGCTGGAGTTCCAGATCTGCGCCGCCTGGTTCACCGCCCCTGTGAACTCGGCCGCCCTGGAGGCGTCGTACCTGAGCACCGTGACCAGGGCGGTGGCCTGGGCGGGGGCGGTGACCAGGAGGAAGGCGAGGGTGAGGACGAGGGAGAGCGCGAGACGAAGAGGTCTTGGCACGGTGCTCCTCCGGGGGGTTGGGGGGTGCTGCAACGGTATGCGCACCCCCTCGTCCCGGAGACGTGTCAGATTGCCCCTATCGCGGTGATATGGACCCCGCCTCCTCGCCGATCAGCAGATGCTCTGCCTGCTGTTGACGAGGGTGTTGTTCCTGAACGTGGTGTTGACCCCGCACGGGCTCTCCGTGATGGCGGAGTTCGTCACCCTCAGGTTCTGGATGATGATGTCCGAGGTGTTGGGGAACTCCGAGCGGGCCGCGATCCGGATGTCGCCGGGGCCGGTCACGCTGCCGCTCTGGGCGGCGATGTTCACGTTGTGGCAGTTCTCGATCAGGATGGCGTTGTTGCCGGTCTGCGCGATGTCCACCCGGTCGATGACCGCGCCGCCGCTCTCGGACACGCAGAAGACGCCGCGCCCGCCGCCGCGCGCGATGACCTGGCCGACCCGGATGTTGGTGGGGTAGCCGCTGCCGATCCGGCCGTTCCTGTTGGCCATGCGGAAGGCGGCGTAGCCGGTGCCGGTGCCGGCGCCCTGGGCGTCCACCGTGTTCACCGTGGCGTTGATGGTGTCGTTCAGCAGCAACCCGGAGTGGCCGGTGTCGCGGGCCACGACGGTGCCCACCGTGAGGCCGTCGACGCCGTACGTCTCGACGCCATGGGTGCTGGTGCCGGAGACGTGGACGTTGTCGATCCTGACGTTCCTGGTGCGTACGCTGCGGTCGCCGTGGTTGTCGATGCGGATGCCCAGGCCGCGGGACAGGCGCATGTCGATCTGGCCGAGGGTGATGTTGACGCCGTTGCGCACGAAGATGCCGTAGAGCGGGGCGCCGGTGACGGTCAGGTGCCGGACCTCGACGTCCGTCACGCCCCTGGCGTACACGACGGCCTGGTCGCCCGATCCCGAGCCGGTCACGTTGACGGTGCCGCAGACGTCCAGCACCGTGTAGCTGGGCAGGGACAGCCGCGACCCGGCGCTCATCGAGCCCGAGCCCCGCACGACGACCCGCTGCTTGGAGGTGCGCCCGGCCGTGAGGCTGTTCACCGCGCTCTGCATGGCCGACAGCATGCTGGTGCCGGTGTAGACGGTCCTGCTGCCGTTGCGGGCGGTCCACGTGCTGCCGCTCAGCACCGCCTCGGCGTTGGCCGAGCCGTCGCCGCAGGCCAGCGCGCTGCTTCGGGCCGAGGCGGGGGCGGGCGCGGACAGCGCGGTGGCGGCGAGGGCCATCGCGGTGAGCCGGGCCACGAGGCCGATGCGGCGCCTTCCCTTGCTGGTTCCCATTCGTCGCTCCTGTGGTGGGGGTGACCACCTGGATCCCGAATCCGTACGCCGTCCGCCATCGAGTGAAACGATTCACTGCATATCAAGCCTTTGACCGGTGAAAATATGGGCATGCGTAAATGGCGAATCGGTTAATCATGCAGGAAACGGTGGCTGATTCGGACGGGAGTATTGCAACGTTCAAATCGGCTCGTCAAACACCCGTGAAATTTACATCGATACCGGTGAACCCTGTGGCGGAGAAACTGTCGGTGCTCACGGGCACACTCTCGGTATGCCAGATGAGCCTCTAGAACTCGGCGAGATCTCCCTCCCTGAGTGGTATGCCCACAGCGACAAGGTGGCCGAAGCCGGCTTCCTGACCATCGCCAGACGACTGCCCTCGCTCATCAACCATGCGATGCGCATGGCCTGGGCGGCCAGCCCGCGCGACACCCTGGCCACGATCGCGCTCAACCTGCTCGGCGGGGTGTTCACCGCGTTCGGGCTGCTCGCCACCACCGGCGTGCTCACCGCTCTCTTCAGCGACGGCCCGACCCCCGACCGGGTGGTCGCCGCGCTGCCCAGCCTGGCCATGGTCGGTGTGGCCGCCGTGGTGGGCACGGTGACGCAGGCCGGCGCGGGCTGGGCCGAGTCGCGCCTCACCCCGCAGATCGCGCGGCTGTCGGAGGAGCGGCTCTACGGCCTGACCAGCCGCGTGGAGCTGGTCTCCTACGACGACCCCGAGTTCCACGACGCCCTCGAACGCGCCAAGGGCCGTGGTGTGGCCACGGCCGACTGGGTGGTGTCCGCCGCCGTGGACGTGGTCACGGCCGCCGTCGGGATCGCCGCGGTGGCCGGGGTGCTGGGCGTGCTGCACCCGGTGCTGCTGCCGCTGCTCCTGCTGGCGGTGCTGCCCGACGCGTGGGCGGCGGTCCGCAGCGCGCGCATGCGGTACGCGACGATGTACGGCCTCATCCCGGCCCGCCGCCGCAAGTGGATCATCGGCGAGCTGCTCGCCGACCGCGAGCCGGCGGCCGAGGTCCGCTCCTTCACGATGCGCGGCTTCCTGCTGCGCATGTACGACGCGGTCGCCAAGGCCGAGCAGGACGTCATGCTCAAGCTGGCCAGGCGCCAGACGTTCGCCAGGCTCGTCGGCGAGGCGCTGGGCGGCCTCGGCACCGCCCTGGTCTACGTCGCCCTCGGCGTGCTCCTGGCGATGGGCGCCATCGCCCTCGCCGTGGCCGGCACCGCGGTCCTCGCCATCAGATCGGGCCAGGGCTCGCTGAGCAGCCTGATGTACGCCACCAACCGCCTCTACGAACAGGGCCTCTACTTCACCGACTTCCTGGAGTTCTGCGCCGACGCCGAACGCCGCCTCATCTCTCCCCGCCCGGCCGCCGTCCCCGCTCGCTTCCAGCGCATCGTGGCCCAGGACGTGACCTTCACCTACCCGGGTGCCGAGGAGCCCGCCCTGCGCGGGGTCTCCGTCGAGATCAAGCAAGGGGAGGTCATCGCGTTCGTCGGCGAGAACGGCTCGGGCAAGACCACCCTCGCCAAGATCCTCTCCGGCCTGTACGAACCCGACACCGGCACCGTGTTCTGGGACGACACCGACCTCACCCAGGTCAGCCCCGAAGAGCTGCGCCTGCGCACCGCCGTCATCGCCCAGGACCACACCCGCTGGCCGCTCACCGCCCGCTACAACATCACCATGGGCACCGACAAAGGCGAGCCCGTCCTGCACTCGGCGGCGGCGGTGGCCGGGGCGGACGAGGTCATCGCCGGCCTGCCGCACGGCTACCGCACCCTGCTGGACCGCCGCTTCAAGGACGGCCACGAGTTGTCCGGCGGCCAATGGCAGCGCATCGCCGTGGCCCGCGGCTTCCACCGCGACGCCGACCTGCTCATCTGCGACGAACCCACCGCCGCCCTCGACGCCCGCGCCGAACACGCGTTGTTCGAACGCATCCGCAGCCACGCCGACGGCCGCACGGTGCTGCTCATCACCCACCGCCTGGCCAGTGTCCGCTACGCCGACCGCATCTATGTCCTCGACCACGGCAAGGTGACCGAGCAGGGCGACCACGACACGCTGATGTCGCTCGCCGGCCTCTACGCCGAGCTCTACACCCTCCAGGCGAGCGCATACCGATAGCGCCCGCACCTGCAGGGTCCGCGATTCCGTGAGCACTGTAGGTGAATCATGAGCACTGTCCGAGCCCCGGGCGCGGCGAAATTCCGCGCGGGGGCTACGGGTCGGAACATGTCGAGACCGGCTCACCTCAGTCGGACGGGAGGGGGCGGCGGATCGGGGTGAGGAGGCCGGACAATGAGACCAGGACGCAGCCCGCTCCGGCGATGACCGCCATGGTGGCGACGCCGAGTTGGGAGGCGCCGAGGGTGAGCAGGGCGGCGCCGGCGGGGCCCAGTGCGTAGTGGATGGTCCAGAAGGCGGCGGTGACCCTGCCCAGGAGATGGCTGGGGGTGACCTCTTGGCGGAAGGACTGGGAGCAGATTCCGGCGACGGCCGTACCGAACACGAACAGCGCCATGAGGACGGCGATCGAAGGCACGCCGGTGGCCAGCCCGATACAGCCCATCGCCAGGCCGGACAACGTGGTGGCGGTCACCCAGGTGTAACCGAATCCGATCGCCTTGCGGATGCGGGCGATCAGCGGGGCGCCCAGGATGGTGCCGACGGCCGCGCACGCCAGGACCAGGCCGATGGCGTCGTCATTCTGGGCGAGGTCGTGCTTGAGGTGGTAGATGACGATGTCGTCCACCCCTGCGGTCAGGAAGATGAAAAAGGTCAGCAGGATCGTCAGTGAACGCAGCACCGGCTGCCGCCACAGGAACCTGGCACCTTCGAGCAGGCCGCCCCGGTCTTCTGGCACTGTGGCCGGGCGTAGCCGGATCAGCAGGATGCCGAGCGCGGACACCACGAAGGTCACGGCGTCTATGCCGATCGCGACCACCGGGCCGTACGCCTTGGAGATCACCCCGACCAGTGCGGGACCACCGATGCTGCCCGCGGCGTAGATGGCGTACAGGCGGCCGTTGGCCTGGGTGATCTGACCGGGTTCGACCAGGCTGGGCACAACCGTGACGTAGGTGACCTGGAACAACATGCCGAGGGCGGCGCCCAGGGGGACGATCACGTACAGCAGCCAGATCTGCGGGCCGGAGATCCAGACGATCGGGATGGCGCCGTAGAGCGCGGCGCGGGTGAGGTCGCAGCCGATGAGCAGGCGGCGACGGTCCAGGCGATCGGCGAGGTATCCGGCGAACACCCCTGCCACGAGTGACGCGGCACCGGACAGACCGGTGAGGACGCCCATCTGCACGACGGAGCCGGTCGCGTGCAGGATCAGCAGCGGGATGGCGAGCGTCGAGAACGAGTCGCCGGCCACCGACAGCGCCTGCACGGACAGGAAGATATTGAAATCACGGTTACGAAAGAGGGTCATCCGGCTGCTGATCCTCTCGCATCACAGCACTGGTCTCAAAGGGTTTTGCCGCGGTGGCGGGGAAGACCCTTCTCGGGCGTCTCCTGCCCGGCCGGCCCGTTTGCGAGCAGCAGAAGCCCCGTCCAAGACGATCACCTGGAGACCGCGGTGCCCTACAGCACCGATCGGCGGGTCGTCCGGGGTCTCTGCGTGACCCGTCGAGGGCGCGGTTCGCTGCCAATTGAGTAAGGGGATACTCACGACCGTCCGGGCTCGGCCGCCTAGCTTCGGAAGCCATGAAGACCTGGACGTTCGCCTTCGCCCTCGCCGCATGCCTTGCCGCGGGCGCGTGTGGCAGCGGCGCCCTCGAGGGGCCCAGCGCGGCGGAGGTTTCCGAGGAGCCCGGGGAGACCACGTCGAAGCGGGTGCCCGGCACCGGGAAACAGAAGACCAAATACCACTTCTCCCTGCCCGAAGGCGATACGAGGGTGGACCTCACCGAGGGCCGGACCTACGACGCGCTGATGGAGGGAGACTGCTCCGGCGCTCAGGAAGCCCTCGACGGCAACCAGCCGTTGGAGGCGCCCGCGTACAAACCTCTCTTCCAGGCGGCGGTGCACCTGTGCCGAAAGGATCTGGCGGCGGCCCGGTCCGAGTTCGCCAAGGTGACGTGGCAAGGCTCGGACACGTGGTTGACCTGCGAGCTGTACCGGGCGATGGCCAGTGTCATCAGGCAGCGGCCGAAGTCGGCCTTCGGAAGCTGCCCGCCGGCTCCGCCTCCTACGTCAGGCCCTGAGGAGACGCCGGACCCCGTTGAGACGCCCGACCCGGTGGAGACTCCTGATCCGGGGGAGAGTCCTGCCCCGGTGCAGACGCCCAGTCCGGATCCCGCCGAGACGCCGAGCGCCGGTGACGGCGAGGATTCCGCCGGCGCGAGCGGTGGGGCGGCCGAGGGTGGGGTCAGCCCATGACCGGCGAGCCGACCGCCGGCATCCGCAGAAAGCCCGCCGAGACGCGGCACGACGAGCTTCCGCCGCCCGACGATCTCATCGCCACCGGCGAGGGGGACGCCACCGGCGAGGAGGGCTCCACCGGGCATCCGGTCCTGCGCTGGGTGCTGGGCGTGCTGGCCAACGTCACCGTCCTCACCGCGCTGCTGGTGTACTTCGGCTGGGAGCGCAGCGAGTGGCAGGCCGACGAACTCGGCATCGACCAGAGCGTGCTCGCGCTGTCGCCCAACGACTACGTGCTGCGCAGCGTCGGCCCCGTCCTGGTCCTCGTGCTGATCGTCGGCGTCAGCGGGCTGCTCTGGCTCCAGCTCGACCACCTCCTCGCCCCGCGCGTCAGGACCGACGGAAAGTCGGACCGCCTGGTCAGATACGCGCTACGGGCGCTGGCCGTGGCCTGGCTGTGGTGCCCGGCGGTGATCTGGGCGCTCGGCTTCGTCGCCGCCCTGGTCGAGTTCGCGTACGTCGCGCTGCCGTTGAGCATCGGCGCCGGGCTCCTGCTCACCCTTTACGGCACGCACCTGCGCAACACCCTGCCCGGCGCCACGCCGCGCACCGGTATGCCACTGCTGTACACGTTCGTCGCGGTCATCGCGTGCGCGATGCTGTTCTGGGGCACGGGCAACTACGCCCACGTCCACGGCGTCGCCCTGGCCATGAAGCTCACCGCCGGCGAGCAGATGAGCGTGACCGTGTACAGCACGCGGCGGCTGAACCTGGCGGTGGGCGCGGAGTCGACCTTGCCCGGCTCCACGGACAAGGACGCCTACACGTATCGATACAGCGGCCTGCGCCTGTTGCTGCACACCGGCGGCCGCTACTTCCTGATCGGCGACGACTGGGTCCGCGGCAAGGGTGTGGTGATCATGCTTCGCGAGTCGGCCGCGATCCGCCTGGAGCTGGGTCCCTGACCGGCTCGTAGAGCTGGAGTCGCGACGCCGGCGCCACCGGGCCCGGCGGATGCTACGGTCGATCCCGGCTACGGCAGGGAGGAACCGGATGGACCCGGAGAAGAGATCCGAGGATGATAAGCCGGACATCGGCGACATGATCGGTGAGCTTCTCGCCTTCTGGATGTTCGGCGACGTCTCCGGGGAGCACAACCTCCGCTACCACCCGGTCAAGCTGGTCATCTGGACGCTCGTGGCGATCGCCGTGTCGGCCGTCGTCTCCGCGGCCAGGCTCGCCCTCTTCGGCGAGCCACGGACCGGGTGGGCCATCGCGTTGCTCCCGCTGCTGCTGCCGCTGACCGGAGCCCTGGCGCACAAGCCTCCCCGCTACGTCCCCGGCCTGACGTGGGGCCTCGCGGCGGGCCTGGTCGCGGCGCTGCTGCTGGGGATCGACATGGGCACCACGCTCAGCTCGTTCTGGGCGGGGTTCACGGCGGTGTGCGCCGGGTTCCTGGTCTGCTCGGTGGTGTTCGCCGCCATCACCTGGCCGCGGCCGGAGCCGCCGGAGGAGTGAGCCCGGGGGTCACTTGCCGAACCCGGCGGTCAGACCGGCCAGCAGCTGGCGGCGGCCCACCACGTACAGGATGAGGATGGGCAGCGTGGTGAGGACGACGGAGGCGAGCACGGCGGGCACGTTGATGCTGTACTGGCCCTGGAAGGTCCACAGTGCCAGCGGCAGCGTGCGCTGCTCGGGGCTCTGCGTGAGGATCAGCGGCAGCAGGAAGCCGTTCCAGATCGACAGCGCGTTGTAGACGACCACCGTCACCACGGCCGGCCTGGTCAGCGGCAGCGCCAGGTGCCAGAGCGTGCCGAGCTCGCTGGCGCCGTCCAGCCGCATCGACTCGAACAGCTCCTTGGGCACGTCCCTGATGAAGTTCGACAGCACCAGCACCGACAGCGGGATCGCGAAGGCGATCGACGGCAGGATCAGCGCCAGCAGCGTGTCGTAGAGGTGGAGCTTGATGATGATCAGGTAGATGGGGATGACCGTGGCCTGGTGCGGGATGGCCAGGCCCATGAGGAGCAGCGAGTTCGTGTAGCGCAGGAACCGCCCTCTGCCGCTGCGGACGATCGCGTACGCCGCCATGAACGACACCGCGACGGCGGGCACGACCGCGCCGAGCGTGACGACGACGCTGTTGATGAAATACCGGATGAAGTCCGACTCGAGGACCATCTGGTAGTTGGCCAGCGTGGGCGCGGACGGCGGTGCGAGAGGGTTCTCGGCGTAGTAGTTGCTCTGCGACTTGAAGCTGGTGATGACGATCCAGTAGATCGGCACGATCACGATCGCCAGCCAGATCCAGGACATGGTGCCGGCCACCCAGTTGGGGCGGCGGGTCACTCCTTTGGGATGGGGGCCGGCGTGCTTCTCGGCCGCCGGCACTGAGTCCTTCGCGAGGGTCGTCGCCATGTCAGGCCCCTTCCAGCTGGCTGTGGCTCGCGTCCCGGCCGCCGAGGCGGCGCAGCAGCATCGCCAGCGCCAGGCCGACCAGGACGAGGATGACGGCGATCGCGCTCGCCGGGCCCATCAGGTTGGCCTGGAATCCCCTCTTGTACATCTCCAGCGCGAGCACCCGGGTGGCGTCTCCGGGGCCGCCCGCAGTGAGCACGAAGATCAGGTCGAAGAAGACCAGCGAGCCCACGACCATCAGCGTCGAGGACGTGATGATCGTGTACTTGAGCTGGGGCAGGGTGATCCTGAAGAACATGCGGACCCGGCCGGCGCCGTCGATCTCGGCGGCCTCGTACATCGAGCGCGGGATCTGGCGCACGCCGCCCTGGTAGATCAGTGAGTGGAACGGGATGAACTGCCACGACACCACGAAGATCACGACGCCGAAGGCGAGGACCGGCTTGCCGAGCCAGTCCTGCACGAGGATCGGGATCCCGAGCCCGGCGCCGAGCCCGAAGTTCGGGTCGAGCAGCGCCTTGTACGTGATGGCGATGGCGGCCGAGCTCAGCAGCAGCGGGATGAAGTAGAACACCGCGAGCACCGCGCGGTAGCGCTGGGCGCCGGCCAGGAACGTCCCGAGCAGGATGCTCGCCGGCGTCTGCACCACCCACGACAGCGCTATGACCAGGAACGTCACCCACAGCGCGTGCGGCAGGCCGGGATCGGTGAGGACGGCCTGCCAGCTGTCGAAGCCGGCCGGGCGGATCTCGCCGAGCCCGTCCCAGGAGGTGAAGCTGAGCACGAAGACCCCGATGAGCGGGATCACGCCGAAGGCGATGAAGAACAGCAGCGCGGGCACGGCCAGCCAGGCCAGGCCGCGTCCCTGGCCGCCGGGCACGGCGGCCGGGGACGCGCTCCCCCTGGTGGAGATCGGGGGGACGGTCACTTGCCTATGACCTCGTTGAGGTTCGTGGCGAACTGCTGGGGTGAGACCGACAGCTGGAACAGCTTGGCGATGTTGTCCAGCAAGACCTCGGCCGCGGTCGGGCTGAGCGCCTGGTCCCAGGACTGCTGGAAGGACTTGGCGTTGCTGGCGGTGTCGTAGACGAACTTCTGCCACGGCGCGTCGGCGCCGGAGCCGAACGTCGAGTCGATGCCCTTGACGATCGGCACCTGGGTGATGCCGACCCAGTCCTTGGCCTGCGCGTCGGAGTTCATCTCGGTGAGGAAGAACTTCTTGGCGATCTCCTTCTCCTCCGCCGTCGCCTTGGCGGAGATCGACATGTACTGGGCGGGGTTGCCCACGGTGTCGCTGGGGTCGCCCTTGCCGCCTGCCACCGGCGGGAAGTTCATGTAGCCGAGGCTGCCGCCGGTGACGAAGTCGCCGCCGTCGCTCTTCATCGACCCGTACGTCCAGCCGCCGTGCACCATCATCGCGGCCTTGCCGGTGTAGAGCAGCGCCTGGTCGGCGTTGGAGTCGGCGGTGATCGACGCGAAGCCCTTGACGAAGCCGTTCGCCTTGATCAGGTCCTGCATCTTGGTCAGGGCGTCGATGGCGGCCGGGTTGTTCCAGGCGTCCTTCTCACCGTCGTAGATCGCCTGGAAGATCTCGGGGCCGCCGATGCGGTCGAAGAGGAACTCCAGCCACATCATGTTCGTCCAGCGCGACTGCCCGCCGAGGGAGAACGGCGCGATGCCGGCCGCGTTGAACTTTTTGACCAGGTCCATGATGTCGCCCCACTCCTGCGGGGGCTGCGCGCCGACCTTCTCGAAGAGCTTCTTGTTGTAGTAGAAGACGATCGGCGTCACGGCCTCGACCGGCACCGCGTAGAGCTTGCCGTCGACCGTGGCCGCGCCGAAGGAGGACGGGAACAGCCGGTCCTTGTAGGCCGCGTTCTGGTCCATCCACGAGGTGAGGTCCTCGACCTGGCCAGCCTGCACGTAGCTGCGCAGGCCGCCGCCGCCCCAGCCCCAGATGATGGTGGGGGACTCGCCTGCGCCGATCGCCGTCTTGATCTTGGTCTTGAAGGCGTCGTTCTGGAACGTCGTGGTCGCGAGCTGGGTGGTCGGGTTGGCCTTGTTGAAGCGCTCGACCGCGCGGGTGCGCACGCCTTCGTTCGGCTGCCCGGTGAGGTACCAGTAGGTGGCCTTGCCTGCTCCGCCGCCGCCCGTGGTGGTGCCGCCGCCGCCACCGGCGCCGGCCTGGGTCGGGCCGGAACTGCCGCAGGCGGCCAGGGCGGCTCCCAGGGGGAGGCCCATGGAGAGGCTGAGGAAGGTGCGGCGAGAGGTTTTCCTGGACTCCACGCTGATCTCCGTACTCGAACGCCGGGGGGGGTTGGCCGCGCGGCTCGTTGATCATGGGGCGCGGCGGGCGGTCGTGGGTCGGCACCTGCCGATGCCGCTCCTCGGCTCCTCCTTTGAGTGAGCTTGTCGAAACATTTGCGACATGCCGCGTGGCACGCCAATCTAGGTTTCGGATATGACCCTGTCAAGACTGTTGCAACCTGGAATCTCCTGGTTCGATCGGAGCGTGGGTAAGCTGCTCGGGCGCGGCTTTCAACTGGTCATCTGGTGTCGAGAAGGTCTCGATTACAGGTCGCTCGAGGCCGTCGAAACATTTCGAAAACGTTACGGTGGAAATCCCCTTTAAGGAGCGGCAGATGACGGCGCTAGATCGGACGCCCGCGGTGGACGAAGCTCTCCGTCCGTGGCAGGACCCGGCGCTTCCGGTGGCCGACCGGGTGGCGGCCCTCCTTGAGGCGATGACCCTGGAGGAGAAGGTCGCCCAGCTCGGCAGCCGGTGGATCGGCAACGACATGCAGGCAGAGCCGGTGGCCGCGGACGACGCGGCGACGCTGAACGTCGCGCCGATGCAGGACGTGTTCGCCGCGTCGGGCACGGTCCCCCTGGAGGAGGCGATCCGCTACGGGCTCGGCCACCTGACCCGCGTGCACGGCAGCAAGCCCGTGACGGCGCAGGAGGGCGCCGCCGAGGTGATCAGGCTGCAGCGCGCGGTCGTCGCGGCGTCCAGGCTCGGCATCCCGGCC
Source organism: Nonomuraea sp. H19 (assembly GCF_052068215.1). NCBI lineage: Bacteria > Bacillati > Actinomycetota > Actinomycetes > Streptosporangiales > Streptosporangiaceae > Nonomuraea > Nonomuraea sp. H19. The sequence continues at coordinate 128,787 of NZ_JBQHCV010000010.1, read as the reverse complement.
ATCGTCCACGAGGAGTGCCTGACCGGGTTCACGACCTACGGGGCGACGGTCTATCCGGCGGCCATCGCGTGGGCGGCGACGTTCGATCCCGAGCTGGTGGAGCGGATGGCGGCCGCGATCGGGCGGGACATGCGCGCCGTGGGCGTTCACCAGGGCCTGTCGCCGGTCATGGACGTGGTGCGCGACTACCGGTGGGGGCGGGTCGAGGAGACGATGGGCGAGGACCCGTACCTCGTCTCGATGGTCGGCGCCGCCTACGTGCGCGGCCTGGAGAGCGCCGGGGTCATCGCCACGCTCAAGCACTTCGCCGGATACTCGGCCTCGCGGGCGGCGCGCAACCACGGCCCGGTCCCCATGGGGCGGCGCGAGCTGATGGACATGATCCTGCCGCCCTTCGAGACGGCCATCGCCCTCGGCGGGGCGCGGTCGGTGATGAACTCCTACTCCGACGTGGACGGCGTGCCGGCCGGGGCGGACCCCTGGCTGCTGACCGAGGTGCTGCGCGAGGACTGGGGCTTCACCGGCACCGTCGTGTCGGACTACTGGGCCGTCCCGTTCCTCGCCACCATGCACCAGATCGCCGCCGACACCGACGAGGCCGGCGTGCAGGCGCTGGCCGCCGGCATCGACGTCGAGCTGCCCGACACCCTCGGCTTCGGACCCCACCTGGTCGAGCGGGTACGCCGGGGCGAGGTGCCGGAATCCCTGATCGATCGGGCGGCACGCCGCCTGCTCACCCAGAAGATCGAGCTCGGGCTGCTCGACCCGGACTGGACGCCCGAGACGTCGGTGGCCGAGGCCTCCGGCGTGGACCTCGACTCGCCGGCCAACCGGGCGCTGGCGCGCGAGCTGGCCGAGCGGTCGGTCATCCTGCTCGACGCCGGTACGGCGCTGCCGCTGCTCGGCGAGGGCCGTACGGAGCCGCGCCGGGTCGCCGTCGTCGGGCCGTGCGCTGACGACGCCCGTACCTTCATGGGCTGCTACGCCTTCCCCAACCACGTGCTGCCCCGCTACCCGGGGCTCGGGCTCGGCGTCGAGGCGCCGAGCCTGCTCGACGCGCTGCGGGCGGAGCTGCCGGACGCCGAGCTCGTCCACGAGCGGGGCTGCGACGTGCAGGGCGAGGACCGCGCCGGATTCGCCGCCGCGGCCGCCGCGGCCCGCGGCGCGGATCTGTGCGTGGCCGTCGTGGGGGACCTCGCGGGCCTGTTCGGGCTCGGGACCTCGGGCGAGGGCTGCGATGCCGACGACCTCCGCCTGCCCGGGGTACAGGAGGACCTGCTGGCCGAGCTCGCCGCCACGGGCACGCCGGTCGTCGTGGTCGTCGTCTCCGGCCGCCCGTACGCGCTGGGCGAGGTGCACGCCGGCGCCGCCGCGCTCGTGCAGGCGTTCATGCCCGGCGAGGAGGGCGGGGCGGCCATCGCCGGCGTGCTGTCGGGCCGGATCCAGCCCGAGGGCAGGCTGCCGGTGCAGATCCCGCGCGGGCACGGCGGGCAGCCCGGCACCTACCTGCAGCCGCCGCTGGGCGCCAACAGCCACGGCATCAGCAACCTCGACCCGACGCCGCTGTTCCCCTTCGGGTACGGCGCCTCCTACACCACGTTCGAGGTCGGCGACCTGCGGATCAGCGACGCCGAGGTGCCGACGGACGGCGAGTTCACCGTGTCGGTCCGCGTCCGCAACACCGGCGGCCGGGCCGGTGCGGAGGTCGTCCAGCTCTACCTGCACGACGTCGTCGCCCAGGTCACCCGGCCGGTCAAGCAGCTCACCGGGTTCGCCCGGGTCCGGCTGGAGCCCGGGGCGGCCGCGGAGGTGCGTTTCCGCGTGCACGCCGACCGGACCGCCTTCACCGGCCGCGATCTGCGGCGCATCGTCGAGCCTGGGCAGATCCAGGTGCTCGTCGGCACGTCGGCGGCGGACCTGCCATGCCGTGGCGGCGTACGCCTGGCAGGCCCTTCCCGGGTCGTCGGCCACGACCGGAGGCTCGTCACACCCGTGGACGTCGTCGCGCTAGTGGAGGGAAGCGATGCCGGTCCGTCCTAGACGCGCCACGCTGGCGACCGTCGCGGCCTCGGCCGGGGTGTCGGTCGCGACCGTCTCCAAGGTGCTCAACGGCCGCAGCGACGTCGCGCCGGCCACCCGCTCCCTGGTGGAGTCGCTGCTGCGGCAGCATGACTACGTCGCCGCGCCGCCGCGCCGGGGCGAGGCCGCCGCCGACGACACCGTCGAGGTGCAGTTCGACTCGGACATCAACGCCTACTCCACCGAGATCATTCAGGGGACGATCGACGTCGGGGCCGAACTCGGCGTCGGGGTCGTCGTCAGCGTCAGAAGGGACGCCGACCGCGGCGCCGCGTGGGCCCGCGGCCTGGTCTCGGCCGGACGCCGGGCGCTGATCGTGGTGACGAGCGAGCTGACCACCGGCCAGCTGAGCGCCCTGTCCCGCGCGCACCTACCGGTGGTCCTGATCGACCCGCTCAACCTGCCGCGCGCCCGCGTGACCAGCGTCGGCTCGACCAACTTCGCCGGCGGGCTGGCCGCGACCCAGCATCTGCTCTCGCTGGGGCACCGGAGCATCGCCTACATCGGCGGCCCCGCGGCGGCGGCCTGCAACCAGGCGCGGCTGCACGGCTACCGCGCCGCCATGGAGGCCGAAGGGGCGCCCGTGCTGCCCGGCTACACGCAGTCCTCCGGCCATTTCCGCTATCAGGACGGCTTCGTCTGCGGAGCTGCCGTGCTCGACCTGCCGGAGCGGCCGACGGCGATCTTCGCCGCCTGCGACGAGGCGGCGCTCGGCGTCATGGAGGCCGCCAGGGAGCGGGGCCTGCGCGTCCCCGAGGATCTCAGCATCGTCGGCTTCGACGACACCCAGATCGCCCGGATGGCCTCGCCGCCGCTGACGACCGTACGCCAGCCGCTGCGCGAGATGGGCGGCGTCGCCCTGCGTACCGCGCTGCGCCTCGCGGCCGGCGAGAAGATCGACTCCCACCACGTGGAACTGGCCACTGAGCTGGTCGTACGCGGTTCCACCGCGGCGGTCATGGAGCAGGCCTGAGACGCCGCCGGTCAGGGTAGGACGTCCGGTGGATCGGGGGTGGGGGCCATGCCGGGCGGCGATGAGGAACTGCTGAGCGGCCTGCTGCGGGCCGCCCATCTGGCCTCTCTGGAGGACCTGCCCTTCCTGGTCGCCGAGCACGCGGCGCGCGCCGGGCTCGCGCACACCATGCTGTACGTCGCCGACCTGCAGCAGCAGTTTCTCGTACCGCTGCCGGGCCAGTGCGACGAGGCCGGGCAACCGCTGGAGCGGATCCCCATCGACACCACGATCGCCGGGCTGGCCTTCCGCGGCGTAGAGCCCGTGCAGGCCCGCACCGCCGCCGTCTCCGGCGAGCCGCCGGAGCCGTTCACGTTCACGGGGGAGGGGCCGCGGCGGCTGTGGATGCCGCTGCTGGACGGCACGGAACGGATCGGCGTGCTCGGCATGATCGTTCCACCTGCCGACGATGCCGTCCTGGCGCGGGTGAGCCGGCTGGCCGCGCTGGTCGCCCTGCTCGTGGAGAGCAAACGCGCCTTCAGCGACGTGTACGCCCGCCTGGTGCGCACCCGCCCGATGGCCCTGTCCGCCGAGGTGCTGTGGAACCTGATGCCCGGCGCGACCTTCGCCAACGACCGGGTCGTGGTCACCGCCGCGCTGGAGCCGGCGTACGAGGTGGGCGGGGACGCGTACGACTTCGCGCTCAACGGCGACGTGCTGCGTCTGTCGATCTTCGACGCCATGGGCCACGACACCTCCGCCGGGCTCACCGCCACCATCGCCATGGGCTCCGGTCGCAAGCACCGCCGCGAGGGCGCCGACGTCGTGGCGGTGAGCGAGGCCATCGACGAGGCGATCGCCGAGCAGTTCGGCACCACCCGGTTCGCCACCGGAATCCTGGCCGACCTGGACACCAGGAGCGGATGGCTCATCTGGGCCAACCGCGGCCATCCGCCGCCGGTGGTCCTGCGCCGCGGCCAGCCGGTCGCCACCCTGGAGAGCCCATCCGGCACGCCCATGGGCGTCAGGCTGGGCCTGCCCACCGAATCCGGCCGCTACCAGCTGGAGCCGGGGGATCGGCTGCTGCTCTACACCGATGGCGTCATCGAGGCCCAGGACCCCCAGGGGGAACGGTTCGGGCTGGAGCGCTTCATCGACTTCGTCATCCGGCGCGAGGCCGATGGGGTGCCGGCTCCCGAGACGCTGCGCCGGTTGATCAACACCATCCTCGACCACCAGCACGGCTGGCTCCAGGACGACGCCACGGTGCTCCTGGTGGAGTGGCGCGCCCAGCGCGAACACCAGCTCATGCCCTGACCGGCCGGCACGTCGTGCTTACTCGCCGACTCCGTCGCGTACTTACTTGCCGACTCCGTCGGCCAGGCCCTTGACGATGTAGCGCTGGCCGAGGAAGAACAGCAGCACCACCGGGAGCGCCGCGATCGCCATCCCGGCGAAGACGACGGGGTAGTCGGTGCCGTGCTTGCTCATCAGGCTCGTCAGGCCGACCGGGAGGGTCTGCACGCCGGCGCCGCTGGTGAAGACCATCGCGAACAGGTATTCGTTCCAGGTGAAAAGGATGTGCAGCAGCACCGTCGAGGTGAGGATCGGCTTGCACATCGGCAGGACGATCCGCCAGAACGCGGTCCAGCGGCCCGCGCCGTCCATCGCCGCGGCCTCGTCGACCTCCCGCGGCAGGTCGATCATGTACGCGCGGATGAGGAACGTCGTGAACGGGATGCGGAAGGCGGTGTACAGGATGAGCAGCGCCCAGAACGTGTTGTACAGCCCCATCGCCTGGAACATCTTCACCAGCGGCACGAGCGCCACGGTCGGGGCGAGCATCAGCCCGCCGAGGATCGCCGCCGTGAGCGTCTTGCCGAACGGCACGTCCACGCGGGTCAGCCCGTAGGCCGCCCACGCGCTGACGAACACGGTGGCGACCGTCGAGGTCAGCGTGACCAGCACGCTGGTGGTCAGGTAGTCGCTGACGCCGCGGTTCCACGCCTTGGCGTAGTTGTCGAAACTCCAGTTCAGGGGGAGCGCGAACGGGTCGCCGAACAGCTCGGCGTTCGTCTTGAACCCGTTGAGCGTCATCCACAGCAGCGGATAGAGCACCACCACCGCCAGGGCCAGCAGGAACGCCCACATGAACACGCGGGCGATCACCCCGAGGAAGCTCAGGCGCGTCACCATTCCACCCTTCTCCTGCGGGTGACCCACAACTGCGCCACCGCGATGCCGAGCGTGATCACGAAGAGGACGGTGGCGATCGCGGCGGCGTACCCGAAGTTGTTGCGGACGAAGCCGCTGCGGTAGAGCCAGGTGCCCAGCACCTGGGTCGAGTTGTTCGGCCCGCCCGCCGTCATCACCATGACCTCGTTGAACACCTGGAACGCGCCCGAGATCGTGACGATCGCCATGAGCCCGGTCATCTCCCGCACCAGGGGGAGCGTCACGTGGACGAAGCGGCCGACCGGGCCGACGCCGTCGATGGCGGCCGCCCCGTAGATCTCCGCCGGGATGCGCTGGATCGCGACCGCGAACAGCAGGGTGGAGTACCCGAAGCCCTGCCACTGGCTCATCGCGATGATCGCCGACATCGCCGTGCTCTCCTGGCCCAGCCACGCCTGGGCGAGCCGGTCGAGGCCGACGGCCCTGAGCGCGTGGTTGAGCGGGCCCAGGTTGGGCTCGTAGACGAAGTAGAACAGCAGGCCGGCGACGGTCAGCGAGATCGCCGACGGGATGAAGTAGACCGCGCGCAGCGCGCGCTGCCACCGCTCGCTGCGGATGCTCTCGATGAGCGCGGCGAGCAGCAGCGCGCCGAACACCTGGAACACGATGGAGACCACCGCGTACAGGACGTTGTTGCCGAGCGAGGACCAGAAGACCGGGTCGTCGACGAGCTTGGCGTAGTTGCCGAGCCCGGCGTACTCCTGGCTACCGCTGTAGATGTCCCACTTGAGCGTGCTGAACTGGAGGTTCTGCACGAGCGGCAGGTAGACGAACACTCCGACCAGCACGAGGGCGGGGACGACCCACGCGAGCCCGAGCGTCCTTCGCAGGGTGGCGCGCAAGGGGGCTCCTAACTGGCCGATTCCGAGGCCTGGCGCACGCTCTCGAGCACCTTCTCGGGGGTCATGCCGCCGCTGACGACGGCCTCGCCGCCGGCCAGCCAGGCGTCGGCCACCTCGGGCACGGTGACCATGTCCAGCCAGATCGCCAGCTTCGGCGCCTTGTTGACGAGCTGGACGCCCTCGTAGACGGCCTTGCTGGAGGTCTCGGGCGTGACCGCGCCGACGACCGTGCTGGGCTGCCCGTACGGCGGCGCCGACAGCGTCCTGGCGTTCTCCGGGCTGGTGACGAACTTCATGAAGTCGACGGCGAGCGCGACGCGCGGCGAGGCGGCGTTGACGAGGTATCCCTCGGGCGAGCCCTCCAGCACCGTGGTGTCGCCGGCGGCGTTCTGCGGAGCCGGGAGCTGGAAGATGCCGAAGTCGTCCGGCTTCACCTTGCCCGAGGTCGCGTTGTCGAACTCCAGGATCTCCTGGTAGTACATGGCGGCCTTGCCATTGGCGAAGGCCTCCTGGGCGGAGCTGTAGAGCACGCCGTTGGTGCCGCCCTTGGTGTCGGTGCACTGGTCGACCAGCGTCTTGAACTGGTTGAGCGAGGTCACGTAGCCAGGGTCGGCGAGCTTGGCCGTCGCCGGGACGAAGTCGGCCTGCAGGGTGGTCTGCGGCACGTTGTACGCGAACAGCTGCTGCAGGTAGTGCAGCGCGGGCCAGCCGTCCTTGTTGCCGAAGGCGATGGGCTCGTACCCGGCCTTGCGCAGCGGGCCGCAGGCGGCGATGAGCTCCTCGAACGTGGCCGGCGCCTTGACCCCGGCCTTCTCGAACGCCGTCTTGCTGTAGCCCATGAACTTGCCGTTGCCGTACAGCGGGATGCCGTAGTTCTTGCCGTCACGGGCGAAGGCGGCCAGCGAGCCCGGGCTGAACGTCTTGCCCCACTCGGTGTCCGGGCCGATCACCTTGGTGAGGTCGGCGGCCCGGCCGCCGCGGATGTAGTTGTCCGCCCAGTTGCCGGTCCAGGTGAAGTAGATGTCCGGGAGCGCGTTGGCGGCGGTCAGCGTCTTGAGCTTGTCCTTGACGCTCTGGTCGGTCTCCTGGATCAGCTCGATCTTCACCTGCGGGTGCTTCTTCTGGTACTCCGCCGCGAGGTTCTCGAAGTACGGCGCGGTCGGGTCTCCCGCGAACTTGGTGAGGATGCTCAGCGTTCCGGAGAACTCCGGCGTGGCTGCCGCATCGGCCGCCGGGGCCTGCGCGGGACCGCCGGAGCTCGCGCCGGAGCAGGCGGTCAGCGCGAGTGTCCCGAGGAGTGCCGCGAACGTCGACAGTGCGCGAGGGCGCATGGGCTTGCCTTTCTCGGATCCGCCGTGATGTGGGCCGACCCTACAGCGGGTCTGATACCGGTACCAGACCCGGTAGCCAAGATCTTTCTTTCGTTAACCGTGCGTGACCTTTCTCAACTCTGATGAATCGCCAGCTCAGCAGAGTCTTCTGAGCGTGCACGGTTGACGGCGCGCGGCCTGCTGTGTCAACGTGACCTCCGCGTGATACCGGTATCACACTCTCACGGCCGGATCCCGAAAGGATTGCGAAGATGCTCGGATTTAACGAGCCGGAATTTCTCGCCCAGGTGGCGAGCGCGGTGGGCCTGCGGCCCCGGATCGAGGAGCTGGTCGACCGGCTCGTGGACGAAGGGTTCGACAGCCTGCTCCTTGTCGGGGCCGGCGGCACGTACGCCCAGATGTGGCCGTACGAGCACCTGGCCAGGCGCAGCTCCACACTCGACGTGCGCGCCGCGATCGCCGCCGAGCTGATCGTCTCCGGCGACGCCCGGCTCGGCCCGCGTACCGTCGCGGTCTTCACCTCGGTCTCCGGCACCACCGACGACAGCGTCCGCGCCATCGAATACTGCAAGTCCAAGGGCGCCTACACGATCGGCTTCACCGGCTACCCCGACTCGCCCGTCGCGACCAAGGTGGACCACGCGCTCGTCTCCCAGCCCAAGACCTGGCCCTTCGACATGCAGCTGCTGCTGTTCATGGGCCGGCTGCTGTCCCGCAGGGGCGAGTTCGACGGGTACGAGAAGTTCGCCGCCGAGTTCGAGAACATCCCGCAGCTCCTCGTCGAGGTGGCCAGGCAGGCCGAGCCCGTGGCCGCCGCCTTCGCCGAGGCGCACAAGGACACCGGCTACCACTTCCTCATCGGCGGCGGGAACCTGTGGGGGTTCACGTACCTCTACTCCATGTGCATCCTCGAGGAGATGCAGTGGCTGCGCACCACGCGCGTGCACAGCGCCGAGTTCTTCCACGGCTCGCTGGAGCTGCTTGAAGAGGACACCAGCGTGATCATCTTCCAGGGGGAGGACGAGACGCGCCCGCTCACCGACCGTGCAGAGGCGTTCGCCAGGCGCGTCTCCAAGGACGTCACGGTCTTCGACACCCGCGACTACCCGCTCACCGGGATCAGCCCCGAGTTCCGCGGGCTGCTCGCGCCGCTCGTGCTCGACACCGTGATGAGCCGGGTCAGCAAGCACCTGGAGCGGGTCCGCGACCACTCGCTGGAGCTACGCCGCTACTACCGCGTCGTGGATTACTGACGTGCGGGTGCTCGGCTTCGGCGACAACATCGTCGACCGATTCGTCGACCGCCGCGTCGACTATCCGGGCGGTAACAGCGTCAACGTCGCCGTCTACGCCCGCCGCCTCGGCCTGGAGGCGGCCTACCTGGGGGTCTTCGGCGACGACGACCTCGGCCGCTTCCTGAGCGAGTCGATCTCCGCCGAAGGGGTGGCGGTCGACCGCTGCGTCGTGCGGGCGGGGGAGAGCGGCGTCTCCCACCTCCGGGTCGAGGACGGCGACCGCGTCTTCCTCGGCTGGAACGGCGGCGGCGTCACCGTACGCGAGCCTCTCGTGCTCGACGACGACCTGCTCGGCTACGTGAGCGGCTTCGACCTCGTGCATTCGAGCGTCTATTCGCGCAGCGAGCCCGAGCTGGCCAAATTGGCGGGGCTGGGCCCGCTCGTCACCTTCGACCTGTCCAGCGAGGCGGAGTACCGCGACCCCGCCTACCTGGACCTGGTCTGCCCGTACGCCGACCTCGTGCTGCTGTCCTGCTCCCACCTCTCCGAGTCCGCCACCGCGGATCTGCTCGGGGAGGTGGTACGGCGCGGCGCCGGGCTCGCGCTCGGCACCCGCGGCGTGCACGGCGCGATCGCCTGCGACGGCCGCGTCACGGTCGCCGGCGCCGCCCGGCTGGTGGAAGGGGCGATCGTCGACACGATGGGGTGCGGCGACGCCTTCCTCGCCGGGTTCGCGGTCTCGCTGCTGCGCGACGGCTGGATGCCGGCCGCCCGGCCGGGGTCCGGCATGATCGAACAGGCGCTGCGCGGGGGCGCGGCGGCCGCGTACGAGCAGTGCTTCGTCGAGGGCGCCTTCGGTCACGGCCGGCAGTCCCCCGTGACTAGCATGTGATGGGCCGATCAGGAACGAGGGACGGGATCCATGCCAGCTGAGCGTGGCCAGGCGGGGCCGACGATCTCCGAGGTGGCGGCCGAGGCCGGGGTGGGCCGCGCCACGGCGGCCCGCACGCTCGGCGGCTACGGATACGTCAGCCCCGAGCTGCGGGCGCGGGTGCTCGCGGCGGCCGAGAAGCTCGGCTACCGCGCCAACGCCCTGGCGCGGAGCATGTCGACGGGCGTGACCCACACCCTCGGCGTGATCGTCGCCGACATCGGTAACCCGTTCTTCGCGGGGCTGCTGCGCGGCATCTCCGACACCTCGCGGGCCCGGGGGTTCGACGTGATCGTGCTGAGCACGTACGAGAACCTCCAGGAGGAGATCGCGGCCACGAACGTGCTCATCGACAAGCGCGTCGACGGCGTCATCGTGGCCTCGGCCGCCCTCGACCACGACCAGGTCGCGCACATCAAGGCGGCCATGGACCGGGGCATCCCGGTCGTGCTCGTGGACCGCGCGGTCGCCGCGCTCGACCTCGACGCCGTCGTCATCGACAACCGCGACGCGGCGCGGGAGGCCGTCGAGGTGCTGATCGCGGCCGGGCACCGCCGCATCGGGTTCGTGTGGGGGCCGCCGGTGGCGCAGCCGCCGGCGACCAGGCGCGAGCTGGTGGCGGCGGCCTCCCGCAACCTGTGGACCGACGGGGAGCGGCTGCGCGGATACCTCGACGCGCTCGACGACGCGCACATCCCCTTCGACCCCGAGCTGGTCATGGTGGGGCCGAAGACGGAGGAGCGGGTCGTACACGAGGTCGGCCGCATGCTCGCGCTCCCCGACCGGGTCACCGCCGTGTTCTGCACCGAGACCGACGGGATGACCGGCGCGCTGCGCGCCCTGCGGGCGGCGGGGCTGTCCTACCCGGACGACGTGGCGCTGATCGGGTTCGACGACAGCGCGTGGGCGGCGGTCATGGAGCCCCCGCTGACGATGATCGCCCAGCCCGTGCACGAGCTGGGGGCGAAGGCGGCCGAGGTGCTCCTCGGCATCCTCGGCGGGGCCGAGCCCGCCCGCCAGATGCACACCCTGCGCTCCCGCCTGATCCAGCGCGCCTCGGTGGCCCCGCCGCCCGGCCGCTGACCGTCGGCGGCGCGCGTGGCACCGCCGGGGCAGGCGGCGTCCGGTGACTCACGGGTGTCCGGCGCGGTCGGCTACCATCGGCGGATGTCCGAGCCCCCGTCGCCGATACGCCGGTGTCTGCGCTGGGCGTGGAGGCTCGTCGCCGTCGTGGTCGGCGTCCTCGCGCTGCTCGGCGCCGTCCGGCTGGTCGTGCCCGCCACCGGGGGACCGGAGGGCGAGCCGCCCGGGGTGCGGCGGCAGCTCGCGTTCCTGCGCCCGGCCCTGGACGCCGGCGCCGGTGACGAGGCTCAGGCACTGTTCCCCGAGGGCTATTTCTTCCTGCACGCCCTGTACGGCCTGAGCTGGGTCGAGCTGGGCATGCGGGAACCGCCCGGCGAGCGGCGGGCGATCGCGTTACGGGAGGCGCGGTGGGCGCTGGCGCGGCTGGACTCGCCGCCCGGCCGCGACCCGTTCAGCCCGGACCTCACCCCGCCGTACGGCGTCTTCTACCAGGGCTGGAGCAACTGGCTGCGCGGTGGGGCGATCAGCCTGCAGGAGACCGGGCAGCGCGACGCGGCCGAGCAGCGCCGCTTCGCCGCCGACTCGGCCGCGCTCGGCAGGGCTTTCGACGCCTCCGCGTCGCCGTATCTGGAGGCGTACCCGGGCCAGGCCTGGCCGGTCGACTCCACTGTGGCGATGGCGTCGCTGCGGCTGCACGACACGCTGCTGCCGCCCCGGTTCACCGCCACCACCGAACGCTGGCTGCGTGAGGCCCGCCGGCGGCTCGATCCGCGTACCGGGCTGCTCCCGCACCGGGTCGATCCCGCCACCGGTGAGCCCGCCGAGGTGGCCAGGGGGACTTCGCAGAGCATCATCCAGCGCTTTCTCGTCGACCTCGACCCCGCCTTCGCCCGTGAGCAGTACGCGCGCTTCCGCGACCGCTACGTCGTCTCCCCGCTGGGCCTCGGACCGGCCGTGCGGGAGTATCCCGACGGCGTGGACGGCCCGGCCGACGTCGACTCCGGCCCGCTGCCGCTCGGCGTGAGCCTGTCGGCGAGCGCGGTCACGCTCGGCGCGGCCCAGGTGCACGGCGACACCCCGCTCGCCGCGGCGCTGGCGAACTACGGTGAGCTGGCCGGCCTGCCGATCGACACCCCCGCCACCAAGCGGTACGCCTTCGGCCTGGTCCCTGTCGGGGACGCGTTCCTGGCCTGGTCGAAGACCGCCCGGCCATGGATAACGCAGGTCCCCGCCCCGCCCCCTGCCGGCATCTCGTGGTGGTGGCGGGTGCCCCTGCTGACGGTCCTGGCCGTGATCGGCGTGGGGCCGTGGCTTCCCGCGCTGAGACGCCGTCTCTCGCGACGTCGTTGAGAGGCCGGGCGCGGTGGCCGGAGCCGCCCGCGCCGACGGGCGCTGGTCCGTGCTCCCTCGGAAAGGGGTGTCGTTCAGGTCAGGAGGCCGGAGGAGCAGGGCGGCGGCGGTTCCAGGAGTCGAGGATGTGCCGGCGCATCGCGGCGGCCGCAGCGTCCGGGTCGCCGGCCACGATCGCGTCGCTGATCGCCTGGTGCTCGTCCAGCGTCTGCCGCATGACCGCCTCGTTGTACTCGCCGTGGTAGCGCATGCTGGTGCGGGCCTTGTCGTGGATGCTGTTGACGATGGCGCGCCCGAGCCGGTTGCGCGAGGCCGCCATGATGATGTCGTGGAAGCGCACGTCGGCGGACCCGAAGTCGGGCGGCGAGTGCAGCTGGGAGCGCATCACGCCCAGGGCGGCGGCGATGCGCTCATCGTCGTCGGGAGTGTGGGCGAGGGCCGCGGCGGCGGCCATGTCGGCTTCCAGCGCCGTGCGCACCGACACCAGCTCGTCCAGGAACGTCGCGTTCTCGTCGTGGGCGATCACTGAGGTGAGCACCACGTCGTCGAGCAGGTTCCACTGGCGCGGGTCCGTGACCTGCGTGCCGCGGCCGTGCTCGATCCTGACCAGGCCCTTCTCCTGGATCACCTTGACCGACTCGCGGATCACCGTGCGGCTGACGCCGAACTCCTCGCACAGGTCGCCCTCGGGCGGCAGCGCGGACCCCGGCCGGAGCGCCCCGCGGACGATGTCGTCGACCAGTTGCTCGACCACGGTGGTGCCCAGCTTGGCGGGCCGGGCGCGGCGCCGCCGAGGCGGGTCGGGCTGCGCTGCGTCGCCGGTCCACGGACCTGCCGGTGCGTGCTGAGTCAACGTGCCCTCCCGAGCACTGATGGTCCCGATCTCCGGACCGCCTTGAGTATAGGCCATTGTGAAGACGTCACACGTATGATGTCATATCCCGAAACGCGGCGTTTACGTTCCTAACGACCCCCCGCCTGCCACGAGGAAGCTCTATGAGACGACGCAGTCACGCCAGCCGTCCGACGCTGGCGATCATCGCGGCCGCGGTCCTTCTCGCCGTCACGGCCTGCGGGCCGCCCAGCCCCGCCGGCACCGCCGGGAAGGGTGCGGGCACGCCGGCCGCGGACTCGAAGTACGGGTTCGCGGCCGCCCCGCAGAAGGACGGCAAGCTCGTGGTCTGGGTGGACTCCACCCGGCTCGACGCGGCGAAGGCGTACCAGAAAGCACACCCCGGCGTGCAACTAGACATCGTCACCTACGACGGCAACGCCAACGGCTCCAACACGCTCAAGACCAAGGTGCAGCTGTTCAACCGGGCCGGTGAGGGATGGCCGGACGTCGTGTTCACCACCGATAACAACACCGCGTCGTGGGCTTCCCAGGGCGATGACGCCTTCGTCGCCCCGCTCAACAAGGGCCTGATCGACGAGGCCACACTCGGCGGCTTCGCCAAAGGCGCGCTCGACGTGTGCACCGTGGACGGCACCGTCTACTGCCTGCGCAACGACCTGGCCCAAGTGGTGCTCTGGTACAACAAGAAGCTGCTCGGCAAGTTCGGCTACGAGCTGCCCGAGACCTGGGAGGAATACCAGGCGCTGGGCGAGAAGGTGGCGGCGGAGCACCCGGGCTACATCGTCGGCACGGCCGGTGACGCGTGGGCGCCGGAGATCTACATGTGGGGCGCCGAGTGCCCGGCCAACCAGGTCACCGGCGCCAAGGCCATCACCGTCAAGGCGACCGACCCGAAGTGCGTGCGGGCCGCGAAGATGATGGACAAGCTCGTCGCGAACAAAACGATGTCCATGTTGCCCCTCTTCGGCCCCGACTTCGCCAAGAACCAGGGTGACAAGGTCCTCATGCTCCCCGGCCCCGCCTGGTACGGCGGCGCGGTCTTCCAGGGCACGCTCAAGACCCCCAAGGGCGAGCTCGCGGTCGGTGACGCGCTGCGCTGGGCGGACCAGAGCCCGCCGGTGACCGGCAACGTCGGCGGCGGCACCTGGTGGCTGTCGCGGCACACCGCGCGCCTGGACGCCGCCAAGGACTTCATCACCTGGGTCGCCACCGCCGACGCGTACCAGGTGGAGCTGTCCCCGGGCTACCCCGCCCACTCGCCGGCCGCCACCAAGTGGATCAAGAAGCAGCAGGACAGCGGCTACTACGCCGGCGACATCGCCGCGCCGATCACCGCCGCGGCCGGGCAGGTCTGGCCGAGATGGGGCTCGCCCGAGTTCAGCCAGGAGGCGGTGTGGGCCAAGACGGTCATCCCCGGCCAGACCGCGGGCAAGACCGTCGAGTCCCTGCTGCCGGAGTGGCAGACCGCTATCGAGCGGCAGGCCCAGGTGTCCGGCTACCAGGTCAGCAAATGACCCCATCCACCAGCCGGCGGCCGGCGGCCGGGCACGTCTTCGTCTCCGGGTACGTGGTGCTGCTGGTCGCGTTCGGCATCGTGCCCACGGTGTACGCGCTCAACCTGGCCTTCACCGACGCCGACGGGCGCTTCGCGGGCCTGGCCAACTTCGTGCGCACCGCCCAGGACTACCGGTTCCTGTCCGCCGTCGGGCACGTGGGGACGTACCTCGTGCTGTGGCTGATCACGCTCACCGTGCTCGTCCTGGTGCTGGCGCTGCTGGTGCACCGCCTCACCGCGGCCTGGTCGCGGGCTGCGCTGCGGTTCGTGTACTACGTGCCGGGCGCACTGGCCGGCGCGTCCAGCGTGCTGCTGTGGCTGTTCATGCTGGACCCGTCCGTGAGCCCGGTCGACGGCCTCGTCCGTGCCCTTTGGGGTGAGACGTTCGTGCAGGTGGTCGCGCCAGGCCACCTGCCGTGGATCTTCACGATCATCGCGTTCTGGACCGGCGCGGGCGGCTGGATCGTGGTCATGTACGGCGCGCTCAACAGCATCCCGCACCAGGTGATCGAGGCGGCGCGGGTGGACGGTGCCGGGCCGGTGCGTACGGCGCTGCGCGTACAACTGCCGATGCTGCGCAAGTGGATCGTGTACATGTTGATCCTCTCCCTCGCCGCGGGCACCCAGCTCTTCGTCGAGCCGCAGCTCATCTCGCAGGCCAGCTTCGGCGTGGTCGGCACCGACTACTCGGTCAACCAGCTCGCCTACCTGTACGCCTTCGACCAGAACGACTTCAACGGCTCGGCCGCGATCGCGATCGACCTGCTCATCGTGGCGCTGTGCTGTGCCGGGCTCTTCGTGGCGCGGGGAGGCCTGTTCGATGCCGATTAGAGCGGTGGCCAGGGTTCTGGTCGCGGCCGTGCTGGTGGCCTTCGCGCTGTTCTTCGTGCTGCCCATGGTGTGGCTGGTGCTCGCCGCCACGAAGACCCCGGCCGGGCTGATCGAGGACAACCCGCTGTCGCCCGGCTCCATCGGCGCGCTGCTGACGAACTGGCGGCACCTCATGTCGTTCCAGGACGGAGCCGTGCAGACCTGGATGACCAACTCGGTGGTCTACGCGGTGCTCTCCGTGGCGCTGACCCTCCTGGTGAGCATCCCCGCCGGGTACGCGATGGCGCTCATGCGGTTCCGCGGCCGCCGCCTGCTGCTGATCGTCACCCTGGTGGTGATGCTGATGCCGGCCACCGCGCTGGTGCTGCCGATCTTCCTGGAGCTCAGCTACATGGGGCTGGTCAACACGACGGCCTCGGTGGTGCTGCCGATGTCGTTCTTCCCGTTCGGGGTGTACCTGACGTACATCTACTTCTCCACCAGCGTCCCCGGCGAGCTGCTCGACTCGGCGCGGCTGGACGGCTGCGGCGAGTCGGCGACCTTCCTCCGCGTGGCGCTCCCGCTGGCCAAGCCGGTCGTCGCACTGGTCGCCTTCTTCAGCTTCGTGACCAACTGGAACAACTTCTTCCTGCCCTACGTGATGCTGCCGAACAGCGACAACTATCCGATGCAGGTCGGGCTGACCCAGATGCTCTCCGCGACCCCGGCGTTCAACCCCGTCGTCGGCGCCAACGCCGAGGTGCAGCCGCCGGAGCTGGTGCTCGCGACCCTGCTGTCCATCGCTCCCGTGCTGCTCGTCTTCCTGTTCTCGCAACGTTTCCTGGTCGCCGGGCTGACCGCCGGCGCGACCAAGGGCTGACCTTGAGGAGTCCGCACCGTATGACCATCGTGACGGCGAGCGTCCCCGTCCTCGATCCTCCGGCCTGGGCGCTGTCCCAGCGCGCTCTGCTCGACCTGCTGGACAGCGGGTGGCGGCTGTTCTCCGCGCGGTACGCCGGGCCCGACGGCTCGCTCCGGTACGACGGGCGGCTGTCCTCGCGCGACGGCGCCGACGACTTCTTCGAGCCGTTCTTCAACTGGCCGCAGCTCTACCTGCTGGGCGGCGCGGACGATCTGCTGGAGACCTGCGCCCGCCACTGGCACGGCGTGGTCGGGCAGATGACCCGGCTCGGCATGTTCGCCGACGAGTTCGAGATCGGCTACGACTGGTTCCACCAGGGTGAGAGCCTGCTGTTCACGTATTTCCTGACCGCCGCGGACCCGGAGGCGTGGGCGGAACGGGCCACCCGGTTCGCCGATCTCTACCTCGACCCGGCCAAGGGCAACTACGACCCGGTCCACCGCATCATCAAGGCCCCGCACAACGGCAGCCGCGGGGCCAGGGAGGGGGTGTCCGACTCTCCCGCGTACCCGTGGACCGAGGCCGAGGCCGCGCAGTACGGCTACCCGCTGGACTGGCTGCTCCCGGCCGGTGCGCCCGTCCCGCCGCCGGCCGACGATCCGCGGCTGGGCGCGGAGATGCAGCGGCGGCTGGGCCGGGGCGACGCGGCCGGCAACCTGAGCGTGGCCGGCCTGGTCTGCAACGCCTTTCTCGTCTCCGGCGACGAGCGGTACGCCGCGTGGCTGCGCGAGTACGTCGGCGCCTGGCAGCGGCGGGCCGAGGACAACGGCGGCGTCGTCCCGGACAACGTGGGCCTCGACGGCGTGGTGGGCAGCCTGCTCGACGGCCGCTGGTACGGCGGCCACTACGGCTGGACCTGGCCGCACGGCATGTACAGCCTCGGCCAGGCGGTGGCCGTCGGCGCGCTGAGCGCCGCGCTGGCCACCGGCGACGACCGCTACCTGGACTTCGTCCGATCCCTGCTGGACGCGGTCATCGAGCGCGGCGTCAAGCTGCCGTTCAACGAGAGTGACTCGGCCAACCAGGGCCGCTGGCGCGCCCACCTCGGCTCCGACGTGGACGTGCCGACGCTGCTCGTGCCCTACCGGCACAGCGACAAGGGCTGGTTCGACTACAACCCGATCCAGACCTCGGTCCCGCTCGCGCTCTGGCACCACACCGGCGCGGCCGAGGACCGGGCCCGCCTGGACGCGCTGCGGGCCGCGGCCGGCTACGACTGGGCGAACGTCCGGGCGTTCCGCGACAAGGAGGAGGCCGGGCACGAGGAGCCGTGGTACGCGTACCTGTGCGGCGACAACCCCGGCTACCCCGAGCAAATCCTGGCCGCCGCGCACGCGCAGGCGCGCCGCCGCATCGCGCTGCTGCTCGCCAACGCCGGCCGGGACCTGCCGGAGGAGGCCATCCACCTGTGGCAGAACGTCAACCCGGTGGTGACCGAGGCCCTCGCCCAGCTCATGTGGGGAGGGCCGCAGGTCGTCTACAACGGCGGGCTGCAGCAGGCCAGGGTGCGCTACTTCGACGCCGAACGCCGCCGCCCGGGCGTGCCGGACCAGGTGGCGGCGCTGGTCAGCGCGATCGACCCGGAGGCCACGGTGGTCACCCTGGTCAACCTGTCGGCCACGGCCGACCGGACGATCGTCGTCCAGGCCGGGGCGTTCGGCGAGCACGAGATCGTCACCGCCGCCGCGACCGCGGCCGAGCCCGGCTGGACCGGGCACGACACCGAGTACATCCACCACGATCCGGTCGTCTCGACCGCCGAGCACGTGGTGGGCGGGCCGCACCTCACCGTGGAGCTGCCCGCGGGCACGACCGTCACGCTGACTCTGCGGCTGCGCCTGCGCGCCTACCGGCCGTCGTACCGGCGGCCGTGGGAGGTCAGCGGCCGCTCCACTTGATCTCGTACGGCTTGAGGGCGAACTCCTTGCCGTCCACGGTCGTCGTGACCTGCGCGTCCGAGGTGTTGACCAGCAGCAGCTGCTGCGGCTGGGCCAGCACCCGGACCTTCGGGTCGGACGAGGTGACCTGGTCCAGCTCGGCGGCGGCGGGGAACCACTTGACGAAGGAGTTCAGCAGCCGCCCCGTCGCCGTCGTGGCCCCGCTCTTCGGATCCCACAGGCAGCCCGTGCAGGGTTCCTGCTTGGCCTGCGGGTTCCAGTAGAGCGCCGTGGTCGCGCCGCTCTTGACGAACTCCATCATCGAGGCCGCCTGGACGGCGAGCCGCTTGGGCTCCGGCCACGTGGTGCCGTCCTCGGGGACGAAATACCACTCCGACCACCAGATCGGCATGTCACCCGTCTTCTTGCGGAGCCAGGTGGTGACCGCGCTGAACTTGTCCAGCGCGCCGAACTCGTCCGGCAGCAGCTGGTGGGCGTCGGTCGGCGAGGCGCCGTCGACGACGACGAAGTCAGCGCCCTTCTTGTTCTCGAACCAGTAGTTGAAGGCGTCGAGGACGTTCTGGTTGACCACGCCCCACGAGCCGCGCAGCTCCGACTGGCCGCTCTTGTTGCTGTCGAAGCCGAGGTACGGGCCGCCGATCTTGGCGTCCGGGCGGACCGCCTTCACCGCGTCGTAGACCTTGTTGTACAGCTCCGTGTAGCCCTTGTAGTCCGCGGGCTTGGAGTGGTCCTTCCAGAAGCCCTTGAACTCGTTCCAGACCATGAAGTAGTCGACGTCGGAGTACCTCTTGGCGACGGTCGCCGCCAGCTTGGCGTAGTCGTCGAAGTGCTGCTTGTACGGCGCGTCCTCAAGATGCTCGGCCCATCCCTCCTGCGAGGTCGGGCCCTCGGGGCCGCCCTTCATCCAGTCGGGGGCGCAGCACAGCGTGATGATCTGCTTGCCGCCGGACTCCTTCATGAAGTTCGTCCGGCTGTCGAGGTCCTCCCAGAAATACTCCTGGGGCCGCGGCTCCGGGTTGAGCGCCCCGAAGCCCATGATGTGCTGGTTCTGCAGCATAGGGGTCTTGGACAGCGACGTGGCCACGGTCCGCTCGAACTGCGGGGTCACGTTGTTGGCGCTGGTCCCCGTGTGGGTGAACCCCCAGCGAGGCCAGTCCGGGTCGGTCTCCGGTGGTTTCTGGGCCGCGGTGGCGGACTCCGTCGGCTCAGTCGGATCCCCCGACCCCCCCTGCGTGGCCGGAGCCACGGGGGCGGAAGGGCTGGGCGCACAGCTCGCGACCAGCGTGAACGCCACGGCAGCCGCGGCTAAGGCGATCATCCGAGCAGGATGCCGCCGGGTCGATTTCCCGGAATCCGATACCACTTGAGTATCCACCCGTTTCTGAAGTTTTGTTGGCTGAGAGCATGGCATGGAGGAGGGCCGGAGCGGTGGCCGGAGACCTGATCCATAGCCAAGCGTTACGGTCGCACCCGCAGGTCGGCGAAGAGCGCCCGGTGGTCCGACCCCGGAATGTCATGGATCTGTACACCGGCCGCCCCCGCCCGGCCGTCGGTCAGCACGTGGTCGATCGTCACCAGCGGCGGGAGCCTGCGCATCGGCCAGGTCGGGACCAGCCCTTGCCCGGTGGCCGCCGCCGCGTCGGTGTAGCCGGTGCCGAGCAGCCGCCGGAACACGGCGTGGTCCAGCGTGGCGTTGAAGTCGCCCGCCAGGATCCGCGGCGGCCCCGACGACGGCGCGGGCGGCAACGTGGCCACCCCCGCCTCCCACTCCGGCACCGTCGAGGGCACCGGCGCAACCGGATGCACGACCACCACCTCCACCGGCGAGCCGCCGGGCAGCGCCACCTCCGCCACCGGCATGTGGTGCCCGACCGGCTGGAACAGCCCGGTACGCGCGCGCAGCGGATAGCGCGCGTACACGCCGCTGCCCTCCGGCCCCCACGTCGCCGGCTCGACCACCTGGTACGGCAGCAGCCCCCCAAGCCCCGCCGCCGCCAGCCGGTCGCGCTCCGACCAGGTCAGCTCCTGCAGGCTGAGCACGTCCACGTTCAGCCTGCGCACCAGATCGACGATCACCCGGGCGTCCCCGCGCCCGCCGTTGAGGTTGGCGGTCAGCATCCGCAACGGCCGCCCCTCGACGGCCGCGGCGTCGCCGACCGCCCGCGGCACGACGGACCAGGCCAGGCAGACGCACACCGCCAGCATCACCCCGACCGCCACCCGGTTGCGCATCCCGGCCGCCACCGCCAGCACCACCAGCGCCGCAACCCCGAAATACGGCGTGAAGGAGACCAGCGGCACCAGCAGGGCCCCCGATTCCAAGCCGCCCAACCGCACGGCCGTCCCCGCCGCGAACAGCGCTGCGACCCCGACGGTCAGCCGCGCCACCCACCGGCGCCGGGGCCTGCTCCGCACCGCCGCCACGCTTACGACCTTGTCCATGAGCACGGCCACGAACCTATGCGGCGATCCTTAAAATCCCATGATGATGCGGCCTTACCTGACGGACATAAAAGCCAGTTCTCCGCGAGCAGGCGCGGCTCCCGCCGGGTGCGGCAGGCCGCGCCGCGTCGCAGGTGCAGCCGATCACGGCGGGCCCGTCCGTCATGGTGCGCGGCGAGGAGCCCGGGCCGGCGTGCTCACGCAGGCGCCGGGTCGTCGGCCGGATCGCGGTACGCGCAGGAGAAGGTGTGCTCCCCGGACCCGACGGTGATGGGGTGGGATGGGCCGGCGGGCAGGTGGACGGTGGCCGTGGTGTTCGGTGGGACCAGCACGCGCAGCTCCAGCCGCCCCCCGGCCCGTTCCCAGCTCACTTCCGCCCGCCCATGCGGCGTGTCGTGGGCGGCGCGCGCGTGGGTGAGACCGCCGCCGGGACGCGGCCGTACCAGCAGCTCGCGGTAGCCGGGGGCGGCCGGGGCGAGGCCGGCGACGGTGCGGTGCAGGAAGTCGGCGACCGCGCCGAGCGCGTAATGGTTGAAGGAGGTCATCTCGCCGGGGTTGACGGTGCCGTCGGGCAGCAGGCTGTCCCAGCGCTCCCAGATCGTGGTGGCCCCCATCGTCACCGGATACAGCCACGAGGGGCAGTCCCGCTGCATGAGCAGCGCGTACGCGGTGTCGTACGCGCCCACCGAGCACAAAGCGTCGCAGATCAGCGGGGTGCCGACGAACCCGGTGGCGATGCGGTGATCGTCCTGGGTGACCAGCTCGACGAGGCGGCGCCCGGCGCGCTCGCGCTGCTCGGGACCGTCCAGCAGGTCCAGGCACAGGGCCAGGGCGTAGCCCGTCTGCGAGTCGCCGGCCAGGCGCCCCGACGGGGTCACGTACTCGTGGCGGAAGGCCGCGCCCACCGCGTCCGCCAGCTCCGCGTGGCGCGCGGCGTCGGCGTCGTGGCCGAGCAGCGCCGCCGTGTCGGCCAGGATGCGGGCCGTCCAGGCGTGGTAGGCGGTGGCGACGAGCGCGTGGTCCGTACGCGCCTTGCCCGGCTGGTCCGGGGGCGCGGCGGGGTCGAGCCAGTCGCCGAATTGGAAGCCCTTGTCCCACAGGTGGCTCTCCCCGGCCAGCCCGGCGATCTCGTCCACCCACGCCTTCATGCTCGGATACTGCGTACGCAACAGCTCGACGTCGCCGAAACGCTGGTAGAGCACCCACGGGACGATCACCGCGGCGTCGCCCCACGCCGCGGCCGGGAACGCCTCCGACATCAGCGGCACCCACGGCACGTACGGCGGCACCGTGCCCAGCTCGGCCTGCTCGGCCGCCAGGTCGGCGAGCCAGGACGCCAGCGGGCCCGTGCAGTCGTACAGGAAGGCCGCGGCCGGGGCGAAGACCTGCAGGTCGCCGGTCCAGCCCAGCCGCTCGTC
Source organism: Nonomuraea sp. H19 (assembly GCF_052068215.1). Lineage (NCBI taxonomy): Bacteria > Bacillati > Actinomycetota > Actinomycetes > Streptosporangiales > Streptosporangiaceae > Nonomuraea > Nonomuraea sp. H19. Next base: position 106,848 of record NZ_JBQHCV010000010.1, on the reverse strand, counting down.
GCGCTGCGGGCAGTCGGTGGGCAGGTCGACGAAGTTGCCGCGCATGCTCCAGCGGACGTTGTCGTGCAGGCGGTTCAGCAGCGGCTCCGAGCAGCCGAACTCGCCGGTGGGGCGCATGCCGGTGTGGCAGACGACGGCCTGCACGTCGGCCGGGTCCAGCTTGCCCGGCCAGCCGTCCACCTCCGCGTACCGGAAGCCGTGCGTGGTGAAGCGCGGCTCCCACTCCTCGGGCTCGTCGTCGCCGCGCAGCGTGTACTGGTCGAGCGCGGCCGCGTCGCGCAGCGGGCGCAGGGCCGGCTCGCCCTTCTCCAGGACCTCGGCGTGGCGCAGCGTCACCGTGTGCCCGGCCGGGCCCTGGACGCGGATGCGCAGGCGGCCGGCGATGTTCTGGCCGAAGTCGAGCACGGTACGCCCGGACGGGCTGGTGAGCACCTCGGCGACGGGCAGGGTCTCCACCCGGCGTACCGGCGGCCCGGTCGGCGCCACCAGCAGGGCGGGGTCGTGCGGCAGGGCGTCGGCGGGCAGCCAGGAGGCGTCGTCGAAGCCGGGCTCCGACCAGCCGGCCGGCAGCAGGCGGGCGTCGTGCTTCTCGCCGTCGTACAGGCTGGCCGCGGTGACCGGGCCCGGCGCGCAACGCCAGCTCCCGTCCGTGGCGACCACCTCGGATGAGCCGTCGGCGTAGGTGAGCTCCAGTTGGGCGATCAGCGCGGTACGGTCGCCGTAGATGCCGGTCTTGCCGCCCCGGAAGCCGATCCGGCCGCGGTACCACCCGTCGGCCAGGGTGGCGCCGATGGCGTTGCCGCCCTCGCGCAGCAGGCCGGTGACGTCGTGGGTGCGGTAGCGCAGGCGGTGGCCGTAGCTGCTCCAGCCTGGGGCGAGCACGTCGTCGCCGACGACCTGGCCGTTGAGCTCGACCTCGTACAGGCCGTGCGCGGTGACGTACAGGCGGGCCTTCGTTATGGGGCCGCGCGCGGTGAAGCCGCGGCGCAGCAGCAGGGCGGGGCCGTCGGGCGGGCCGAGCAGGTCCAGCGGCGGCGCGGCCGCCTCCGCGCGCCAGTCGGCCGGGGTCAGCAGCCCTGCTTCGGCCCACGACCAGGGGCTCCAGTCGCCGGCCGAGCCGTCGCGGCCGTGCACCCGCACCCGGGCGCCGCGCCGCTCGCGCGACGTCAGCCCGGGGCCCGGCCAGGGGACGAGCACCGACTGGTCCGACTCGACGCGGCCGGTCGCGGTGCCGTCGCTGAGCTCGATCTCGTACGCCTGCTGCTCCCAGCCGGGGATGTCGGTCGTGATGGTCCAGGACAGGCGCGGGGCGCTTTCGCCGATGCCGAGAGGGTCGAGGTGGTGTTCGAAGGCAGGCCCCGAGACGGTGATGACGTGCGGCAAGATGCTCCTTAACTCAGCCCTTGATGGCGCCGGAGGTCATCCCGGCGACGATCTTGCGGTTGAAGAAGATGAACAGCAGCAGCGGCGGAATCGTGATGAGCACGATGTCCATGAACAGCAGGTTCCACTGGGTGCTGTACTGGCTCTGGAAGTTGTAGAGGGTGACCTGCACGGTGGCGTTCTCGTCGCCGGGCAGGAAGTAGAGCGGGTTGACGAAGTCGTTGAAGACGGCCACCGAGGTGGTCAGGATGACGGTGATGGTGACCGGCCGGAGCAGCGGGAAGATCACCCGGAAGAACAGCGTGAGCCCGGTGCAGCCGTCGATCTGGGCGGCCTCGTCGAGCTCGCGCGGGATGGCCGCGACGAACGCCCGGAACAGCAGCACCGCGTACGACATGTGGAAGGCCACTTCGACCAGGATCAGCCCCGGCATGGTCTTGAACAGGCCGAGCGTCTGCAGCAGCCAGATGGTGGGCACGATCGCGGGCGGGATGATCAGCCCGGACAGGACCAGGAAGTTGGCCACCGCGCCGATCTTCCCGGCCCGCCGCTGCAGCACGAACGCGGCCATCGCGGCGAACACCACGATCAGCGCGACGGACGCGACGGTCAGGATCGTGCTGTTGACGTACGCGCGCAGCAGCACGTAGTCGCGGGCCTCGATCACCTCCATGAGGTTGCGCACGATCGGCCAGCTCGTGGGCCAGGCGAAGTCCAGGTCCGCGGACTGGACCCGGTCCTTGACCGCGGTCAGCAGCATGAACGAGAACGGGACCAGGAAGATCGCGGTGGCCACGACCAGCGCGACGCCCTCCCCGCCGAACCTCTTCAGCGCTCTCATGAAGCCACCTGCCTCTTGCCGAGGAAGTAGTTGAGCGGGACGACGATGGCCGTGACGACGACGAACAGGATCACGTTCCCGGCGGTGGACAGGCCGAAGAAGCCGGCCTGGTACTGCTTGTAGATGATCGAGGCGATGGTGTCGCTGGTGAAGCCCGGCCCGCCGCGGGTCATCGTCCAGATGAGGTCGAACGAGCGCAGGCCGCCGATGAACGACAGGATGATCACCGAGTAGGTGGCCGGCCAGCTCAGAGGCACGGTGACGTGCCGGAAGCGGTGCCAGGCGCCGCCCCCGTCGACGGCGACGGCCTGGTAGTAGTCGCGCGGGATGGACAGGATGCCGGCGATGTAGATGACGGTGGCGATGCCCACCCCCTTCCACACGTCCACCAGCGCCACCGACAGCAGCGCGGTGTTCGCGTCACCCAGCCAGTCGGGGCCGTCGATCCCGGCCAGCGCCAGGACCTTGTTGACCAGGCCGGTGTCGGGCCGCAGCAGCGCGCTGAAGGTGATGCCGACCGCCACCGTCGACACCAGCACCGGGAAGAACACCACCGACCGCAGGAAGCCGCGCAGCCGCAGCTTCGACGTCAGCAGCACGCCCAGCAGCAGCCCGAGCACCACCTTCAGCCCGCTGGTGACCACCGCGTAGATGAGGGTGTTCGTGAACCCGATGCGCAGGTTCTGCTCGGCGAAGAACTCGCGGAAGTTCTCCAGGCCCACGAACGTGCTGTCGAACAGCGTCCACCGGGTCAGCGCGAAGTAGAACGCCATCACCGTCGGCACCAGGAAGATCACCACGTAGACGACGGCGGCCGGCAGGTACAGCGCGTACGGGTAGGCCGCGCGCTGCCTCCCGCGGGCCGCCTGCTCCTGCTCGCGGGCCACGCCGGGCCTGGTACGCGGCCCGGCGTCCTGCTTGGTCACCATCCCGCGAGCCCCAGTTGCTTGGCCTGCTTGTCCACGTCCTTGTCGTACTGGGCGGCGCCTTCGGCGGGCGGGGTCAGCCCGGAGCCGACGGCGACGGTGATCTGCTCCAGCGACGGGCCCTTGACCGGGGAGACGAACTCCAGCGCGGGCGCCGTGGCACCCTTGTCGACGTACGCCTGCAGGTCCTTGGCCACCTGGATGGCGTTCTCCGGCAGCTTGGCGCCCTGGACCCGGTACGGCCCGGCCGGCTGGACGGCTGTGCTGACCGCGTCGGCGGCGGCCGGCGAGGCGATGAAGGCCAGGAACTTCTTGGCAGCCTCCAGGTGCTCGGTGGTCTTGGCGATGTAGACGCCGGCCGGCTCCCAGATCGTGGCGCCGTTCTTGGCCGGGTCGGTGCCCGGGATGGCGAAGAAGCCGACGTCGGTGGCGGCCAGCGGCATCGTGGCCACCAGCGGCGGGACCTGGGCGCTCAGCATGGGGAAGTGCGCGCCCTTGCCCTCGACCAGCATCTTCATGCCCTGGTCGACGGTGGCCGAGCCGAAGCCCTCGTTGAGATGGCCCTTGGCGTGCACCTCGGCCAGGTGCTGGAAACCGGCGAGCGCGGGCGGCGTGGTGGCGAACTTGGCCTTGTTGGCCGTGTAGTCCTGCGCGAAGTTCGGGACCGCGGCCTGGACGTTGTAGAAGTCGCCCAGCACGAACAGCTGCGAGGTCCAGGTGTCCTTGAACGTCGAGACCACCGGCGTGATCCCGGCCGCCTTGATCTTGTCGTTGTTGGCCATGAACTCGGCCCAGGTCTTCGGCACCTGCAGGCCGAGCTTGTCGTAGACCTTGCGGTTGTAGAGGATGCCGCCCCCCATGGCGGTGCCGGCCGGCACGCCGTACGCCTTGCCGGCCTGGGTCACGACCGGCAGGAACTCCTTCTGCACGTGCTGCAGCACCGGGTCGCCGGTGAGGTCCACCATGGTCTGGCCCGGGTTGAGGGCCTGGAGCAGCGAGCCGGAGTTGTACCAGAACACATCTGCCATGTCGCCGGTCGAGAGCTTGGTCTTGACGATGTTGTCGCCCTCACTGCCGCCGGGACGCGTCTCAGTTTCGATCTTGATGGTGGGATCGGCCTTCGTGAAGGCGTCCACGAGCGCCTTGGCCGTTGCCGTGGTCCCCTGGCCGTTGTCCACGAGGAACGACAGGGTGACCGTGCCGTCGGCGGCCTCGGAGTCCGAGCCGCAGGAGGTCAGGGCCGCCATCGCGAGCACGGCCAGAGCCGCTCCCAGCGTGCGGTGAGAGGTCTTCACAACGCCCCTCCGGGTTCATTGAAACGTTTTAAACGTCCCCCGTTGCGAGTTAACGTAGGCGTTACTTAAGACACCGTCAAGGGCGGATTTGGGGAACGATCCCCTATCGTGACACTGGGCATTGCCGATATTGCCAGGTAAGATCTGGCCGAAAATGGGTAACGTTACCCACGAGGATCCGCCGCGAAACCCGGACAATTCCCCTTGGCCTACGCGAGGCTCAGCCCGCGCCCGTCGACCAGGACGGTGTGCGCGTCGCCGCGCGCTGCCCGTACAAGAGGCCTCGTACGGCTGCGCGCGCCGGACCGGGCGCGCGCAGCCTCAGCGGTCAGGGCGTCTTGTACTCCGTGGCCTTGCCGCAGTAGCTGATCCCGATCGGCGAGGTGCTGTACCGGCACACCTGCACCACGACGCGATCGATGGCGGTGACCCCCGTCGCGTCGGAGAGCGCGAACGACAGCGCGACCCGCTCGTTGTCGGCCTTGTACGCCTCCCTGTCGACCAAAGTGGTGCCGTTGTAGGCGCTGAAGGTGGCCGTGGAGAGCATCGCGTCCTGGGCGCAGGGCGAGTTGATCGGCTCATCGGCCAGGTAGCCCGCGACCTTGACGGTCGGCCGGACGACCGGCCCGTCCACCCATTCCAGCGTCCCTTCCGTGACCCCGCGCCGGCACGAGTCCCCCGAGTCGGCGTAGAACTTCACCGCCGCCTGGGCCGCCACCGGGGGCGCGGCCGTGAACAGGCCGGCGGCGATCACGACCGCCACTGCCGACCAGGCACGTAAACGCATGGCATAGACCTCCCTGTCATGGTTGATCCGGCACCTGCATCGTGAAGGATCTACTGGCGCGGTGCCAGCCCTCACAGGTCGGTTGCGATGATGCGCTCGATGTTGCGCTCGGCGAGCGCCGTGATGGTGACGAACGGGTTGACGCTGGTGTTGCCGGGGATCAGCGACCCGTCGATGACGTACAGGCCCGGGTAGGCGGTCAGGCGGCCGTAGTTGTCGGTGGCCTTGTTCAGGACCGCGCCGCCGAGCGGGTGGTACGTCAGGTGATCGCCCCAGATCTTGTAGACACCGAAGAGGTCGGTACGGTAGATCGTCCCCTCCTTGGCGTTGATCTTGTCGAAGATCGTCTTGGCCATGTCGATGGACGGCTGCTTCCAGGCCGTCTGCCAGTTCAGCTCCACTTTGCCGGTCGCGGCGTTCCACGAGAACTGGGCGCGGTGGGGGTTCTTGGTGATCGACAGGTAGAACGAGGCGTACGTCTCGATGCCCGTGGGCAGCGGTGCGACCTCGGCGAACGCGCCCCCGGCCGCCCAGTTGTCGATGCCGCAGCAGGGGATGGCCGACTGCAGGCTGCCGGTCGGGTCCCACATGTGGTTGGCCCGGCCGCACATGACGTTGCCGTTGTCGCCCCAGCCCTTGCCCACCTCGTCGTTCAGGTTCGGCAGCGCGCCGGTGGCCTTCAGCTTGACCAGCAGCTTGCTCGTGCCGACGCTGCCGGCCGCGAAGAAGACCCGGTCCGCGGTCACGGTCTTGGTGGCCGTGACGTTCCCGTCCGTGCCGAGTTGCTCGATGACGACCGCGTAGCGGCCGCCGGACGCAGGGGCGACCGAGGTGACCCGGTGCAGCGGCGAGACGGCGACCCTGCCGGTCGCCTTTGCCCGGGCGAGGTAGGTCTGCTGGAGCGACTTCTTGCCGTGGTTGTTGCCGTAGAGGATCTCGCCGGCCAGCGCCGACTTGGGGACGGTGCCGGCCTCCTCCTGCCGCATGTAGTTCCAGTCGTAGACGTCGGGCACGAAGACGAACGGGAAGCCGGAGCGCTGGGCGTGTTTCCGGCCGACCCGGCCGTACTGGTAGCAGGGGGTGGTGTCGAACCAGGCCGGGTCGATGGTGGCGACGCCCAGCCCGGCGTTGGCGCGCGGGTAGTAGACGTCGTACATCTCGGCGGCGTTCACCGACGGCAGGACGGCGCCGAAGTTCTCCCGCCTGGGGGTGACCGCCATGCCGCCGTTGACCAGCGAGCCGCCGCCGACGCCGCGGCCCTGGTAGACGGTGATCCCGCCGAACTCCTCGGCGTCCAGGACGCCGGTGTGGCGGGGGATGTCCCGGTCGATCGGGAAGCCGAGGAAGTAGTTGAGCGGGGCCTTTGTCCTGGTACGCAGCCAGTAGGACCGGTAGTCGGGCTCCCGCGTGTTGCAGAAGATCTTGCCGTCCGTGCCCGGTGTGTCCCAGGCCATGCCCATCTCGATCAGGTGTACGTCGACGCCCGCCTGGGCCAGGCGCAGGGCCGCGACGGAGCCGCCGTACCCGGTGCCGATCACCAGCGCCGGGACGTGCGCGCCGGAGGCGATCGGGCCGGCCGCCGCGCGGGCGGCGGGGGCGCGGCAGGCGAGGGCCGCGACCCCCAGCGCGGCACCGGTTCCGGCGATGAAGCCGCGGCGGGAGAGGGTGTCGCTCATGGGAGGTTCCTCGCTCTCATCGAGGTTCCCCGGCGGGCGATGATCCGCCGGGCAGCAGGCACGCGGTGTCCAGGCCGAGGATGCGGTTGAGCCGGCCGAACGCCCACCAGGCGCCGATGCTCATGCTCAGCTCCACGATCTCCGCCTGGCTGTAGTGCGCCGCCATCCGGGCCCAGAACTCCTCGTCGAGGCCGTGGTGGTCCAGCGCGTAGCGCTCGGCGTACTCGGCGGCCAGCCGCGTGCGCTCGTCGAAGGCGTCCGTGGTGCGCCACTCGGCCACCGCGTCGGCGAAGCCGTCCTCGACCTTGCGCCCGTCGCGTTCCGTCCGCCAGTCGAGGCAGAAGGCGCATCCGTTGATCTGGGCGATCCGCAGCCGTGCGGCCTCGAACTCGCGCAGCCCGAGCGTCGTGTGCGCGTACACCGACAGCGAGAATTTCGAGGCGGCGGTCCCGATGCCGGGGACCATCGCGCCCCACACGTACTCGATCGGGTCCTTGCCCTCGGGAACGTCGATGATCACGGGTGCTTCCTTCCGAGTCGGCCGGTCGCCGGGCGCAGCGGCACGTCGAGCGCGTCGTAGAGCCCCGGCTCCGCCTCCACGAGCCAGTCGATGGCGTTGACCAGGCGGCCGGCCGCGGTGGCGTTCCCGCCGGCCGACCGGTTGCCGCCCTCGTCGGTGGCCTCCACCGTGACCTCGATGCGCGGCCGGCCCTCGATGATCACCCGGTGCGCCCCGTCGCCGCCGCCGGGCGGCACCGGCCAGTCCTGGGCGCAGGACGGGTGGACGCGGGTCACGTGCTCGACGACGATGCGGGGCTCGCCCTCGACGATGCCCTGCACCTCGAACCGCACCGCGCCTTGCGTGCCCGCCACGAACTCGCCCATCGCCTCGGTGCTCACCGTGGCGTCGAGCGGGCGCCGCTCCACGCTCTCGCGGATCTCGTCCAGTTCGACGCCGAGACCCCTGGCGATCAGCCGTACCTGGCCGCCCCACACCATGGCGGGCACCGTGGGAGCGATCATCGGTGGCTCGTAGTCCATCGGCTGGCCCATGCCGACCAGGTAGCGGACCGAGTCGGGCTGGTCGTAGGTGGAGTAGTCGAAGATCTCCTGGCAGCGGATCGCGTCCACGGTGCTGCCGAGCCCGCTGATCAGCAGGGGGAGCACGTCGTTGCCCCAGCCGGGGTCGATGCCGGAGACGAACAGGGAGCCGCCGCCGTCCCCGATGGCGGCCAGCACCGCCTCCCGCAGCTCCGGCGGGGCGCCGCGCTGGTCGTAGAGCGCGTACAGAGAGGGGGTGACGACCACGGCGCCGGCCCGGATCGCCCTGATGACGTCGGCGAGGGCGGCGTCGGGGCGGATGTCGCCGGATGCCGCGTACACCACGGCGCGGGGCCGGGCGGCCAGCACCGCCTCGACGTCGGTGGTCGCCGCGACGCCGGCCTCGTAGCCGAGCCCGGCGAGATCGCCCGCGTCCCGGCCCTGCTTGCCGGTGTCGTGAACGAGGACGGCCGCGAGCTCCAGCGCCGGATGAGCCTCGACGGCGCGGATGGCCGCGCGCCCGACGTTGCCGGTACCCCAGATCACCGTGGACACCATGGGCGGAGCGTAACAAGCGCTTGGTTAGGTGTATAGGCCCGATCATCGCCCGATGAGCCTCCGGCCCAACCGGATATGGCCGATCATCGAACCCGAAGCGCTTTGCGGACGTCTTCAATGAACGGGCTTCCACATCGAACCGAAGGGCGGCCGCTCGGCATGATCGGTACGGATACGGCGCTGGCGGGCCGGTATCGCCTGCTGTCACGGCTGGGCGCCGGCGGCCACGGCGAGGTGTGGCGCGCCGCCGACCTGCTGCTGGAGCGCATCGTCGCGGTGAAGATGGTACGGGCGGGGCTGGACGACGATCCCGGATTCGCGGCCCGCTTCCACGCCGAGGCGCGGTCCATGGCCACCATCGACCATCCCGGCGTGGCGGGCGTGTTCGACTACGGGATCGCCGAGATCGGCGGCAGGCGCACGCCGTACCTGGTGATGCGGTACATCGACGGCGAGCCCCTCGACCGGCTGCTGGCCCGCCGGGGGCGGATCGCCGCCGGTCTGACGATGGACCTGGTGGCGCGGGTCGCCGAGGCGCTCCAGGCGGCGCATGACGCCGGTGTCGTGCACCGGGACGTCAAACCCGGCAACCTCATGATCCGGCCGGACGGCTCGGTCGTGCTGGCCGACTTCGGCGTCGCCAGGGCGGCGGAGGGCCGCCGGCTGACCGCCAGCGGCATCGTCCTCGGCACCGCCGCCTACTGCGCTCCCGAACAGGCCGAGGGCGCCGCGCCCACTCCGGCCATGGACGTTTACGCGCTGGGGGTGGTCGCGTACGAATGCCTGGCGGGGCGGGTGCCGTTCCATGGGGACAGCGCGGTCGCGGTCGCGCTCAAGCACCTCAACGAGTCGCCCCCGCCGCTGCCCGGCGACCTTCCGCCCGGCGTCGTGCAGGTCGTCATGCGCGCCCTGGCCAAGGACCCGGCCGAGCGGTGGCCCAGCGCCGCCGCCCTGGCCACGGCGGCCCGCGCCCACGCGAACGCCCTGGACGGGGGCCGTTCCCTGGCGGACGGCACAGAGCCGAGCGGCGTTCACCCGCGGGAAGCCGCCTCGGCAAGCCCGCCCTCCGCTGCGGCCACCGCGAACGCCGCCATCGAGAACGCCGCACCCAGGGACGCCGCACCCAGGGACGCCGCACCCAGGGATGCCCCGCTCAGGGATGCCCCGCTCAGGGATGCGGCTGCCGGGAGGGCCCATTCAGCTCGCGGCCGCCGCCGGGCGCTGACCGTGGGAGGCGGGCTCGTGGCGGTGGTGATCGCGGCCTCGGCGACGGCCTGGAGCCTGGCGCGGAACGAATCGCCGCCCGCGGTCATCCAGCCGCAACTGGCCGAGAACAACCCGATCAACAGCGCGCAACCGTTTCCGGACCCCGCGACCCGCCCGCAGGAGAGCGAGCCCGCCGGCAGACCGGCGAGCCAGGACACGGCACCTCCCGACACGGCAACCCCGGACACGGCGACCCCCGAGACCACTGCGGACACCGACTCGGCGGTGAGCCCCGAGAAGTCGGCGGAGTCCCGCGCACCGGCCCCGGGCCTGCTCGTCGGTGGCATCGTCTACGTCGGCGGCCCGTCTCCCAGCAAGCCGGCCGCGGACGGCTACCGGTCCGGCCCGGTCCAGGTGTTCAACGACAAGGGCAAGCGGATGGCCATCCAGCGCACCGGCCAGCGCGGATTCCGTTTCTCCCTGCCCCCCGGCCGATACCGCCTCCACACCGTCGCAGGTGCCGGGATGTGCGCGACCACGGCCGTGGTCAAGCCGGAGCAGACCACGCGCGCCGACCTGAAATGCGTGGTCAAGCAACCCCCGCCGCAGCCGGCGTTCCAGAGCGCCGCCATCCAGGACCGACGCGGCGACCCCAAGGGCGGGCCGAACGCCGGCCAGGCGCCGCCGTACGCCGACCTCCTGGCTGCGGCGATGAAGGGCGGGGAGGGCGGCGTCACCGTCGAGTTCACCACCGCCGCCGCGATCCCGGCGGCCGTGCCCTCGGAGGGCGACAGCCTCAGCCGCTGGACCGTCTCGGTCGAGCAGGACGGCGAGACGGCCATCCTGTCGATCACCGGGAGCAAAGGCGCCTGGAGCGTCCGGTGGGCGGCGAAGAACGCCAAGACCGGCCTGGCCGACGACACCGACCAGGTGACGGTGGCGGTCAAGCCGATGATCTCCGGATCGCGGATCTCCGCTGCCCTCGGGCAGGGGGCACCGCTCCGCACCGCTCCGATCGACTTCACCAAGCCCTACCGGATCGCCGGCGCGGCGGCGAACGTGGTTCTCGCGTCCCACGGCTGGACGGACGTCGCCCCGTAACAGCTCGCTAGCGCGTAGGGGACGGGGTCGGCGGTGCGGTGCCCGCGGGCGAGGGCGTGGGGGAGCCCGCCGGCGACGGGGTCAGGTCGGTGTAGTGGCCGGTTCTCGCCTTGATCGGCACGTTGAGGCGGGCCGGCTCCGAGCCCTTGAACACGAAGGTCATCGGGACCGTGGTGCCGCTTCCGCCGCGCACGCCGCTCACCGTGCCGATGGGCCGGTTGCCGGTGCCGACCGGCTGGTTGGGAGGCAGCGTGATGGGGCCTGAGAGCTGCACCGAAGCGCCCCCTTCCGCGGTGATCCGCTCGAGCTGCGCCGGTTGGTGGCTGTTGTTGACCAGCACCGCGTACAGGGCCAGTTGCGGGGCGGGCGAGGCCCGGTCGGCGCCGCTGAGGAGGAAGGCGTTGCGCACGTACAGGGTGTCTCCTACGTCGGCGTTCGCCCCTTCGTTCTGCGGCAGGTTCTCCCCGGTGTCGATCCCCACGTTCATGCAACCGGCGGTGGCCAACGCCACGACGATCACGGCAGAGGCGATGGGACGCATCGTGATGCCCTCCTCTCGGCACCCAGCATGGCCGTCCCGCTACCCTCGGAACCTCTGCCTGAACCCGCCCCGCCCCGCACCCCCGGCCGGCACGGCGAATCCCGATGTCCGAAATCCGGATATCAGCTGATGACCATCGAGGACACTTCAGGTAGCGTCACGGGAAAGCGGGACCTACCGGAGGAGCGGTAGATGGTGGAGGAACAGCGACTCGACGCGACAGGTCAGCAGAACAGGCGGCAGCTGGTCCGGGCGGTGATCGCCTCCGCCGTGGGCACCTCGATCGAATGGTACGACTTCTTCCTGTACGGCTTCGCCGCCAGCACCATCTTCGCGGAGCTGTTCTTCCCGACCAGCGATCCGACCACGGGCCTGCTGCTCGCGCTCGGCACCTACTTCGGCGGCTTCGCCGCCCGCCCGATCGGCGCGGCCATCTTCGGCCACTACGGCGACCGCATCGGCCGCAAGGCGACCCTGATCATCACGCTGCTCACCATGGGCGTCGCCACCGCGCTCGTCGGCCTGGTGCCCACCTACGAGCAGATCGGCATCTGGGGCGGCATCCTGCTGACCGTGCTGCGCCTGCTCCAGGGCATCAGCGTCGGCGGCGAATGGGGCGGCTCCGTGCTCCTCGCCACCGAATGGGGCAAGTCGCGCGGCGGGCGGCGCGGGTTCCTCGGCAGCTGGCCGCAGTTCGGCGTCCCCGTGGGCCTCGTGCTCGGTTATCTGGCCCTGCAGGTGTTCCAGCCGCTCGACCCCTACTGGGGCTGGCGCATCCCGTTCCTGCTCAGCATCGTGATGGCGGCGGTCGGCCTGTACATCAGGCTCGGCATCCTGGAGACGCCCGTCTTCACCAAGGTCCTCGCGGAGAACAAGGTCGAGCGGGTGCCCGTGCGTGAGGTCATCGTCAGGAACTGGCGGGAGATCGTGCTGAGCGCGTTGCTGCGCACCGGGCAGCAGGCGCCGTTCTACGTCTTCACCGTCTTCATCCTGACGTACGCCACCAAGACCCTGGGCTTCGCGCCGAGTGACGTCTACACCTACGTCATCGTCGCCGGCGTCGTCTCGCTGTTCACCGTGCCCTTCTGGGGCTACATCTCCGACATCGTGGGCCGCAGACGGCTCTATATCGTGGGCGCCGCCGTCATGGTGGTCTGGTCCTTCATCTACTGGCCCCTGCTGGACACCCGCGTCCCGGCGCTGGTCTTCCTCGCCATCGTGCTGGCCGCGCCGGTCCACGACATCCAGTACGGCCCGCAGGCCACGTTCATCGCCGAGAGCTTCACCGGCCGGCTGCGTTACAGCGGGGCCTCGCTCGGATACCAGTTGGCCTCGCTGACGGCGGGCGGGCCCGCGCCGCTGATCGCCGTCTGGCTGTACGCCCGGTTCCAGAGCTCGTTCGCCATTGCCGTCTATATGGCGATATGTGCGCTGATCAGCGTAGCGGCGGCGTTCGCGCTGAAGGACCGCTCGCAGCACGACTACGCGGTCGAGTACGACGAGGCGCCGCCCGCCTCCGGCTAGGCCCGTCGCCCGCCCGCTGATCGTCGCGACGTGCCGGTCTGTAGGATCCCGGACGTGTCGTATTTCGAGGTCGTCACCCTCGTCCAGGCGCCGATGGAGCTCGTGTTCGACACGTCGTTGTCGGTCGAGGCGCACACCTCCTCGATGAGCGCCTCCCGCGAGCGAGCCGTTGCCGGTGTCACCTCCGGGCGGCTCGCCCTCGGCGACCACGTGACCTGGCAGGCCCGGCACTTCGGCATCACCTGGCGGCTGACCTCGGCCATCACCGCCTGCGCCCGGCCGGGCTATTTCGTCGACGAGCAACTGGCCGGGCCGTTCCGCCACTGGCGTCACGAGCACCACTTCACGGCCGCAGGTGACGGCACCCTGATGAAGGACGTCGTCGATTTCGCCGCTCCCGCCGGACCCCCGGGCACCCTCGCGGAGGTCCTCGTCCTGCGGCGTCACATGACCAAGCTCATTCTCCTGCGCAACCGGCACATCAAGGAGCTCACCGAGGCCTTGTGAGCCGCCCGTGCGGGGCCGGCGGCCGGACGGACGACCTGCCCCCGGCGGGGGCCGGGCAAACCGCCGGAGCCCGCTTGACGGCCTCATGATGGAAGATTGTCTACGGAAATGTTTTTCCGGTATTCTGCATCGTAAGTGCCGAGCCTAGACCTGGCCTCCCGGTGCCGGGAAGGAGGGTTCCGATGCGCCGCGCGCCGCATCCGGTCCGTGCGCACGCTGCCCCCAAGGCGCGGCGTACCTCGGGCCGATCCGTCATGAGGGGCATGTCAGCCGCGTCTGAACAGCTGTTGTACGCCGACGACATCCTGCGTGTCACTCGCGCCGCGATGCCGGAACCTCCCGTGGTGAGGGTCATCGGCGAGATCGACATAACCAACAGCGCCGAGTTGCTCCGCACGCTCGATCGGGTCTGGCGGGCCTCGGGCGAGCTGATCGTCGACGTCGGGCAGGTCACCTTCGTCGCCGTCGCGGGAATCCGGGCCCTGGCGGCCATCGCGGGGGACGGCCACGCCCGGATCCGCAACGTTCCCCGCCAGATGCGCCGCCTGATCCTGCTCATGGATCTGCCGCCGTTCGCCTGAAGGCGGTGACTACTCGGCCGGGCGCCGGTGCTCGCCGACCAGGTGACCCTTGTGCCGGATCCGGGCCGCGTCATAGGGGCGGGTCGGGTGGCTGACGTACGCCTCGGCGATGCTGTCGGCCTGCGCCCGGTCGACGCCCCAGCCGATCGTCTGCCAGCCGGCCCGCCCGTCCTCGCCCGAGGAGTCCAGGACGGCGATCTCGAAGAGCTGCGCCGCTGGAACGGGAGTGCAGGAGTGGTGGCCGGTGGGTGCCTCGGTCCGCCCGGTCCGCCCGGTCCGCTGACGGTCGATGCCCGGCTGCTCCATATGGATCCCCTTTCGTCCCTTTTATGATCTGCGCCGGCCTCGCCCGCGGCAAGAGTCGCCCGAATGCCGGAACAAGCCCGTCATACCCGGCTTTCGCCTCAGAAACATCCCCCACTGGTCGCGGGCCCGCAACGAACTCTCAGCCCGAAGGGAGACGCCAGAAAGACGGTTCGCTATAGGGTCTTCTGGTAAGGAGCTTCGTGTTTCGATGGAGGCTGGGACGTGCCCAGCCGGGAGCGTGAGATCAGGTGAGCAGTTACCACGACCGTTCTTCCTCCTGGACATTCCTCACCCACCATGCCCGGGTCCTGCTGGAGATCGCCCGCGATCCGGAGGCGCGGCTACGGGACATCGCCGCCCGCATCGGCATCACCGAACGGGCGGTGCAAGGCATTGTGTCCGACCTGCACGAGACCGGCTACCTGACGCGGGAGCGGGAGGGGCGGCGCAACCACTACAGCCTCAATCTCGATCAGAGGTTCCGCTACCCGACCGAGGCGGACCTGCCGGTCCGCCTCCTGATCGAGATGTTCACGCAGCACGATCTCGCGCGAGGGGATTCCGTCGGCTCTTCCCGTCACCCGGGTTCCTGATAGGCCGATGCGGCTCAGCCCCAGACCTTCTGCGCGGTGTTCACCACGAGCTCCAGCTTGCGCCGCTCGTCGTCGACGGTCAGCAGGTTGCCCTTGGCCGTGGAGGCGAAGCCGCACTGCGGGCTGATCGCGAGGTTCTCCAGCGGCACGTACTTGGCGGCCTCGTCGATGCGGCGGCGCAGGTCGTCCTGTGACTCCAGGCGCGGGACCTTGGAGGAGATCAGGCCGAGGACGACGGTGGTGCCCGGCCGTACGAAACGCAGCGGCTCGAATCCGCCCGCCCGCTCGGTGTCGTACTCCAGCAGGAACCGGTCCACTGGCACCTCGCCGAACAGCCGCTCGGCGACCGGCTCGTAGCCGCCCTTGGACATCCAGGCGCTGCGGTTGTTGCCCCTGCAGATGTGCATCCCCACCGTGATCTCAGGGTTCATGGCTTTGGCCGCGCGCACTTGCTCGGCGTCCACCGCGATCGTCGCGTCGAGGACGCTCTCCGGGCTGGGGCCGTCGGGGCCGAGGATGCGTGCGCGGAAATCCGGGTCGATCACGCTGTTGTAGCTCAGCGAGTCGAGCTGGATCCAGCTCACCCCGCGCTCCAGCAGGCCCTTGATCTCGTTGACGCGCAGGGCGACGAGGTCGCGCATCATGTCGCCGGGCGTGGGGTAGGCGGCGCTGCTGAGGTCCGGGCGCCACAGCAGGCTCCCCATCGACGAGCTCATCATCGTGATCTTGAACTGCCCGGGCGTGTGCCGGGCCACGAAGTCAGCCTCGACGGCGGTGAGCGCCCGCTTCTGGGTGAGCTTGTCCTGTGCGGCCACCATCTGGAACGCGGTCTCCTCGGGCGGCGGCATCGTGCCGTCGTCGCGGTACCAGGCGGAGGAGGGCACCGGCACGGGCACCACCCCGCCGAGCGACTCCAGGAGCCCGGCCATCCAGGTGGCCCGCCGCATCTCGCCGTCGGTGAAGACCTCGAGCCCGGCCTCGCGCTGGAGCTCGAGCGCGGCCAGCACCGCGTCGTCCTCCAGCTTCGCGAGCTCCTCGGCGCTCAGCTCGCCGCGTTCGTGCGCCTGCCTCGCCTGCAGCAGCCCGGGCGGCCGCAGGAGGCTCCCGACGTGCTCGGCGTGGGGGTTCGCGGGCATACTTCCTCCTCGGTGTCAGCGACGCGGGAGAGCGTGGGCCCGCGCCGGCCGTGAGGGCAGAGTCCAACAGCCACTGTCCGCCGTCCGGCGAGCGCCGTCCACCCCGCGGCGGCACGGAAATAGCCGGAAATAGATGGAACCGGCGCACCTGCTCACGCCAATTACCTCTGTCAGAGCAATGACACCGAGAGGCAAGAGATGCGACATGAGAGCTGGACGGATGCGCCTCCCCGGCCAACCGCCGCCGGCCCGAGATCCCGGCTCGAGTCCGACCGGTTCGCCGAGCTGTTCAGCCGGCACGGGCCCGGACTCAAGCGGTACGTCATCCGGCGGCTGGGCGTGGACCCCGCCGATGACATCGTGGCCGAGACGTTCGCCCAGGCCCTGCAGCATCTGGAGTCGTACGACCTGGCCAGGGGCGACGAGCGGTCCTGGTTGTACGGCATCGCCACCAACCTCATCGGCCAGCACCGGCGCCGGGAGATCGCGCTCTACCGGGCACTGAGCCGCACGGGGGCGGACTCGGTGATGGAGCCGTTCACCGACGCGGTGGAGCAGCGCGTGGTCGCGGACGCGGCCCGGCGGCGGCTGGCCGGCGCGCTCGCGGCGCTGTCGCGCAAGCACCGCGACACGCTGCTGCTGGTGCTGTGGGCGGAGCTCACGTACGAGGAGGCGGCGCAGGCACTGGGGGTGCCGGTCGGCACGGTGCGCTCGCGGATCAACAGGGCCCGGTTCGCGTTGCGGCGGTCGCTGGGCGGGCTGAATCCGACGGCCGAGGAAGAAGGGGCAGGCAAGTGAACGAGTTCGACCTACTCAAGAAGATGCGTGACGGGGTGCCGGAGCAGCAGGACATGCGGAGCGTGGAACGCCGCCTGGAGGAGATCCGGGCAGGGCACCGGCCGGTGGAGCGGCGTCGCCGCTCTGTGCCCCGGCTCCGGTGGGGGCTCGGGCTGGCCGCGGCCTGCGTCGTCGGCGTGGCGGCGGTACAGCTCACCCCCAGCGGCGCCCCGGCGACGGGGGCCCGGCCCGCGGTGGCGCCTCAGCCGGTCACGGCGGTGGCGGTGCTGGAGAAGGCCGCGCTCGTGGCCACGCGGACCAGAACCGTCACGCCCCAGCCCGGCCAATGGTTCTACCAGAAGCAGTCGCAGCACATGGCCGGGGGAGACCTGCCCACGTACGAGGAGTGGCACCGGCTGGACGGCCAGAAGATGGCTCTTCGCGGGAGCGGCGGCAAACTGAAGATCACGAAAGCCGAGAAGGGCCCCACGCACCCGGGGAAGACGCTTCAGGAGCTCCAGGCACTGCCCACTGACCCCGACGCCCTGCTCGAGCACTTCCGCACCATGGATCGGGAGCTGACATCGCTGTCGATCTGCGAGCCGAACTGCCCGGCCGGGACCGAGCAGGACGTCAAGGCATGGGGAGCGATCGGCTGGTACATGCGCCACGTCGCGCTGGTGCCGCCGGACAAGGCGGCCGCGCTGTACCGGGCGCTGGCCAAGATCCCGAACGTCAAGATCGAGGAGAACGCCACGGACGGCGACGGGCGCACCGGCATCGGCGTCGTGCTCGATTTGGGCGAAGCCGGTCGCGGTGTCTACATCCTCGACGCCGGCGACTACCACTACCTCGGACTGAAGGTGGTGGGCAGCGACCATACGTCGGCGATGTCCGTGCTGGACTCGGGCATCGTGGACGAGCCCGGTCAGGTGCCCTGATCGAAGGCCCTTACCTGAGGTAAAGACCGTCTGTAGCATCTCGGGCATGCGCCTGATCAAGCGGATGCGGATGGCGGCGGCGGCCGCCTTACTGGTGGCCGTGGCCGTACCGGCCACGGCGGCGGCCGGGACCGGCACGGCGGTCAACCTGGTCCTGATGGACTGGAACATTCATGGCGAGAGCGCCGACATCGCGGCGATGGCGGCGCTGATCCGCAGCAGCGGCGCCAACGTCGTCACACTCCAGGAGATCCACCGCAGGCCGGACGCCGACCAGGTGAAACAGCTCGCGGAGGAGCTGGGCTGGCACATCACCGACAACGCCCACTTCGGGGCGGGCGACAACGTGGGTCCGTGCGACGATCCGCAGCCGGGCCTGGCGGGCAACGCGGTCCTGTCCAAGTTCAAGATCCTGGAACGGGTGACGATCCGGCTGACCGACTTCGCGACGTGTCCCGTGAACCGGTCGATGGCCGGGGTGAGGCTCGATCTCGGCGGTGGCGCGTCGATCCGGGTCTTCACCACGCATCTGTCGCCCGGCCTGTCGGCCACGTCGGTGGCACGGCGGGAGGCGCAGGCCAGGAAGGTGCTGGACTACTTCGGGTCCCGGTCGCCGCTGATCCTCACCGGGGACTTCAACGCCAAGCCCACCGACACGCTGTCCAAATGGTTCGTGCAGGCCGGCTGGACGGACACGGGCGCGAAGTACGGCAGCGAGCCGACGCACGGCGACGCCCGGATCGACTACGTCTACACCAGGGGCGTCACCACGACGGGCGGCGACGTGCTGTCCAGCACCCTGTCCGACCACCGGCCGATCATCATCAAGATGACCCACTGACAGAGAGACAGGTGCCCAGGCTGCCGGCCCCCGCGTCTTGACGGCGTGGGGGCCGAGCGTCAGATCACTTCAGCCCGTACGCACGGTGGACCGTCTGCTCCACCGTGTTGCCCTCCGCGTCCGTGGCCTGGGCCCTGATGCCCACAGCTCCTGTCGTCTGGGCCAGCGAGGGAGACGTGATGGTCGCCCGCCCGGAGGCCGAGACGCGGACCGGGGTCCAGTGGGCGCCGTCGTCGAAGGTGACCCAGAGCTTGAGCCGGGTGACCCTCGCGTCCGGCCGGTCGTAGGAGCTGTGGTAGCCGGTCACGGTGATGGGGTGCGCGGTGCCGGCCCTGACCCGGTTGTCCAGGTCGAGGGGCACGTCGTAGCGGAGGTTGAGCCGCCTGACCGGCTCGCACGGCACGATCTTGTTCAGGGCGAACCAAGCGACGCAGAGGCCCTGGTTCGTGCCGGTCAGGCCGCCGGAAGGCCGCTTTGAGCGGAACGTCCACGCGGTCTCGACGTCCTTCGCGTACTGCTGCAGCGGATGAGGGCTGTGGAAGGTGTCGGTCAGCCGGTAGACGCTCTCGGATTCCGGCAACGTGAAGGTCGGCATGGTCACCGCGAAGATGCCGATCACGACCTTGGCCTCGGCCAGCGGGACCTCCTGACCGTCCCGCTGGAGGCGCAGCTCGTCCCGGCCGCCGTGCTTGTCACGCTGGTAGTTCGCGTTGTACGTGAACGCCTCCTGATGGTTCGGCGCCGGCCCCATGACCGGCAGCGTGGCCAGGAACAGGTCCTCGGCCCGGCACGGGAAGCACTGCACGGCGCCGACGGCGTACGCCGCCTTGGAGACGACGACGTTGCCGGGCACGCGCGGATGGCTGCCCCATGCCTCCGTCCGGGAGCCGGAAGACGGGAAGACGTCCACGGCGGTCGCCGACATGGCGCGGCGGGAGTAGAAGTCGGTGCCCTCGTCGTACGTCAGGTCTGTCGTACGGGTCCAGATGACGTCGGGCGCGACCGGGCCGACGTACTCGGTCATGGTCGTCCGCGCGGCCCGCTCGTGATCCATCGAGTACGTGCCCGCGTACCAGCCGGAAGCGGTGCGGATCGAGACCGATGTGGTCAGCTTGACCTGCCCGGGACGGTCGGCGTGGAAGCGGTCCTCGATCCGCTGCAGGTCCCGCGTCTTGACCGTATAGCCGAGGTCGGCGGGGACCCGGCCGCGCTCGGGCAGCAGGAGCGAATACTGGTACGGCGTGGTCGCGTGGCCCTCGGCCGTGACGGTCACCGTCCTGCGCTGGGCCAGGTCGGCCAGCGCCCGGCCCTGTTCGGCGGGCACGCTCATGGTCGGGATGGGATACGTCGGCCAGCCCCGCGACGGGTCGAGGAAGGCCCGGTTGACGGCCCCGTACCCGAGGACCGCCGCGGCGCCGGCCTGCGCGGCGGCCGTCACCCGGTCCAGGGCGTTGCCCGAGCAGGTCGTGGCCGGGCACAGGTCCCGCAGGTCGAGCAGCACGAGCTTGCCGCGCACATCAAGACCGGTGAAGTCGCCGCCCTGGCCCGCGTGGACCACGGTGAGCCTGCTGCGGCCGTCGAGCTTGCGGGTGCGCGGCTCGACGTCGGCGTAGCGGGGATCAAGCTCGGGGCCGCCGGGGGCCTTCATGGTGATGGCCGGCGCGCCGAGCTGGAACCGGCCGTTGAGGGTGAAGGTGCCCTGCGTGACCTCGCGCGTGGGCAGCATCAGATAGTCGTCCAGGCCGTAGGCCGGATACACGGATTGCACGTCCGCGTAGGTCCGGCCGTTGGCGGCGGTGCGGCGGTAGGCGTAGTGCGAGGCGTACACCTCGCTCGGGCGCGGCGTGCGCACGGACACCTTGCGGGCCTTGCGCAGGTCGAGCGTGACCTCGGTGTCCTTGGTGATCTCGATTTGCGGGTCGGCCGGCAGCGACTGGACCCACTCGCCGTCCGCGCCGCGCCAGGCCACGGCGGTGATCACGCTGTAGGTGCCGGGATAGACGGCGGCCTCGGTCTCGGCGCCGGACGGGGGATGGGAAACGTATTCGAGGTCGTCCCGGTCGTCCGTCCTCAGCAGCATCCATGGGATGGCCGTGGGGCTGGTGGCCCCGTCCGGCAGCACCAGCCGGGCGCGCACGGTGACCCGCTTCGGCTCCACGAACGCCCCGACCGCCGTGCTCACCTGGATGTCGCCGGACGCGGCGCGCACATAGCCCTCGTACCAGGTGTCGGGGCCGGAGGGGTCGAACGTGACCGTGACCGGCGCGCTGCCGTGCGCGGGGACCGTGACGGTGTCCTTGTCCAGGGAGAGCGTGCGGTCCGGCAGGTCACCGCCGCGGTGCGCGGTGATGCCGGTGGACAGGGTGAGGGTCACCGGCTGGTCGCCGTCGTTGGTGTAGGTCAGCGTCTTGGTGACCGGGCCGTTCTGGGGCGCGGCCAGGAAGCCGAAGTCGAGGCTCGACTCCGCGCGTACCTGCTGCTTGACGGCCCGGGCCACGTCGAGGCGGCCCGCGCCCTGCTCGTACGCCCCCGCGCCCGTGTCCTGCGCGGTGCTGGTCAGCGCCGCCTTGAGCTGGGCGTTGGTCCAGTCCGGGTGCTGCCCGGCCAGCAGTGCGGCGGCGCCCGCGACGTGCGGGGTGGCCATCGACGTTCCCGACGCGCTCGTGTGGGTGTCGTCCGCCGGCGTGCCCATGGAGGTGCCCTGCGCGCGGGCGGCGGTGATGTCCACGCCCGGGGCGGCGATGTCCGGCTTGAGGCTGTAGTCGCCGGCCGTGGGTCCCCTGCTGGAGAAGGCCGCCGTCTTGTCCCCGCCGTCCACCGCGCCGACCGTCAGCGCCGCCGCCGACGTGCCGGGCGAGCCGATGGTACGGCTGGCGCCGTCGTTCCCGGCGGCCACCACGAACAGGGCGCCCGATTCGCCGGACAGCTTGTTCAGGGCCTGGTCGATCGGGTTGTCCGGGCCGGGACAGCAGCCACCGAGGCTCATGTTGATCACCCGGGCCTGCTGGGCGACCGCCCACTGCATGCCGGAGATGACGTCGGACTCGTAGCCGCTGCCGTAGTCGTTGAGCACCTTCGCCACCAGGAGCGAGGCCTTCGGAGCCACGCCGGTGTAGCGGTCACCGTCTCCGGCGATGGTGGAGGCGACGTGCGTGCCGTGCCCGTGCCCGTCCTGCGCGCTGTCCTCCGTGCTGAAGTCGGCCGTCGCCGCGATCCGGCCCGCCACGTCGGGGTGCGCGGCGTCGATGCCGGTGTCGAGCACGGCCACCTTGACGCCCTCGCCCGTCAGCCCGCTGGCCCACGCCTGCGGAGCTCCGATCTGCTTGACGCTCTCGTCGAGCACGGCCCGCACCTTGCGGTCGAGCCAGATCTTCGTCTTGCCGGCCCTGGCCACGTCCAGAGACGGCAGGAATCCGGCGGCCGCCTTCTTGTCCACCTTCACGGCCAGGCCGTCGATGCTGGGCAGGCCGCGGGCGGCGGCGATGCGCCGCCCGGAGGCGTGCTGGACGATCAGCGGCAGGGTCGGGGTCTCCGCGTCGGTGTATCCGTTGGCGGCCATGTAGGCGACGTCGAACAGGCCCCGGTCCAGGCGGCCGGCCGATAACAGGCCCATCACGTCGGTGGGATAGACGTAGTAGGAGTCGCGATCGCGTACGGACATGAAGAACACCGGCGCTCCGCCCGGCCGCGCGGCCGGCTCGACCTCGACCTGGGGGCTTCCGTCCGGCGCGGTGCCGTACGTCACCACGTCTCCGGTGATCAGCGTGATCTTCCTGGGGTCCGCCGGCTCCACGCCGGGGACCGATGGGGGCGGGGGCGGGGTCGGGGCGGCCATCGCCGTGGATAGGAGCACGCTCAACGCGGCAAGCGAGCGGCGGATCATGGTTCTCCTCGCTGAAGATCGAATCCACGGGAACCATGACAGATCGCAGTAAAGACGCGAAAGACGGAGTCATGTCCTCTTTCCGCCATGGACGGAAAGAGGACATGCTGTGATCGTGCTGGAGATCATCGGATTGTCGTCCGCGGAGGTGGCGCTCTACGAAGCGCTGGTCGAGCGCCCGGCGGCCGTGCTCGGCGAACCGGGACACGAAGCCGCCGCGGCCCGTCTGGAGGAGCTCGGACTGATCACCCGGCTGCCCGGGGATCCGCCACGCTACATGGCGGTCTCGCCGGAGCTGGGGCTGGACGTGCTGATCCAGGAGCGCACCCGCGAACTCACCGCGGCCCGGCATCGCATCGCCCAGCTCGCGGCCCGCTTCCCGCCGTCCGCCCCCGGCTCGGCGGAGCTGGTCGAGGTGGTGCTGGGCAGGGACGCCGTCAGCCGGTGCTTCGAGCGGCTGCAGCGGGGCGCGCGGCGGCAGGTCCGCGTCTTCGACGCGCCCCCGTACTCGGGCGGCGGCAACGCCACCGAGTTCGAGCTGCTGGCGCGCGGCGTTGAATACCGCGCGCTGTACGACCGGCGCGCCATGGAGGCCCCCGGCACCCTCGCCGCCCTCACCCGCTACGTCGCGGCCGGGGAGCAGGCCAGGGTCGGCGACGTCCCGGTCAAGCTGGCCCTGAGCGACCTCCCCATGGCGATGATGCCGTTGCGGCACGACGCGCACGTCGTCGAATCCGCGCTGGTGGTGCACGACTCGACGCTGCTCGACGCGCTGTCGGCGCTGTTCGAGATGTCCTGGGAACGCGCGGTGCCGCTGCACGTCAGGCACGGCCGTCTGGCCGAGGCGACCGGCGCCGCGGCGGCGCAGCGCGATCTGCTGCCGCTGCTCGCCGCCGGGCTGACCGACGTGGCCATCGCCGCGCACCTCGGCTGGAGCGATCGCACCGTACGCCGCCACGTCCGCGCCATGATGATCCGCCTGGACGCGCAGACCCGGTTCCAGGCCGGCTACCAGGCGGTCGTCCGCGGCTGGCTGGCCGAGCCGTGACCGGGCTCGGCGCGCTCGGGCTCGGCCCGGACGAGGAGGCCCTGTACGAGCTGCTGCTGGACCACTCCCCGGCCACCCCCGATCAGCTCGCCGCGGCCTGGCCCCGACCGGCTCTCGGTGCGCTGCTCGCGTCGCTGGAGGCCAAAGGGCTCCTCACCACATCCGCCGGGCCCCGCTATGCCGCAGTCGCCCCGGAGATCGCGCTCGACGTCCTGCTGCTCGCCGCCGAGCGAGAGCTGCTCGCGGCCCGTGAACGGGCCCGTGAGCTCGAAGAGGCCTTCCAGCGGCAAGCGCGTGAGCGCACGCCGCCGGCCGTCGTCGAGGTCGTCACCGGGCGGCGGGCGGTCGAGCAGCGGCACGCCCAGATCCAGCGCGCCGCCCGGCGGCAGCTCCGCGGCCTGTCGAAGCCGCCGTACTTCGACCGCCTGGGCAGCGTCACCGCCCAGCGGGAGCTGCTCGACGGCGGCGTCTCCAGCCGCATGATCTACGAGCGGGACTTCGTGGCGGGCGCCGGCGCGCTGCGGCTGATCGAGGAGATGGCCGAGGCCGGACAGCAGGCGCGAGTGCTGCCCAGCCTGCCGATGAAGCTGTACGTCGTGGACGACCGGCTCGCCCTGCTCCTGCTCAGCCACGAGCCCGCCGACGCCGTCGCGGCGCTCGTCATCCACCCGTCGGGGCTGCTGGAGGCGCTGATCAGGCTCTTCGACGGCCTGTGGCAGCGGGCCCTGCCGCTGGCCCCGCCGGCTCGCGACCAGCCCCGAGACGACGCGCGGCTGATCGCGCTGCTGCTGTCCGGGCTGACCGACGAGGCCATCGCCCGCCAGCTCGGCGTCGGCCGGCGCACCGCCGAGCGGCGCATCGCCGAGCTGATGGCGCGGCTCGGCGCGCGTACCCGCTTCCAGGCAGGAGTGCTGGCCGCGCTCACATCAGCTCGCCGGGAGTGATGGGCAGGTCGCGTGAAAGGAGGTGCACGCTGATCTGCGAGCCGATCTCCCGGAAACCGAGCGCCCGGGCAACGCGCCGCGAGGCCGCCGGGCGAGCCCGCCATTGCGGCAGCAGCCCATTCGTCAGGGCGTCGGCGACCGCCGCCGACGCCACCCGGCGGGCCAGGCCGCGATCGCGATGCTCGGGAGCGGTCAAGACGGATAGGTGCGCCGCCGTGCTCAGCCACGACCGATATCCGGCCGCGGCGATCACCTCCTGGCCCTCGCGGATGACGAAGGCCGCCGAGGTGATCTCCTCCAGGCCGGTCTCCTCCGCGTCCTCCTTCGGCACCGAGGCCATCAGCGCGCGGACGTCATCGACGGGCACGCTCTCGACGCCGCTGCCGTCGTGCGCGGCGACGAAGTCCCCGGCCTCCAGGTAGGCCAGGCCGGCCGGGCCCAGGACGTCCTGGGCCCGCAGCAGGGGCGGCAGCAGGCCGAGATCGAGGTCGGCCTGCCGGACCTGGTGGAGCAGCACGTCCCGCACCGGCTCGACCAGATCGGCGCCGGGCACGGTGGCCAGGATCGCCCCGTCCAGCGCGATGATCCCCGACCAGCCCGGCGGGCACAGCCACGTCTCCGGCGAGACCACGACCGCCACACCGCCCCGCCGGGGAAACGTGACAGGGACGCGAGCCAGGCTCGCCCATAATTCCCGCGCCCGATCCAGGGCACTCCACGACATGCGTCGATGATTCCACGCCTGCCCATGGCTTCGTACTACCTCAGGCACCCTTCCCGTCCCGCGCCTGTCGTCTGCGGGCGCACGCCTCCTGCCCGACGGGAGCAGCATCCCGGCCCACCGCGAGGCGTACGCGCGCGGCGTGAATCAGACCCTTTCCGCGGTACGCGCCGAGCCGCCGGTCGCGTAGGCCACGGTCCGGTCGGGGCCGAGCCGCGCCCCCGTGCGGAACGCCGCGGCGAACGCCGACCTTCCCAGCGCGCGGCGGGCCTGCCGGGCGCAGTGCCGGTGGGAGGCCGCATGATAGCACAGCCGCTCCGGCGCGGCGCCCGTCGTCTGCCACAACACGTTCGCCGCACCCAGCAGCGCGGCGGCCCTCATGTGATCCTCGCGGCCGCCCGCGGCCCACGCCAGCACCTCCAGGCACTGGGTGAGGCACCAGTAGTCGCCGATCTCGCCGGCGAACTTCGTGGCCGCCGTCACCAGCGTCTCGGCCCGGTCGCATTCGCCCAGGTTCCACAGCGCGAGACCGAGCGACAGCTGGGCGTACGCGCGGGAGATCAGGGCGTGATGGGCCTCCGCCAGGGCCAGGAGCTCCTCACCGAACTCGGCCGCTCTGCCGGGATCCTCGACCGAGCCGTACGCGGCCCCGAAGTAGAGGCTGAACAGGACGCCCTCCATGTCGCCCACGGCGCGGTGGAGGGCCAGAGACTCCTGCAACAGCTCGAAACCCAGCCGGGTGTCGCCGGTTGAGAACGCGGCGACGCCCGACGTGCGGATGACGTACGGCAGGACGCGGCTGTCTGCGATCCGGCGGGCGATGGCGCCGCTCTCCTCCAGCCTCGGCAGCGCCGCCGCGACGTCGCCCTGGCGCAGGGCGAGCATGCTGTCCACCCACAGGGCGGTCGCCCGGACGCGGTTTTCCTCCGGCACCCGCTCCAGGCCGCGGTCCAGCCAGTACCGGCCCTCGTTGAGCGAGCCGGCGAAGAGCCAGTAGGCCCACATCGCCGCCGCGGTGCCCAGCCCCATGGGAGCCAGCGGCGGCTCGCTCAGGCACGATTCGACGGCGACGCGGACGTTGGGGAGCTCCCTGCGCAGCAGCCGATACCGCTCCACCTGGTCAGGGACGAGCCGGTCGGGCCGGTGCCGCTCCACGAGATCCCGGTAGTGATGGACGTAGCGGTGGCGCAGCAGCCGCCGGTCGGCCGGCGTCAGCTGCTCCCAGCCGTACGCGCGCAGGCACTCCAGCATGCGATAGCGAAGCTCGGCCTCGCGCCGCTCGCTGATCAGGACGGACTTGTCGACCAGCCCGCTCAGCAGGTCGAGCACATCGAGACAGTCGATGCCCTCGCCGGAGCAGACCACCTCGGCGGTGTCGAGATCGACCCCGCCGGGGAACATCGACAACCGGGCCCACAGCCGCTGCTCCTCGGCCGAACACAGCCGGAAGCTCCAGTCCATGGTGGCGCGCAGTGTCCGGTGGCGCGGCAAGGCGGCGTTCGTGCCCGCCGCCAGCACGTCGAACCGCTCGTCCAGCTCGCGCGCCAGCTGTTCGAGCGGCACGGTACGCAGCCGCGCCGCGGCCAGCTCGATCGCCAGCGGGATGCCCTCCAGGCGCCTGGCCAGCCGCGCCACGCAGGCCGCGTTGTCCGGCCTCAGCGAGAAACCGGGCAGGATGCGCGAGGTGCGCTCCACGAACAGGCGCACCGAATCGTGGCGGGCGATCTCCCGGAGCGTGCGGTCGGAGTCCGGCACGGACAGCGACGGCACCGTCAGCACCTGCTCGCCGTACACGCCCAGCGTCTGCCTGCTGGTCGTCATGATCCGCAGCCGGGGAGCGGCGCGCAGCAGCCGGTCCACGAAGCCGGCGCAGAAATCCTGCAGATGCTCGCAGTTGTCCAGGACCAGCAGCATCCGCTTGCCCGACAGATGGTCCACCAGCACGTCCATCGGATCGGGGCCCGGGCTGCGCAGTCTCAGCGCCTCGGCGACCGCCGCCGTCAGCAGGTCTCCGGTCTCCAGCGTGGCCAGCTCGATGATCTCCACCCCGTCCGGGTAGGAGCCCCGGACGCACTCCGCCACCCGCAGCGCCAGCCGGGTCTTGCCGACGCCGCCCGGGCCGGTCAAGGTCAGCAGCCGGGCTTTGGACAGCGCCTTTTTGGCCGCGGAGAGCTCCACCCTGCGCCCGACAAAGGATGATGTGTCCGTCAAGAGACCGGCGCTCGGCATCATGAGGAACTCCCGGGAAGATGATCTTCCTGTGCCGCCACCCACGCGGCGATCTGGGCCCGCGAATTGAACCCGAGTTTGCACAGGATGTGCTCGACATGCCCTTCGGCGGTCCGCTGCGCGATCACCAGCGTGGCCGCGATCTCCTTGTTGCTCATGCCCTTGGCGACGAGCCGAGCGATCTCCCTTTCCCGCTTGGTCAGCGGCGACGGCTCGCTCGACGGCTTCTCCGCCGGCGTGCCCTCGCCTATGGCGTACGCGATCGCCTCGGCGACCGCGAGCACGGTGCCCTTGTGGAAGGCGACGTCGAACCTCTTGCTGCCGAGGCGTTCCCGCGCCACCATCTCGGCGGCGTCGTGGTAGCCGGACAGGTAGCCGAAGAGCGGCCCGCCGAACGACCGCCAGCTCTCCTGCGACGCGCCGAACAGCACGACGGCCCGCTCGGCGTCCTCGCTCGCGGCCATCCACGCCAGCGCCTCGATGCACAGGGAGATGCCCAGCCGGTCGTTGAAGGGCTGCTTGAGCCGGATCGCCTCGCGCTCCATCTCGACCGCCCGCGCCGTGTCGCCGTGCTTCCACGTCTCGATCCCGTACAGCCACAGCGTGTACGACCTGAACCAGTTCTCCTGGCGGCCCTCGCAGATGGTCAGGCACTCCTCGAACTGCGCGAGAGCCCGATCGGTATCGCCGCTGAGCGAGTTGGCGGTGGCCAGGTACATCAGTGAGTTCACCACGCCCATCTCATCGTCCACCTGGCGGTTGCCGTCGAGCGCCGCGCCGAGGAGGTCCACCGCGGCGGTGGGGTCCCGCTGGATCAGCGCCGCCAGCCCGGCGACGTAGTCGACCCCGGCCAGCAGTGCCGCGTCGTCGAAGCGCCGCTCGAGGTCCCGGACCTCCTCCAGCATCGGCGCCATCACCGTGAAGTCGCTCTGCAGGACCGCCAGCCGCGCGTTGACCAAGAGGGCCCTGGCGCGGGCCGGAGTCGGTGTGGGGTCGGCGGCGAGCAGGCGGTCGAGCCAGCCGCGGCCCTCGCGCAGCGAGCCGGCCGCGATCCAGTAGAAGCGCAACGCCGTGGCGATCGCCAGACCGGGCCCCGTTTCGCCGGGCGTGGCGAGGCAGAACTCCAGGGCGGTGCGGAGATTGCCGTGGTCGGCGCGCAGGCGGGTGAACCAGCCCACCTGGCCGGGGCCGTACCAGCCGTGCTGCGCCCGGGTCGCGAGGTCCTGGCACCAGTCGCGATGCCGGGCCTTCAACGCTGCCTCGTCGCCTGATTCCTGCAGCCGGTCGCGGCCGTACTGGCGGATCGTCTCCAGCAACCGGTAGCGCACCGCCGTCCCCTGCTCCTCGCGGGTCAGGACGGATTTGTCCACCAGCCCGTTCACCAGGTCCATGATCTCGTCGGGCTCGATGCCTTCCCCCGCGCACACCTGCTCGGCCGCCTCCAGGTCCAGGCCGCCGGAGAACACGGCGAGCCGGTGCCACAGCAGCCGTTCCTGATCGGTGCACAGGGTGTAGCTCCAGTCGATCAGCGCCCGCAACGTCTGCTGTCGGGGCAGGGCGGTCCGCACACCCATCGTGAGCAGCCGGAACCGATCGTCCAGCCGGTCCAGCAGCTGCTGGACCGACAGTGCCCGCAGCCGGACCGCCGCCAGCTCGATGGCGAGCGGGATGCCGTCCAGCCACCGGCAGATCGCCGCCACGCTGTCCCGGTTGGCGTCGGTGACCTCGAAGGCAGGCAGCACGGCCTGCGCCCGTTCGGTGAACAGCCGCACCGCGTCCGATTGCCTCAAGGCCTCGGTGGAGGGCCGTGATCCGTTGATCTCCGGCACCGCCATCGTCGGCACGGGCATCGTGCGCTCGCCCACGACGCCGAGCGCCTGCCGGCTGGTCGCCAGGATGTGCAGGCCGGACGAGGAGCGCATCAGCGTCTCCACCACGGCGGCGGACTCCTCCAGCAGGTGCTCGCAGTTGTCGAGGATCACAAGCAGGTGCTTGTCGCGCAGGTGGTCCACGAGCACGTCGATCGGCGCGCGTACGGAACGGTCCTGGACCTCCAGGGTTTCGGTCACCGCCTGGACGAGCAGTTCCGGGCTTTCCAGCGCCGCGAGCTCGACCAGCCACACGCCGTCGGGGAAGGTGCGCCGCACGTCGAACGCCACCCGCAGGGCCAGCCGGGACTTGCCGACTCCGCCCACGCCGACCAGGGTCACCAGCCTGGCTTCCGAAAGAAGCCGCTTGACCTCGGCTATCTCGTGCCGGCGGCCGACGAAACTGTTGAGTTCCGCAGGCAGCCGGCTACCGCTCGAAACATTCGGTGCGGCAACGGCCATGCTCGCTCCAACGGCTCAGGCGCTCGGGTCACCCTCCCACCAGTGCCCCTGTCGCCATATTCCAGGTTATGTCTGGACCGTTTTTTGCAGCACCCGCAGCACCGCGGCGGTTCCCCCCGCCCCGCTCGCCGGATCCTCATCGGCCAAGCGCATGTCCCCTTCGATGCAAAATCCCGCAAAGAATGGACCGCCGGCGGCGTCGCCCGGCTGTTCCGGGCCGCCGGGTCAAAGGGTTGTCCTAGGGATCCTTGCCAAGGCTTGACCTCATGACGAGCGCTCCGGCTCGTCGCCGCGTACGGCCTTGTAGACCCCGTACAGGAACTCCAGCCCGCCCAGCACCATCATCACCACGCCGGCCTTCGACGGGGTGAAGATGAAGATCTCCTCGTCGAGCCCGAACAGCCACAGCGCCAGCCCGGCCACGAAGACGACCAGGCCGGTGAGAAGCGTCTTCCGGGCGGATGTCATGCGAGCCTCTTTCGATCATGAGTGATTCGTACGGCGGCCACGCTAGTGAAGGGCGGCCTCCGGAGGCTTCCTGCGGTCTGAGGAGATCGGCGTACATCTTTCGGATGACGGCGCCGGATGACGCGGGCGCGTGCCGAGCCCCCGGATCAGGCGGGGGCGGTGGGGCGGGAGTGGGAGGGCCGCAAGGCGAGCCACGTCGTCGGATGCTGCCGGATCTGGTCGATCGACGTCAGGGCGGCGCCGATGACGGCGGCGTCCGGGCCCAGCAGGGCGGGCCGGATGGTGATGGGCGCCCAGGTGGCGGTGAGGACCCGCCGCTGCACCTCCGCCCGGGCGTTCGCGGTGAGCCACGAGGCCAGCAGCGAGAAGCTGCCGCCCAGCAGGACGGTGTCGATGTCGAGGATGTTGAGCATGTCGGACAGGGCGATGCCCAGCGCGGTGCCGGCGCTGTCGAGGGCGGCCAGCGTGGCGGGTCTGCCCGCCTCCGCCCAGCCGGTGATCGCGGCATCGGGGGTGGTGCCGGCCGGCACGGGCTCGTCGCTGAGGATGGCCGGCAGGCTCGCGTAGGTCTGCAGGCAGCCGCGCGACCCGCACGGGCACGGCTCGCCCTCGGGATGGACCGTGACGTGCCCCAGCTCGCCGCTCCAGCCGCGGGCGCCGCGCATGAGCTGCCCGTCCAGGACGATGCCCGCGCCGATGCCGAGCCCGCCGGAGACGTACACGAAGCTGCTGAGCGTGTTGTCGCTGGCGTAGAGCTCGCCGAGCGCGGCGAGGTTGGCCTCGTTGTCGACGGTGATCGGCAGGTCGAGATGCCGGGTGGCGCCGCGCAGCAGCGCCCCCGCGTCGACGTTGCGCCAGCCGAGCGCGGGCGCGGACTGCACGATCCCGGCGTGGACCGGGCCGGGGACGGCGAGGGTCGCGGTGACGACGGTGAGGTCCTCGGCGGTGATGGCGTCGATCGCGGCATCGGCCATGTGGGCCAGGCCGGCCAGGACGTCGGGGGCGTCGCGGCCGGCCGACGGCGCGAAGGCCAGGTGGCGCACGGTGCCGGTGAGGTCCACGATGCAGGCCGCCAGGCCGTCCGCGCGGATGTCGAGACCCAGGCCCGCGGGCCCCTTCTCGGACAGGGTCAGGCCGACGCGGGGACGCCCCGCGCGCCCGTTGTGCGCGGGACCGCCTTCGGTGATGAGCTGGCCGGCCAGCAGCTCCTCGGCGATGCGCGTGATGGTGGGGCGCGTCAGGCCGGTGCTCGTGGCCAGCTCGGTGCGGGAGATGGGGCCGCCGGCCGCGACGATGTGCCGGAAGACCAGTTCGAGGTTGAGGGTGCGCAGGTTCTCCTGCCGGACGGGGCGTTCGGGTTGCCGGGGCCGGCTGGGCCGGACCTGCGCGCTCATAGCGCCGACCGGGCTGCGCCGGCGAGGTCGGCGGCCGTCGCGGGGGAGACGGCGCCGTCGGCCACCACGGCCACGACGTGCCGGTCGATGGTCTCGCCCGGCGCCAGCACCAGTGGCTCGTCCCAGGTCAGCGACGAGCAGACGCCGAGGTAGTCGCGGGCGCGGACGAACCATCTGTCCCGCGCCGTGACCTCGTCCGCGGGCGCGAAGATCATCGTCCAGGAACCGCCGGTGACGGCGATCCAGGGGGAGGACTGGCCGTGCACCCGGTGGACGTCCGTGCCGGCGGGACTGAGGACCCGGGCGGCGTCGTCGATGGCGGGGCCGCGCCAGAAGATGCCGCCGTAGCCGGCGCCGACCCGGCCCAGCGCGGCCGGGCTGCGGAGGGACAGAGGCCGGTCCATGGCGTTGGTGAGCTGGGTGCGGATGCTCAGCGACCACGCGGTCTCGCTCACCACGCGGCAGGTGATCGAGCGTTGCTCCCACAGCAGCGTCGTGTCGTGGGGGCCGGCCCAGCGCAGGGTGTGGGCCAGCTCGGTGCTGGTGCGGCGCAGCCACCGCTGGTGGCACTGCGTGCCGTGGTTGTCGAGCCAGGCGGGGCCGTGGCCGGCCACGAAGGTGCGCCCGCCCCAGAAGTTGCTCCCGTCGACGTCGGGGGCGGCGACGCTGATCCCGAACTGGTGGGGATGCGAGTCCGGCGCGGCGTCGGTCACGGTGACGCCGCCCAGCGTGCGTACCGGATGCAGGTAGGGGCGCGGTGAGGCGGACAAGGGCAGGTCGGGCTCCCAAACGTAGTGAACGACGTCGCGCCCGCGCAGGCGCAGCGCGGCGACGCCGCGTGGCCGGTCGGCGAGCATCGGGGGGACGCCGGGAGCATGCATGATCGTATCGCCGCCTCTCGTCGCAATGAGGCTGAGGGAATCTTCCTGCTGAGCGTACGACACTTCCCGGCTTCCCCAGTTCCGCGATCCGCGGGCCTGTGATCCCTATTTGAGACCTGTCGTGGCGATGCCCTTGACCAGGTATTTCTGCCCGGCGATGAAGAAGCCGATGACCGGGGCGAGCGACAGGAACGACATGGCGAACATCTGCCCCCACTGCGACTGACCCTCGGAGTCGATGAACTGCCGCAGCGCCAGGGGCACCGTGTACAACTCGGAGTCGGTCAGGTAGATCAGCGGACCGAAGAACTCGTTCCACACCGAGATGAACGTGAAGATCGCCGTGGTCGCGAACGCCGGCATGCACAGCGGCATGATCACCTTCCAGAAGGTGCGGAACGGCCCGCAGCCGTCGATCCTGGCGGCGTCGTCGAGCTCCTTGGGCAGGGCGCGCATGAACTGCACCATCAGGAAGATGTAGAACGCGTTCGTGGCCAGGAAGTTCGGCACCAGCAACGGGTAATAGGTGTTGAGCCAGCCGAGCTTGGCGAACACGATGTACTGCGGCACCAGCAGCACGTGCCCGGGCAGCATCATGGTGCCGAGCATCAGCGTGAAGAACAGCTTGCGGCCGGTGAACTTCAGTCGGGCGAAGCCGTAGGCCGCCAGCGAGCAGGACACCAGGTTCCCGATGATGCTCAACACGACGATCACGAACGAGTTGGCCAGATAGACGGAGAACGGCTGCTCCAAGGCGGTCCAGCCGTCGGCGTAGTTGCTCAGGTCCCATTCGGCCGGCCACAGCGACAGGTCGGTGAAGATCAGCCCATCGGGTTTGACCGAGCTGGAGATCATCCACAGCAGCGGGTACATCATGACCGCGCCGGCCAGGCACAAGACCATGTGCTTGACGTACCGGGACCGGCGGGTCCGTCCCACGCGCTCGATGAAACTTTCCTCTTCAGTCATTGTCATAGAAGACCCAATACTTCGCGGCCAGGAAGTTGATCGCGGTGAACGCCGCGATGATCACCAGCAACATCCACGCCATGGCCGACGCGTAGCCCATGTTGAACTGCGAGAAGCCCTGCTGGTAGAGGTACAGGTTGTAGAAGAGCGTGGAGTTGGCGGGCCCGCCGCTGCCTCCGCTCATGATGAATCCCTGAGTGAAGGTCTGGAAGGACGAGATCAGGGACTGGATCAGGTTGAAGAAGATGATCGGGCTCAGCAGGGGCAGAGTGATCGACCGGAACTGCCTCCACCGGCCGGCCCCGTCGATGGCGGCGGCCTCGTAGTACATGCCGGGAATCTGCCGCAACCCGGCCAGGAAGATCACCATCGGTGAGCCGAACGTCCAGATGTGCAGCACGATCAGCGTGGTGAGGGCGTAGTCCGGGTCGGACGTCCAGCCGGGCCCGTCGATGCCGAACCAGGCGAGGAAGCCGTTGACGACGCCGTCGAGGCCGAAGATGTAGCGCCACAGCAGCACGATCGCGACGCTGCCGCCGAGCAGGGACGGCAGGTAGAAGATCGCCCGATAGACGGGCAGGCCCCGTACGCCGCGGTTGAGCAGCATCGCCACGCCGAGCGCCGCTACCAGCGACAGCGGCACGGACACGAACGTGTAGATGAAGGTGACCTTCAGCGACTGGTGCAGCACCGGGTCGCCGAGCATCTCCGTGAAGTTGTCCAGGCCGATCCACTTGGGCGCGTTGAGCAGGTTGTAGTCGGTGAAGGCCAGGTAGAGCGAGGCGAAGAACGGGATGACGGTGAACAGCATCCCGATGAACCACGGCAGCAGGAACACGTACCCGGCCCGGTCCTGCGGCGGCTTCGTCCGCCGCCGGCCCGCCCCGGCGTCCGCGGCCGTGACCGCGGGCTCTGCGGTTGGCCGGTCCAGCACTCTCTCGCGCATCACCCGCTGAGCGCCTTCCTGCCCTCTTCGATGACCTTCTTGGCGCCTTCCTGGGGAGTCATCCGCTTGAACTCCACCTCGGTGGAGATCGACTGCAGAGCGGTCTGGATCGCGCTGGAGCCGGGCGGATAGGCGTAGGAGCGCGGCAGCGTCTCCTTCTGCAGCCCGACGAGGAAGTCGGTGGCCAGCTGGTCGTCCTTGGAGAGCGAGGGCTTGATCTCCTCGGCGATCTTCCCGTTGGCCGGGACGCCGCGGGTCGTGCCCATGGCCTTGGAGGCCTCGGGGTCGTTGATGAGGAACTGCAGCAGCTTCAGCGCCTCGGCGGGGTGCTTGGACTGGGCGGCGACCGACCACAGCGCCGGGGTGTCGATCGACTGGCCGCGCCGCTTGGAGGTGGTCTCACCCGGCAGGCGCAGGAGCACCAGGTTGCCGCCCGCGGCGGTGTTGTAGGCCGCCAGGTTGTTGGTGGGGATGATCTGCGCGGCGATCGATCCCTTCGCCAGGTAGGACTGGTCCGCCGAGGACCCGGTGTTGGGGTCGATGAAACCGGCCGGTGGTACGGCGCCGGTGGCGCGCATCTTCTCGAACATGTCGAACCAGGCGGTGAGCGTGGCCTCGCTCGCACCCAGCTGACCGTCGGCGGTGTAGAAGTCCTCGCCGTTCTGGCGGACGAACGCGATGACGTTGGCCAGGGTGTAGGTGCTGAAGTGGGTGCCGTACACCTTCTTGCCGCTGGCCTCGGTGATCTTCTTGGCGAACGCGGACAGATCCTCCCAGCTCCAGGTGGCGCCGTCCGGGATCGCCACACCGTACTTGTCGGTCAGCGTCTTGTTGACCACGAAGCCGATGGTGTTCAGGCCGGAGGGGATGCCGTAGATCTTGTCACCGACGGTCGCGAGACTGATGGCGCTCTCGCTCAGCCCTGAGGTGTCCACCGCGCCGGCGTGGTCCTTGAGGTTGAGCAGGGCTCCGCGGTCGGCGTACTCCCGCAGGCTGTCCATGCGCATCATCATGAGGTCCGGCGGGTTTCCGGCAGCGAAGCGCGTGGCCAGCTTGTCCTTGTACGGCCCGCTGTCCTGGTACTCGGTCTTCACCGTGATGCCGGGATTCTTCTTCTTGAAGATGTCCAGCGCGGCCTGGGTCAGCTTGGCCCGGTTGGCGTCGCCCCACCAGACCATGTTCAGCTGTACGCCTCCGCCCCCGGATGCGTCGCCGCCGCCGCCGAATCCACGGCCACACGCGGCCAGGCCGGCGCTGAGGCCGGATAGCCCGGCCAGCTTCACCAGGTTCCGGCGGCTCAACGCCATCCGGGTCGCTCGTGCGGGTCGATCGGTCATCTGGGCGCGGTCCCTTCGCGAGATCGCCGGGCGGGCCGGCGAGGGTGGGGGGTTCGGGATACGGGGAGTTCGACTGCGAGTGCTCGGCGGGGAGTCCTCGACGCGTATGACCGCCGGCGGACCGGAGCCGGGACACCGCGTCACACGGCGGCCACGCGCGCCGCCCAACGGACGTGACCTGCGGTGGCAGGCGGTGCGTCCGATGTCGAAGGTCACGTTACGACGGCATTTCCAGTTACGTCAACCGGTGAAACAAATACGGGCGCCAGCCATTGACTCGCCTTCAGCGCCTACTTACAGTGAGGGCGCAACCCCCCGATCAGGCGAGGGCGGCGCCGGGATTCGCGCCCTCACGGCCTGCGGGGCAGGGCGTGAGGCTCACGCCGTCACTTTCCAGGGCCCACTGACCCCGTTTCGCATGCCTGGCTCCAGCCAACCTCACGGATCCGCCTTGCCCGCCCCCCAGGAAAGGAAGAAATCCTCGTGAGATCGTCAGCGTCCAGCCCCCGCCGCGCCGCCGCCGTGCTGGCCCTGCCGTTGTTCGCGGCCCTCACCGTCACCGCCCCCGCCGGCGCCGACGCCGGTCCGCGGCAGGCGCTGCAGCAGCTGTCGCCCCCCGGAACGGGGCCGCGGATCTGGCCGGACACCCCCGACGGCTTCGCCGCCCTGCCCGGCCTCGGCCGCGGGCCCACGACCGGCGGCGCCGGCGGCAAGACCGTCACGGTCACCACGCAGGCCGAGCTCAACAAGTACGTGACCGCCGCCGAACCGTACATCATCCGGGTGGCGGGCAGGATCGACATCACCCCGAAGGGCACGGAGCTGCGGGTCGCGTCGAACAAGACCATCATCGGCGCGGGCACCAGCGGCCATATCGTCGGCGGCGGCTTCTTCCTGCGCGCGGGCGTGCACAACGTGATCATCCGCAACCTGACCATCCGCGACACGCTCATGCCCGACGACGACCCCGGCGACGACGCCTACGACTACGACGCCATCCAGCTCGACACGGCCGACTACATCTGGATCGACCACAACCGGCTGTCCAGCATGAACGACGGCCTCATCGACAGCCGCAAGGACACCACCAACCTCACCGTGTCCTGGAACCATCTGCTCAACAACAACAAGACCTTCGGGATCGGCTGGACGAGCAACGTCACGTCCCAGATCACGATCCACCACAACTGGTTCCAGAACACCAAGTCGCGCAACCCGAGCGCGGACAACATCGCCAACCTGCACATGTACAACAACCACCTGCAGAACATCACCGGGTACGGCAACTTCGTGCGCGGCCTGACGAAGGCGGTCATCGAGAACAGCTACTACGACACCGTGCGCGACCCGTACTACGTCGAGGCGGGCGAGCTGGTGCAGCGCGGCAACATCGTGGTCAACAGCACGTGGGGCAACGGGAAGGTCAAGGAGAAGGGCAGCGCGTTCGACCCCAAGAGCTTCTACTCCTACACCCTCGACCCGGCGGCCGACGTGCCGGCCCTGCTCCGGGCCTACACGGGGCCGCAGGGCAACATCGGCGCCTGAACATGGGGCCGCTCCCGGGGGAACCCACCCCGGGAGCGGCCGGGCCGTCAGGCGTGCGCTCTGAAGCGGCTGCCCCCGTGCGAGCCGCTCAGCCGTATTCGAGAAGACCGCCGTCTTCGCGGCCGCACGCCCCATAAGTCCCGGTCACGTCACGCGTCATTATGTTGCTCGCGTTTCATCGCCCGCCAGCCTTTGCGCCCTGGTGAAAAGGCGGCCGCTCGCGTGTTTCGCGGGGGGCCGCCAGCAGGGCGCTTCCCAGGGACGTGAGCGTGTGCACCACCGCGCCGCCCCGCCGCTCGGTCTCGATCAGCCCGGCGTCGCGGAGCACCTGGGTGTGCCGGCTGACCGACGGGAGCGACGTCGCGGCGCGCCGGGCGAGCTCGGTCGTGGTCGCGCCATCGCCGATGGCGGCGAGCACCGTCGCCCGGGTGGCGCCCAGCAAAACCGCGAGGGAATGGTGCGCGGTGGCCGGCCAATGTGAGCGAGGACCGATCGGATACGCCAAAGTGGGCGGCAACTCCGGGTCGACCAGGGCGACCGGAGTATGCCTGCAGAAAAACGAGGGCACCAACAACAGGCCGCGGCCCTGGAGGTGCATATCGCGGTCGACGGGATAACGCACTTCGAGGACGGGCGCGCGCCACCGCATGAGCGGCGCCAGCCCGTTCAGAAGGCCCTCGGGACCGCCTTCGCGCATGTCGCGCGCCCGGCCGGCCCGCTCGGCCTCGATTCTCGCCTGGATGAGGTCGGAGTAGGGCTCGATCGCCGTCGCGTGGTACGTCCGCAACGCCGCGGCCAACCTCGTCAACGTCGCGGTTTCGCCGTCGGCCAGCCGCCGTCCCCACGGCGGCACCGGCGACCATTCGGCCAGCATCCCCATTTCGCGGCGCAGCCGTTTGCGCGGCGTGCTCAGGATCGCCTCCACGCCGGCGTCGAACCCCTGGAGCCCTTCCGCGGGAGTGATGAAGTCGGGAAAGTACGGGCCGGACGGGCTGAGCGCGGCCAGCACCTGCTCTCCGGTCCGCAGCCGGGCGCGCCTGGACCGCAGCTGATCCGACCACGAACGCATGAACACCGGCGGGTCGGACTCGGTGAGCCGGAGCCGGCTGAACACCATTTCCCAGAAGGGATTGGCGGCGGGAGCGATGCGCGTCCTGAGCAGATCCTCGCGCGTGAAGTGAATCCTGAGCACTCAGATCCAGCCCGCCTCGGTGGCGATGCGGATGGCGTCGACCCGGTTCCTGGCGTTCAGCTTCGTGACGATCTTCGTGAGGTAGTTGCGCACCGTCCCCACCGACACGTGCATGGCGGCCGCGATCTCCGGCGGCTCGGCGCCGCCCGCGGCCAGCCGTAACACCTGGATCTCCCGCCCCGACAGCGGCATCTCCCCGACGTCCCACGCGGTCAGCGCGAGCTGCGGGTCCACGATGCGCCGCCCCGCGGCCACCTCGCGGACCGCCTGGGCCAGCCGGTCGGCGGGCTGGTCCTTGAGGAGGAAGCCGGACACCGACACCGACAGCGCCCGGCGCAGCGTGCCGGGACGGCCCAGACCGGTGAGGATCAGCGTGCGGCAGGTCGGCAGCTTCGCGTGCAGCTCCTCGGCAGCGGACAGGCCGTCGAGCACCGGCAGGTCGACGTCGATGATCGCGACGTCGGGGCGCGTCTCCAGCGCGACCGGAACGATCTTGTCGCCGCTGTCGACCTGGGCCACCACGGTCAGGTCATGCTCCAGATCGAGCAGCGCGGCAAGCGCGCCGCGCACCATGTGCACGTCCTCGGCGAGGAGGATCCTCAGCGACAGCAATGTCCCTTCCCTCTATCCACGCGGAACGAGGGTCCCCGCCATCGTGCGACCGGGTGTGGCGTCGTCCGCCGTAGTGCCCTCGCCGCCATCGGGTCAGGCCCCGGGGCCGACCGAATGCTGTCCCGAATGGTACTCATCCCCGGGCAAGAGGCAATGCCGCCGGACCCTTACTGCTGGTCACCGCGGCTGTCAGCCCGCGTGAGCAGGGTCTCTGCGGATGCGACCGCCACGAGACGGAACGTCCCCTCACCGGCCCCGGCCCCGGCCGCCAGCCGCCCGCCGATGGCCCGCAGGCGCGCCGCCAGATCGCCCAGGCCGGTGCCGCCCTCCAGCACGGGGAGCCGGCTCGGCGGGGCGCCGTCGTTGGAGACGCTCAGCCGCACCTCGTGCCCGGCCGCCTCCGCCGCGATCCGGCACTCGGTGCCGTCGCTGTGGCGCAGCACGTTCGTGACGGCCTCGCGCAGCACCATCGCGAGCACCGCGTCCAGCTCATCGGGGATCGCGTCCACCGGAACGTCCACATGGACGTCGATCCCGGCGGCCGTCAGCGTGGACACGGCCGAGTCGACCTCCGCGGCCAGGGACATGTGCCGGTAGCCGCTGGCCACCGCGCGCACGCCCGCGACCGCCCGGCGGGCGATGTCCAGCACGTCCGCGATCTCGGCTTTGGCCCGCCCCGCGAACCGGGGGAGCA
This sequence comes from Nonomuraea sp. H19, assembly GCF_052068215.1. Taxonomy (NCBI): domain Bacteria; kingdom Bacillati; phylum Actinomycetota; class Actinomycetes; order Streptosporangiales; family Streptosporangiaceae; genus Nonomuraea; species Nonomuraea sp. H19. The sequence continues at coordinate 67,094 of NZ_JBQHCV010000010.1, read as the reverse complement.
GGCGGACGGCCAGCTCGCTCTTGACAGTCATCGCCGACAGGTCGTGTCCGAGCAACTCGTGCAGGTCGCGGGCGACCCGCAGGCGCTCGCGCGTCACCGCCATCCTGGCCAGCTCGCCGCGGGCCTGGTCCACCTGCTTCACCAGGCCGGACAGGGAGCTGATGCCGTACACCACGAGCCCGGTCAGCAGCGTGGAGATCGTCAGATAGGCGCTCCACTCCACCGGTTGCCCATCGGCCAGGGACAGCAGGAGCACGCCCAGGCCGACCGCCGCGTACAGGGCCCACCGCCGCCGCCCGGCCAGCGCGAGCAGCAACGATCCGGCCAGGAAGCCGCCTATCGACCCCCACGGCGTGCCGATCCACAACAGCGGCAGCACCGTGACCGCCCCCTGCAACGCCAGCGTCCCGCCCCGGGCCCACACCGGCCACGACCGCGGGTCCCGCAGCGACAGCACGATCTGCGCGCCGACCAGTATCGCGACGCACCCGGCGAAGCCGGCCAGCTCCAGCACGGGCTGCTCCAGCGCGAGCACGTTCACCACGAGCAGCAGGCCGTAGCCGGTCAGCACCACGACGGTGATGAGCCGGGCCACCCGCAGGTGCCACGGCTGGGCGGCCACCTCGCCCGGCGGAGCGGCCTCCTCCGGGGGGCGCTCGGCCGTCCCGCCCGCCAGCGGGGCCTCCGCCGTCAGCCGGAACCAGCCATCCTCGATCCGGATCGCCAGCGTGCCGCCGATGGCCGCCAGCCGCACGCCGAGATTGCCCAGTCCTGAGCCGTTTCCGCACGGGGTCGCGCTGGGCGGCGGCTCCACCCCGTCGTTGCCCACGCACAGCCGCACGCGGCCCTTGTCCACCGCCGCCTCGATCTCGCAGCGCTGCGCCTTGCTGTGCCGCAGCACGTTGGTGACGGCTTCACGCAGCACCACCGCGAGCACGGTCTCCAGCCCCTCGGGCAGGTTCTCCGCGGAGCAGCGGACCCGTACCCGCATCTCGGCGGCCACCAGCATGGACTCGGCCGAGGCCAGCTCGGCGGCCAGCGACATGGGCCGGTAGCCGCCCGCCACCACGCGCACGTCCGCCAGTGACCGGCGGGCCACCGCCAGCACGTCCTGCAGCTCCTGGCGGGACCGCTCGGCGGCGCCGGGCAGCAGCCGGTAGGCCAGCTCGCTCTTCACCGTCATCGCCGACAGGTCGTGCCCCAGCAGGTCGTGCAGGTCGCGGGCGACCCGCAGGCGCTCCTGCACCACGGCCATCCTGGCCAGCTCGCCGCGCGCCGCGTGCACCATGTCCACCAGCGTCGCCAGCGAGCTGACGCCGTACACCATCAGCCCGGTCAGCAGCGTGAAGTACACGGCGTAGAGCAACCCCACCGCGGCGACCTGGCTCCACAGCGCGAGCAGCACCCCGCCGCCGACGGCCGCGTAGAGCCCCCATCGGAGCGGACCCGCCACGGCCAGCAGCATGGACCCGGCCAGGAAGCCCGCGATGGTCCCGGCCTGCGGGCCGACCCAGAGGAAGGGCGTGAACGTCACCACGGCCTGGGCCGACAGGGTCAGGGCCCGCGTCCGCACCGTCCACGCCAGGGTGTCGCCCGTCGAGTGCGCGAGCTGCAGCAGGAACACGACGGCCAGGCACAGGCCGAAGCCCGCCAGCCCCAGCCCGCGCAGGCCGCCCACCCAGACGAAGACCGAGACGTTGACCACGTAGCCGAACAGCACCGCGGCGGTCACAGCGCGCGCCATTCTCAGCGCGCCGAGTCCACCTGCCCGGGCTTCCCCGTGAGATCTGGGGACCAGCCGCGCCAGCCAGCGGTGCGGAAAACCGGCGTCTCCAGCCATCGACTTCTCCTCCGAAGTCCGACGGTGCCCCTCGTCGCCAGCCGGGGTCCGCACGCAATGTATAACAGGCGAAACACCGGCGGTAGGTCCAGCTCAGGCCAGCGCAGCCTGAGCCCTGGACACCCACTCGGCGTCGTTGACCGCGTACCGCTCCGCCGGTCCTTCGTAGTCCGGCTGGGCGCGGTGGCCGACGACGAAGCCGCCGACGCTCGACTCCACGCGCCAGTCGAGGCCGAGCACGCGGGGCGCCGTGTCGGTGTCGCCGCTGTCCATCCGGCAGGCGGCCAGGCCCATGGCGGTGCTCACCAGGGACAGCGTCTGGGTCAGCGCGCCGACGTTCTTGAGCACCAGCGAATAGCTCAGCCCGTCGTACTTCCACGACACCCGGCGGAAGCGCGCGGTGATGGTGAGGAGGACGGGCGGTGTGCCCGCCAGGCTGGCCGCCACCCTGCCGGTCTCCAGCAGCTCGTCCGCGCCCGCCGGGTCGGCCGGGATGGTTTCGAGCCGGTGGCCGAAGGGATCGTAGTGGTAGACGCCGCGCGGGACGCCGGCACACCTGTCGACGGTCGCGTACAGCTCCAGCTCGTAACAGCCGCCGCTGCTCACGTACGGCCGGTCGCTGGTCGCGGTGGTCGAGCTCTCCAGCGACGAGCCGATCAGCGACCGCACCCGGGCCGTCCGGTACAGCAGCTCCCCGAGCTCCTCCGCCGTCAGCGGCTGCCCGGCGTAGTGGCGGCCGGGTTCGGTGGCCTCCACCGCGGTGGTCAGCGGCGGGTCGGCCGCGACCAGCCGGTCCCACGCGGGTCGCGGCAGCGGGATGGCGGCCTCGGCGGAGCGCGGCTTCACCACCGGCTCGACGCTCCACTGCTCGCCCAGGGGATAGGTCGCCCCGAAGTCGTGGTCGTGCCTGCCCAGCGTGGAGCGCGTGTGGAACATGAGGTCGAAGGGCGACCAGGCGACCAGGGCGGGGTCGCGGTCCTCGGCGAAGCGCATCGGCTGGAACGGATCCCCTTCCTCGGCCTGCACCGCCATCCCCGCGGCCATCAGGTAGGTGATCACCGAGTCGGGGTCCTGCTCCGCCGGGACGGCCGGCCGCATCAGCGCGCCGATCTGGGCCATGGCGTCGGCCCGGTGCAGGATGACGCGGTGCAGCGACAGCGGCGACTCGATGTAGCACTGGTTCCCGTCGGTTCTGATCAGCGCGAACTTGGACAGGCGGACCGGGTGGACCAGAGGCGTGTCGGGGAGCCGGAAGCGCGCCTGCTGGGTGAGCGGGATCACCGAGATCAGCGGCTGCTCCGGGTCCAGGCCGAAGGAGCGCACCACGAGGTGCTGCAGCCGGTCGAGGAGCGCGGCCAGCTCCCGCCTGTCGGCGTCCTCGCGGATCACGTTGTCGAGGGAGATCGGCCCCAGGCTCATCCGCCGCATCGCCTCCAGCACGGCGGGCCTCGGGCTCGGCAGGGACGTGTCCTCCCAGCGGTTGTGCACCATCACGATCCCCCGGTGCGGCACCGGCTCGACATAGACGTCCTCACGGAAGGACCACAGGGGGAAGGGCCCGCCGGGCATAGCGCTACTCCTGATTCGGGTCGAGAGCTGTTTCACAGGAACAGTGGGATGGGATTGAGATCCTCGTACGCCGTGGGCGCGGCGAGCCGGCCGAGGCGGACCGGCACGTCGTAGAGCCGGCCCGGGGCGAACCGCGCCCAGAAGTGCCGCAGGCCGGGGACGATGACCTTGACCACCGGCATGCCGATGTCGGGGCGGGTCTGGTCGAGGACGAGGACCTCCAGGCCTCGCCCGCGGGCCAGGCCGAGCAGGTGCTCGATGTCGTCGCGCAGGTCGCCGCGCGGGGTGTAGGCGTACCCTGCCAGGTCTTTCGGGGGCTGGCCGGCGTCGGGGCGGAGGTAAGGCTGGTTCGCCGTCGTGGCCGTCCGCCACCAGTGCTGGATGTGGTGTTCCGTCTGGCCGTAGCCGGTGCCGTCGGCGCGGGCGGCCACGACGGACGGCAGCAGCTGCCCCAGCTCCGTCAGGGCGCGGCGCGCGGCCACGCGCGGGTCGAAGTGGGCGCCGAAGCCCAGCATGATGTCCTCGGCAGGCTTGTCGACCCGCCGGGAGATCGCCGCCATGACCGGGATGCCCAGGTCGGAGGTGATGTCGAGGACCCAGAGCTCGCGGTTGACGCTCTGGTAGCGCTGCTGCAGGTCGGCGATCCACGGGTCGTTGAACGAGTCGAGGTCCACGGCGGGCTGACGGGTGCGGTTGTACCACCACAGCGCTACCCCGTCGCGCTCGACCAATTCGAGGAAGCCCTGGACGATCGCGTCCTCCGGGCTGGCGCCCGCGGCGTTGCCGTTGGAGTCGGCGCGCAGCGACCCGTGGCCGTTCCTGGTGAAGTAGAGCAGGTCGGTGGGGAGCAGGCGGTGCCGGTTCGCGGTGAGCGACCAGACGGGGGTCCAGTCGATGACCTCATCGTCGTCGAAGGGTTCGGGAACGCGGTGGAAGGCCATGTTCGCCTCGTTCCAGCCGTCGCGGTCGAGGAACTGCCGCCGGTCGAAGAGCTGGCAGGCGTCCGGATGCACCGCCCGGCGCGCGCCCAGGTCACGGTAGCTGGCCCGCACCGTCGGCTCGTCCCCCATCCGCGCGCCGCTGTACCGCTCCACCGCTTCGCACAGCGCGCCGACCTTGGCCTCCAGGTCGGTGCTGCCCTTGCCGCCGCTCTGCTGCCGCAGTCCCGCCCTGATCGCCGAGAGGCTGTCGTCGGTGAGGGCCAGGTTCGGCCCCGACAGATAGCAGTGCACGAAGGCCGGGCTGCGAGGGTCGCGCTGGATCTCCTCGGTGATGCCGGTGACGGGGTCGGCCAGGTGACGGTACCGGTCCCACACCTGCTCGGGGGCCAGCGCGCGATGACCGTTGCCGCCGGCGGCCGTCTTGTCCCTGGAGACGACGGCCACGGGCCGGCTCACACGCGTCGCGACCAGGCCGGAGTCGCCGCAGGCCGGGCACTGCGGGCGCCTGTCGACCCGGTGGCGCCCGCCCTCGAGGGACAGCGTGTCCAGCGTCCACACGGTGCTCTGCCTCTCGTCGCGCGACCCGGCCAGCCACTTGGCCGTCTCCAGGGCCGCGAACTGCAGGCCCAGCGCGCGGGTGAGCGGCAGCGACGCCTCCGGCGGGCTGACCAGGTCGCTCAGCGCGTTGCGCAGCCACGTCTCACCGCGCCGGTGCCCGCGCAGCCTGGTCGCCAGGCAGCACCAGCAGGGACCCGTCCCCGGCTGGAAGACCGGGCCGATCCACAGGTCGGCGCCCGTCGGCTTGGCCAGCAGCCAGCAGCGGCCGTCCGCCAGCCGGCGCGCGTTGACCCGCTCCAGTTCGGGGTCGAGATAGTCGTCGCAGAGCACCAGGGAGAAGGCCGCGGAGCCCTCGCCGACGGTGACGTCCATGGACCGCAGGGCCTCGGCCGCCTGCCCGGTGTCGACGCCGCCCAGCGCGACGAGCTCGACGGACGCCTGGGTCAGGCCCGAGATGGCCTGGTCGGCGTCCATGCGGGCCAGATCCCAGTACGCCTCGGCCGCGGCGTCGCTCGTGGGCGCGGCGGGCCGGCGGGGGCCGACCAGGTTGGCCCGCGCCAGCTTGCCGAGAAGCTGTCCCAGCTCGGCCGGCGAGAGCTCGGCGTGCTCCTGCACCTCGGCCAGGTTGCGGCTGCCGTCCAGCAGCGGGGCGAGCACCTGGATTCGCGCTCCGGAGAGGACGATCGTGCCTCGCGCGGAGGTGAGGTAGACCGCCTCTCCGGGAACAGTGGCCGCTCGCAGGTGGCGCTTGAAGCCGATCAGCGGAGGATTCGCCACGTCCACGGTGCTCACCCGGTGAAGGAGGGCAGCGCGTAACAGCCGGGAGTGGGGCGGTCGAGGTGCTCGATGACGACGAGGTCCTCGACGTGCCTGGTGGCCGGACGTCGCTCGGCCCAGGATTTCATGACGAACTCGGTGACGCGCCAGTCGGTGTAATCCAGCGTGGTTGCCATCGCTGCCCCCCTTGGGGTCCGGGTGTTCGTGCCGACGAACCATGAGTCTGGATCGCCGGCCCCGGCGGGCATAGTTTTCGCGTCACTTCTGGAGTGTGAAGAATTCACACTCGCCTCGTGGTCATATGTGTAGGCTCCCCCGCTTCGCCCGGCCTAGGCTCGCCGCGTCCATATCGAAAGATTGGGGGAGATCATGAAACAGGTCCAGATCAGCAGATCACAGAAAAACCGCACGATCCGCCTGTCGAAGAAGAAGTCGAGCTCCGGCACTGGAAATTCCCGCGACCTCGACACGCGCACTCCCAGCGGCGTCCCGCTGCCGTACTGACCGGCGGAAACCTGCTCGCCGCCCTGGTGGCCGCGGGTTTCCGATCGGGAGATGCGGCGGATTCGCCTGCGGGAGGTGATGTGGACGGGAAAACCGAGAAACTCCGGGGAGCCGGCCACGCCGCTCCCCGGCGGCTTTCACTATTCACCCTGGAAACAAGAATTCACTGGAACGCGAGAGGCAAAATGTATCACGATCTGCAGGTCAATCGACTGAGGGCCCTGGTGACAGTGGTCGATCTCGGCGGTTTCCGGCGGGCGGCGGAGGCGTTGCACGTGACCCAGCCCGCCGTCAGCCAGCAAATTCGCCAGCTCGGCAACCTCATCAAGGGCCCCATCTTCATTTCCACCGGGCGCGAGCTGCGGCTCAGTCCTCAGGGCGAGGAACTCCTCGGGTACGCCCGCCGCATCGTGGCGCTCAACGACGAGGCCGTCGACCGGTTCGTGCCGCCCGCGGGGAACGTACGGGTGTCGATCGGCATCGGGGACCAGCTCGCGGAGGCGCTGCCGGACATCCTGCGGCTGCTCACCAGGGGTATGCCGCACGCCCAGGTCAGCGTGCGGACCGGGTTGAGCGAGTCGCTGGAGAGCCAGGTGACCACCGGTCAGCTGGACCTGGCGCTGCTGCTCCAGCCGCGTTCCCCGCGGGCCTCGGCGACCGACCACGAGCTCGGCCGCATGCGCATGGACTGGTTCGGCCAGCCGGCGCACGGTGAGGGCGCGGCGCTGCCGCTGACCCTTTTCACCGAGCCGTGCACGCTGCGCAGCCGCATCCTGGAGGCGTTCGACGCCTCCGACGTGCCGTGGCGGGTCGCCTACGAGGGGTCGGAGCTGGTCGGCTTACGCGCGGCGGCCAAGGCCGGGCTGGGCGTGGCCTGTCTCATCGCCAACGGGGACGAGCTGTGGGGCCTGCCGCGAACGGTCCGGTTCTCGCTGCCGGACCCGCCCGGTCCCATCCCGGTGACCATGGCGGTCTCCACCGGCTCGGCGACGCCCGGCTTCGTCGAGATCGCCAAGAAGGCCCTCCAGAACGCCCTGCGCGGCTACCCGTTCGCCGAGTGAACGGCCGCCGATGACCGGTCCCGGGCGGGACCTCGTTCCACGCCGCGGGACCCGTACGACGAAGTGCCCCGGATCCGCGGGGCGCGTGATCTTGAGCGAAGGAGAGACCCGTTGAGCAGACTGCGCTGGCTGACCGCCGGAGAATCGCATGGCCCGGCCCTGGTGGCGACGCTGGAAGGGCTCCCCGCCGGGGTGCCCGTCACCACCGGGATGGTGGCGAGAGCGCTTGCCCGCAGAAGGCTCGGCCACGGCCGGGGCGCCCGGATGACATTCGAGAAGGACGAGGTGACCTTCCTCGGCGGCGTCCGGCACGGGCTGACCCTGGGCTCGCCGGTGGCCATCATGGTGGGCAACACCGAGTGGGTGAAATGGGCACAGGTCATGGCGGCCGACCCGGTGGCCGCGCACACGTTGAACGGGCTGGCCCGCAACGCCCCGCTGACCCGCCCCCGCCCGGGTCACGCCGATCTGGCAGGCATGCAGAAGTATGGATTCACCGAGGCCAGACCCGTGCTGGAAAGAGCCAGCGCGCGTGAGACGGCCGCCCGCGTGGCGCTCGGAGCCGTGGCCCGCTCCTATCTCATGGAGACGGCCGGCATCGAGATCGTCTCCCATGTCGTGGAACTGTCCACCGTGAGAGCCCCCGACGGCCGCCTGCCCGTCCCAAGGGACGCCGGGAGGCTGGACGCGGATCCGGTGCGCTGCCTGGACGCGGACACGAGCGAGGCGATGGTCGCCGAGATCGACAGGGCGCGCAAGGACGGTGACACGCTGGGTGGCGTGGTCGAGGTCCTGGCCTACGGCGTCCCCGTCGGGCTCGGCTCCCACGTGCACTGGGACCGGCGCCTCGACGCCCGGCTGGCCGCCGCGCTCATGGGCATCCAGGCGATCAAGGGCGTCGCCCTGGGTGACGGGTTCGGCCTGGCCAGGGTGCCGGGCTCGCGGGCGCACGACGAGATCGTGCCGACTCCCGAGGGCGTCCGGCGTACGTCGGGGCGCGCCGGCGGCACCGAGGGCGGCCTGAGCACGGGCGAGCCGCTGCGGGTGCGGGCGGCGATGAAGCCGATCGCGACCGTGCCCAGGGCGCTGGCCACCGTGGACGTCACCACCGGCGGCCCGGCCCAGGCCCACCACCAGCGCTCGGACGTGTGCGCGGTGCCGGCCGCCGGGATCGTGGCCGAGGCCATGGTGGCGCTGGTGCTGGCGGACGCGGTGGCGGAGAAGTTCGGCGGCGACTCGGTGGCCGAGACCCGCCGCAACGTCCAGGGCTATCTGGCCCACCTGCCCATTTCGTGACGGCCGCGCCATGACAGGCGAAAGCCGGGACCCGTCGCGCAGGTCCCGGCTCGTGAGCGGGTCAGCCGCGGATGACGCCCGCGGCCCTGGTGGAGCCGTCGTGCGGGTCGATCAGCAGGCAGGCGCCGGTCGTGCGCGACTCGGCGTACGGATCGGCCGCCAGCGGCGCCGCGGTACGCAGCAGGACCTCCCCGATCTCGTTCACCGCCAGCAGGTCCGCCGCCGGGTCGCAGGTCAGGTCGCCCAGCCGAGGGCAGGGCGAGATGTCCTCGACGACGGCCTGGACCGTACGGGTGCCGTGCTTGACCAGCACCCGCTCGCCGCGCGCCAGTGCCCGCTCGTGCAGGTGGAACACGGTGGTGTTGAGCTCGCACGTCAGCTCGGGAGCCGCGTTGGCGGCGACGATCAGGTCGCCCCGCGACACGTCGAGGTCGGCGTCGAGGGCGATCGAGACCGACTGCGGCGCCCATGCCACGGGCGCCGGCCTGCCGAGCACGTCGATGCCGGCCACGGTGGCGCTGCGCCCGCTCGGCAGCACGGTGATCCGCTCGCCGGCGCGCAGCACGCCGCCAGCGATCTGGCCGGCGTAGGCGCGCTGACCGCCGGCCCTGATGACGTACTGGACGGGCAGGCGCAGCGGGGCGCGTGCCGGATCGGCGCCCGCGGGCACCGTCTCCAGCAGCTCCAGGATGGTCGGGCCGCCGTACCAGTCCATGTTCGGCGAGGGTATGGCGACGTTGTCGCCGGTGAGCGCGGAGACGGGGATCGCGGTGACCTCGTCGATGCCGAGCCCGGCGGCGAGCGCGGTGAACTCCTCCGCGATGGCCGCGAACGCGTCCTCGGAGAAGCCGGCGAGGTCCATCTTGTTCACCGCGAGGACGACGTGCGGGACCCGGAGCAGGCCGGCCACGGCGGCGTGCCGCCTGGTCTGCGCGCTGATGCCCTTGCGGACGTCCACGAGCAGCAGCACCAGCTCCGCGCTGGACGCGCCGGTGACCATGTTGCGGGTGTACTGGACGTGACCGGGGGTGTCGGCCAGGATGAACCGCCTGCGCGGCGTGGCGAAGTAGCGGTAGGCCACGTCGATGGTGATGCCCTGCTCGCGCTCGGCGCGCAGGCCGTCGGTGAGCAGCGCGAGCGCGGCGCCCTCGTGGCCCTGGCGGCGCGAGGCCGCCTCGAGGGCCTCTAATTGGTCGGCGAGCACCGTCTTGGTGTCGTACAACAACCGCCCGACCAGCGTGGACTTCCCGTCGTCCACCGAGCCCGCGGTGGCGAAGCGGAGCAGCGTGGTCTCCGTCGGGGTCGTCTCCATTGGGGTGGCCTCCATCAGAAATACCCCTCCCGTTTGCGGTCTTCCATGGCCGCCTCGGATGCCCGGTCGTCGGCGCGGGTGGCGCCCCGCTCGGTCAGCCGGGACGCGGTGATCTCGGCGATGACCTCCGCGACGGTGGTGGCGGCCGAGTCGACGGCGCCGGTGCAGGACATGTCGCCGACCGTGCGATAGCGGACGAGCCGCTCCCGCACCGTCTCGCCCGGCCTGGGGCCGCCCCACGGTCCTGGGGCCAGCCACATGCCGCGACGCTGGAACACCTCGCGCCGGTGCGCGTAGTAGATCGACGGCAGCGCGACGTCCTCCCTGGCGATGTACTGCCAGACGTCGAGTTCGGTCCAGTTCGACAGCGGGAACACCCGGACGTGCTCACCGGGGATGTGCCGGCCGTTATAGAGGTTCCACAGCTCGGGCCGCTGCCGCCGCGGGTCCCACATGCCGAACTCGTCGCGTGGCGAGAACACCCGCTCCTTGGCCCGCGCCTTCTCCTCGTCTCTGCGGCCGCCGCCGAAGACCGCGTCGAAGGGCCCGGCCGCGATGGCGTCCAGCAGCGGCACGGTCTGCAGCTGGTTGCGCGAGCCGCCCGGCGTCTCGGCCAGGTCGCCGCGGTCGATGTAGTCCTGGACGGCGGCCACGCGCAGGCGCAGCCCGTGCTCGGCGACGATCCGGTCCCGGTAGCGGATGACCTCGGGGAAGTTGTGCCCGGTGTCCACGTGCAGCAGCGGGAAGGGCAGCGGCGCGGGCGCGAACGCCTTCAGCGCCAGGTGCAGCATGACGGCCGAGTCCTTGCCGCCGGAGAACAGCAGGACGGGCCGTTCGAACTCGCCCGCGGTCTCCCTGATGATGTGGACGGCCTCCGCCTCCAGCGTGTCCAGGTGGGACAGCAGGTGGAGACCTTCGGTAGTGATCGTCACGGTGTCGTCCTCTCTCGTTCGTTGACCCAGCTCGTGACCGCCCTGGCCAGCACCGCCCGGGCCTTTCTGAACTCCGCCGCCTCCAGCCGCTCGCCGGGAGTGTGGTCGAGCGCGGCGTCGCCGGGGCCGTAGGCGACCATGGGGACGTCCTGCCAGGTCGTGGCGAGGGTGTTCATGTCGCTGCTGCCCTTCTTCGCCAGGAACCGCGGCGCCGTGTCCATCTCGCGAAAGGCTCGCGAGAACGCTTTCACCAGTGCGTTCGTCCTGGGTGTGATCACCCCCGGAGTCGCCCTGAGCACCTCCACGCCGACCGCCTCGGTGACCTGTCGCACCAGTGTGACCAGGTTCTCGACAGGCGTTTCCTGCGGCACGCGTACATCGAAGACGGCCTCCCCTTGCTGCAGATGTCCGGCGTTGACCGCGTGGATGCCGAGGACGGCCATCATCGCGTTCGGCGAGGTCGCCGCGATCTCGTCGCGGAGCCGGCTCAGCACGTGCACCATGCGGTCGGCGGCGGTGACGACGCCGTGGCCCGCGGTGTGGCCGACCGGCTCGGCCACGCTCAGGCGCACCTTGAGCAGGCCGTAGTAGCCGATGGTCAGCGCCTCGGCGCCGCTCGGCTCGCCGATGATGACGGCGTCGGCCGGATAGTGGTCCCTGACGAAGAACGCGCCGCGCGCGGTGTTCTCCTCCTCGACCGCGCCGATGACGCGGACCTGCGCGTGGCTGGGCACGTCCATCTCGGCCAGCGTCTCCAGGAACGCCACCAGGCTGCCTTTGGCGTCCACGCAGCCGCGGCCCGACAGGGTGTCGCCGTCCCAGTGCACCGGCCAGCGGTGCGGGACGGTGTCGAGGTGGCCGAGCATGAGCAGCCGCTCCGGGCCCGAGCCGCGGGTGGCCACCAGGTTGCCGACCTCGTCGATCTCGGCGTGGATGCCGTGCTCCGTGCACCAGTCCACCAGGAACTCCCCCAGCTCCCGCTCGTCGAACGAGATCGAGGAGATCTCCACGACCCGTGAGAGCAGCGACAGGTCGGCGGCGGGCGCGGGTGCGCGCCAGAACCGGGTGCCGGAGGCGGGGGACAGGATGTGCGGGCCGGTGATCGCGACGTCCGCGGTGCCGTTCAGCGCGATCTCGGCGGCCCGCACCTTCTGGCGCATGCGGCCCCGCGCGTACGCCTGGCCCTCGCCGCGGGTGGCGTGCTCGATCCCGCTGGCCGGGTCCTCCGGGTCGGTGAGCAGGCCCGCCGTGCCGGTGACCAGGCGCAGGTGGTCGGCGTCCAGGGCGTTGGCCAGCTCCGCGGCCAGCACGTCGGCGTCCACGTTGAGCGCCGCGCCGCCCGCGGCGTCGGCGACCGGCGGCGACAGGCACACGACGTCGAACACCTCGAGCAGCTGGTTGAGGCAGTCGACGTCCACCGCGCACACCGTGCCCGCGCGGTGGTCGCGGACCACGCACACCCGGCCGTCCAGCTCGGCCCGTACCGGCGGGTTCGCCAGGGCGGAGACCAGGGCCCCGGTTTGCGCGACCGCGGTGAACACGCCGAGGCCGCGCTCGGCGAGCGCGTTCCGCACGCGGGGCAGGGTCACCTGCTCGTAGGCGGCGACGATGTGCGGGATCTCCTGCGGCGGGCAGTAGCGCACCTCACCGCCGCCGCGCATGCGCATCGTCCGGACGGGCCGGCCGATGTCCGCGTAGTGCCGGGCGATCCCGGCCGCGCCGCCCGCCACGAGCAGCAGCCTGGCGCCGCGGGCGCGCAGGCCGGCCACCTCGTCGAAGACGCCCTCGTGGGCGAGGCTGGCGCTTCCGATCTTGATGACGTACAGGGCCGCCTTGCGGGTGCTGGCGACGTGTCCGAGCACGGACATCTTCGGCTCCTCTTCAACTGATGCCACGGGTGTTGCCTCCGTCGGCGAGCAGCACCGTTCCGGTGATGTACGAGGCCTGCTCGCTGGCGAGGAAGGCGGCCAGCGCGCCGAAATCCGCTACGTTCCCGACCCGGCCGAGCGGGATGCGCTCGGCCACGCGGGCCAGCTCCGTCTCCACGTCCGCGCCGAACTGCACGTCGAGGATGGGCGTACGGTGAAAGCCCGGCGCCAGGACGTTGACCGTGACGCCGCTCGCCCCGAGCGCGTGCACCAGGCCCTTCATGTAGCCGAGCAGCCCGAGCCGGGCGACCGACGACAGCCCGCTCTCCGGGTGCGGCTGGCGTACGGACTCCGAGGCGATCATCAGGATCCGGCCCCAGCCGCCGTGCCTGAGAATGGGCAGGGCCGCGAGCGTGAGGCTGATGTGCGGCAGCAGGTTCGCGTCCACGGCCGCGCGGTAGTCGGCGACGTCGAAGGCGTCCACCGGGCCGAACGGCACGCCGCCGGTGTTGGTGACGAGAATGTCGATCCCGCCGAAGGTGTTGGCCGTCCTGTCCACCCAGCACGCCGCGGACCGCTCGTCGCGCAGGTCCACGGGGATGCTGAGCACGTCCCCCTGGCCCATCGCGTTGACCTCGACGTGGGCCTGGGCCAGCTTGTCCGGGTCGCGCCCGCAGATGGACAGGGTCGCGCCCTCGGCCGCCAGCGCCTTGGCCACGGCCAGGCCGAGCCCGCTGCTGGAGGCGGCCACGAGCGCGATGCGGTCCTTCAGTCCCAGATCCATGACCCGGCCTCCTTGATCGGCAGGAGCGGGTAGCCGTAGCGGGTCAGCAGCGGCAGGGCCGGGCCGGTCGCCGCGGCGATCTCCCGCACGGTCAGCCCGGCCCGCCAGCGCTCGTCCGCGCGGATCACGGCCTCGCCCTTGGACAGGCGGTCCGGGTTGCCGGTCACGGTGTGGTTGCGGCCGAGCGCCACCCGGCCTGTCTCGTCGACCGGCGCCTCGCCGTCGAGACCCGCGAAGCGCATGACCGCGCCGACCACCCGTCGCGGGTCGCGGCACAGGTCCTCGTGCCTGACCCGCAGGTAGCGGCCGGGGTGGGCGCGGCCGATCAGCTCGGACGCGATGTTGAACGCGGTCCAGTAGCCGCTGCTGCGGGCCGGGCTCATCGGGTCGATGTAGTCCTTGGCCCGCTTGTAGGAGTACGCGGTCGGGCGCGGGTCGCGGACCACGTGCAGCACGCGTACGTCGAGATCGGTCCGGCCCAGCAGCGCGGCCGCCTCGGCCGGGTATTTCGAGCCGTCCACGACCAGCCGGTCGCCGCCCAGCCCGGCGAGCTTGCGGTAGATCGCCGCGGTCCGCCCGACGGTCGCGTCGAGCCCGGGCGCGCGTTCGGCCGTCCCGCGCGACTCGGCCAGCCGGGCGCGGGTGTGCCGGGTACGCAGCAGCGCCCGCTGCGCGCGCACCATCCGCCGCGCCGTCTCGTGCCGGCCGTCGCCGCCCGCGGCGATCACCCGCGACCAGAGGCCGCACGCGGTCACGGCGCTGCCGCATCCGCAGGTGGAGTTCGTCCCGGCGCCCAGCACGCCGTTGCGCCACAGGTAGTGCAGCTCGCCGGCGTGCAGGACGCCGGGCAGCTCGCCCAGGACGTTGCCCAGCAGGGTGCTGCCGCAGCGCATCCAGCCGGTGATGTAGAGGACTCGGGGATCAGCCATGGTCACTGCCCCACGACAGCGTCATGAGGTGCTGGGGCAGCCGCACGGCCAGCCCCACCCGGGTGGTGGCGCGGACCATGGCGCCGTCCAGCGTGATGTCCGCCACGCCGGGGATCAGCAGCGTCGCCGCGGCGCTGAAGTCGCCGAGCAGCAGCCGGTCGCGCGGCATCATGCGGGTCCTCGACACCTTGATGCCGGCCGTGGCCAGCCGGGAGAGCGCGCCGAGGCGGACCAGCTCCCAGTAGACGGCCGGGTGCGCCACGATGCCGTCGCAGGAGCCGCCGGTCTCCTCGACCAGCGCGGCGGCCCCGGTGACGGCCTCTTCGAGGCTCTGGTCGGTGCTGGTGTGCCGGATGCCCGGCTGCGCGAGGAGCCCGGTGATCGCGCCGTCGGCGGTGCCGTGCAGCAGCGACTCGTTCTCCACGACCGAGAGCCGGACCAGCACCCGGAAGTCGATGTAGTGCGCGAGCAGGGCCGGGTTGTCGAGGAGGCCGCCGGGGAGCGGCCCAGGGAGCGGCCCAGGGAGCGGCCCAGGGAGCGGCATCGTGACGCTCAGGTCGGTCAGGCGTGCCTGGGCCAGCCGGGGCGCGAACGCCGCCTCGGGAGTGGCCGCGTACGACGTCCCGGCCGCGCCGAGCTCGCCCGCCGGCGGCTCGTACACGAAGGTGTACGGCTCGTCGGCCACGTCCGCGGTTCTCAGCAGGTGCCGCACCGTGTACCGGGGCCGGGTGGCGAACAGCGGGAACGCCGCCGGCAGGTGGCTGCGGAAAGGCACCGACGTGGCCCCTTCGGCGACGGCCGAGGAGAACAGTTCGCCCGGGGTGGCCTCGGTTCCGAGTCCGGGAGTCGTCAGCATGGGAACTCGCTTTCCACGGGAAATGGGTGATTACCAGGTGAGCGTAAGCGGCGAAGTCAATATTTTTACCCCCCTGACCAGTAGCTCTGCTTATGCTGTAATCGCCGCTCGATTATTGACGTTCGCATATAAGCGGCCATTTTCACTGTGAGCAGCAGTATTTGTTGGAGTTTTCGCGAGCAGCCGGGTTACCGTCGCCAGTGAAATGCAATGCACCTATTTCGGAAGGGGCAGCCACATGCAGAAGGTGATGGAAGCGACGGCGGAGTGCCCGGAGTGCGCGGCTTCGGTCCCCATCGAGGCGGACGCGCGGTCGGGCGAGATCATCGAGTGCCTGGACTGCCGGAGCGAGCTGGAGATCGCCTCGGTCGAACCCCCGGCGCTCACCCTCGCTCCCGAGGTCGAGGAAGACTGGGGCGAGTAACGATGCCGGCGCCACGCCTTTCCGTCCTCGCGTCGCGGGTCAGATTCGAGGAAAAAGCGATCATGTCCGCGCTCGAACGGCGCGGCGTCTCCTACGACTATCTCGACTCGCGCTCGCTGTTCGTCGCGGGAAATCCCGCGAAAGCGGATTGGGCCGGGAAGCTCGTACTCAATCGTGAAGTCGGGCACTTCAGGGCGCTGTATGCGGCGAGCGCCCTGGAGTCGGCGGGGGCCACCGTGGTCAACTCCTCCCGCGCCACGCAGGTGAGCGGCGACAAGTGGCACACGTCGGCGGCCCTGCTCGGCGCGGGACTGCCGACTCCCCGGACGGTCCTGGCGCTCACGCCGCAGTCGGCGCTGGCCGCGCTGGACAAGCTCGGCTACCCGGCCGTCATCAAACCGCTGGTCGGCTCCTGGGGCCGGCTGGTCACCAGGGTCGCCGACCGCGAGACCTCCACGGCCGTGCTCGAACACGTCGAGGCCCTGCCCTCCCCGCAGGCGCACGTGATCTACCTGCAGGAGCAGGTGGCCAAGGCCGACCGCGACATCCGCGTGCTCGTCGTGGGCGGCCGGGCGCTCGGCGGCACTTACCGCCGCAGCACCGAATGGCGCACCAACGTGGCCAGAGGAGCGGTGAGCGAGCGGCTGCCGCTCAGCGCCGAGCACGCCGATCTCGCGGTCGCCGCGGCGGCCTCGGTCGGCGCCGACATCGCGGGCGTGGACCTCATCGAGGACGGCGACGGAGTGCTCACCGTGCTCGAGGTCAACGACCGCGTGGAGTTCAGAGGTTTCCAGGAAGCGCACGGTTCCCATACCGACGTGGCCGACGCCATCGCGGCCCACCTCATCGCGAGGACTGAATGAACGGCAACTCTCACTCTGAAGGCGGAATGAACGGTCTTTATGATCGCAAGTTGCGCGTCGCGGTCGTCGGAGCGGCCGGCTACATCGGCGGCGAGCTGCTGCGGCTGCTCATCTCCCACCCGGGCGTCGAGGTGGCCGCGGCCACGTCACGCAGCCTGTGCGGACGCCCGATCGACGGGGTTCACCCGAATCTCCGCGGCTTCACCAGGCTGGCCTTCTGCTCCGAAGACCAGCTCGACCACTACGACGCGCTGTTCCTGGCGACGCCGCACCGCGAGACGATGCGCCAGATGCCGCAGTTCATCGAACTGGCGGACACGGTCATCGACCTGTCGGGCGACTTCCGGCTGCGCGACCCCCAGGTGTACGAGGACTACTACGGCGTGCCGCACGAGGCGCCCGACCTCATCGACACCTTCGTGCCGGGCCTGGCCGAGCTGCACAGGAAGCGGCTGCGTACGGCCAGCCGGATCAGCGTGCCCGGCTGCATGGCGACGGCCGGGATCCTGGGCCTCGTACCCCTCGCCGAGGCGGGGTTGATCGGGGGCGCGCTGACCGTGGACGCCAAGACCGGCTCCAGCGGCGCAGGCGCGAAGGCCGGGCCCGAGAACCTGCACGCGGAGCGGAGCGGCGCCCTCAGGGTGTTCGCCCCCACCCGGCACCGGCACGAGGCCGAGATCGCCCAGGCCACCGGCCTGCCCGTCAGCATGACCGCGACGGGAGTCGAGGCGGTGCGGGGCGTCCAGCTCCTGTGCAAGGCGCCGCTCGCGCCCGGCGTGGACGAGAGGGCCATCCGGTCCGCCTACCGCGTCCGCTACGGGGACGAGCCGTTCATCCGGGTCGTCGCCCACCGGCGCGGCCTGCACCGATTCCCCGACGCCAAGATCCTGTCCGGCTCCAACTTCTGCGACGTGGGCTTCGCCCTGGAACAGGGCGCGACCCACGTCACGGTGATCTCGGCCCTGGACAACCTGGTGAAGGGCGGCGCGGGAAACGCCGTCCAGTGCATGAACGTCCGGTACGGCATGCCGGAGGCGCTCGGACTCGAATTCAGCGGCCTGCACCCGAACTGATCCAAGGAGTTGGCTTCATGACCATCGTCTCCACCACGCCGGGCACGCTCCCCCTGAGCGAGACGACCGCCCGCGTCAGGGAGCACATCGTCGGGATGTGCGCGGGCCCGGAAGGCGGGCACGCGGGCGGCTCGCTGTCGCTCGTCGAGATCCTGGCCACGCTGTACTTCCGCGTCATGCGCGTCGATCCAGGCTTCCCCGGGGCGCCCGACCGTGACGTGCTGCTGCTGAGCAAGGGCCACGGCGGCCTCGCCCTGTACGCGACGCTCTGCGAGGCCGGCTTCTTCCCCGAGGAGTGGCTGGCCGAGTACGCGAAGCCGGGCAGCCACTTCATGGCGCACCCCCACCCGGAGATCCCCGGCGTGGAGATGCCGACCGGCTCGCTCGGCCACGGCCTGGCGCTGGGCATCGGCTTCGCGCTGGCCTTCCGGCTCGACGGCGCCGACCGCCGCTGCTTCGTCGTCATGGGCGACGGCGAGCTGCAGGAGGGCTCGGTGTGGGAGGCGGCCGCGGTGGCCGCCAACCACCGGCTGGACAACCTGGTCGCCGTCGTGGACCGCAACCGGCTGCAGATCACCGGCGACACCGAGTCGGTCGGCGGCAGTGAGCCGCTGGCCGAGCGGTGGCGGGCCTTCGGCTGGCAGGTACGCGAGGCCGACGGCCACGACGTGGACGAGCTGACCGCGGCGCTCGGCACTCCACCGGCGCCCGGGCGGCCCACCCTGGTCATCGCGCACACCGTGAAGGGCAAGGGCCTGCCGTTCGTGGAGGGCCAGGTACGCAGCCACTACGCCCGCCTGAACGAGCGGCAGCACCAGCGGGCGCTGGCCGCGCTCCGCTCCGGGAGGGAACGCGCATGAGCGAGACGACCCGCGCTTCGCGGGAGGTCTATCGCGACCTGGTGGCCGAGCTGCTGCCCGGCGACGAGCGGCTGGTCTGCCTGGACTCCGACACCGGGCTGTTCGGCGGCGTCGACTTCGGCGCCGCCCGCGACCGGTACGTCAACCTCGGCATCGCCGAGCACACGATGATGGGCACGGCCGCCGGCCTGGCCAAGGAGGGGCGCCGGCCGCTGGTCAACACCATGGCCGCGTTCGCCGCCTCGCGGGCGGTCGAGGCCGTCAAGATCGATATCGCGATGAACGGCCTGCCCGTCCTCATCGCGGCCACCCACTCCGGGGTGTCGGCCGGGCATCTCGGCCCCACGCACCACGCGCTGGAGGACCTGGCCGTCATGCGGACGCTGCCGAACATGACCGTCGTGGCGCCCGGCGACGCCGCCACCACCGAGGCCCTGTTCCGCCAGGCGCTCGCGGCGCCCGGTCCGGTGTACTTCCGGCTCGGCCGGGGCCCCACCCCGGACCTGCCGCAGGGCCCGCCGGTACGGCTCGGCCGGGCGCAGGTGCTGCGCCGCGGCCTGGACGTCACGATCGCGGCCTGCGGCCCGTACCCGGTGCTGGCCGCGCTCGAGGCCGCGGCCCTGCTCGGGCGGGACGGCATCCGGGCGAGCGTGCTCCACGTGCACACGGTCAAGCCGCTGGACGTGGCCACCCTGGCGGCCTGGGCGAGCGCGACCGGCGTGGTGATCACGGTGGAGGAGCACTGGGCCGCCGCCGGGTTCGGCGCCGCGGTGGCCGAGTCCCTGTCCGAGCTCATGCCGATCCGGGTGCACCGCGTGGCGCTGCCGGACGCGTTCGTCTCGGTCGCGGGCGACCAGCGTCACCTCCTCCGCCGGGCCGGCGTCACGGCCGCGGCGGTCGTCGAGCGGGCCAGGTCGGCCCTCGGACAGAAGGACGTGTGATGACCGCGACGAGCATCGAGACCGGAGAGCTCTTCCGCGCGGCCGGGTGGTGGCGCGAGGAGACCATCCTCGACGACCTGCGCCGCGCCGTCGCCGCCCATCCGGCCAAGCCCGCCCTGGTCTGCCACCAGGGCGGCGAGGCCGTGACCGTGACCTACGCCGAGCTGGCCGCGCTGACCGACCGCCTGGCGGGCAACCTGCTGCGGCTCGGCGTGCGGCGCGGCGACGTGGTGAGCCTGCAGCTGCCGAACTCCTGGCAGCTCATCGTCTCGATCCTGGCCTGCGCCAGGATCGGCGCGGTGGCCGGGCCGATCGTGCCGATCATGCGCAGGCGCGAGGTCGAGTTCATGACCCGGCTGACCGGCAGTCCCGTCTACATCGCGGCGGCCGAGTTCCGCGGCTTCTCCTACGCGGAGATGAGCGCGGAGGTCGCCGCCGCCGTCCCGACGCTGCGCCACCGGGTGCTGGTCGGCGGCGGTCCCGGGGCCCTCGACTTCTACCGCGACCTGCTGGCGCACGAGCCGCCCGCGGCCGACCTGGACGTTCTGGAGGCCGGACCGGACGATCCCGCCCAGCTCATCTTCACCTCCGGCACGACCGGCGAGCCCAAAGGCGTCGTGCACAGCCACAACACCCTGTACGCCATGAACCGCGCCCAGGCGGACGTGCTCGGCCTGAGCGCCGGCGAGGTGACCGCGATGGGCTCGCCCACCACGCACCAGGCCGGCTACACGTGGAACTTCGTCATGCCGCTGCTGCTGGGCGCGACCGCGGTCCAGGTCGACGCCTGGGACCCGGCGCGGATGCTGGACATCCTGCAGGAGCGGGCGGTCACGTTCTTCATGGGCGCGCCCACGTTCCTGTCCGACCTCATCGAGGCCCAGCGCGCCGCCCCCCGGGACCTGAGCGCGCTCAGGACGTTCGCCACCGGCAGCGCGCCGATCGCGCCGAGCCTCGTGGAGGACGCCGACGAGGTCCTCGGCTGCCGGGTCTACGCGCTGTGGGGCATGTCGGAGAACGGCTGCGTCACCATCACCCGCCCCGAGGACCCGCCGCTGCGCGCCGCCGAGAGCGACGGCACGGTCGTGCCCGGGATGGAGGTCCGGATCACGGACCGCCAGGGCCGTCCCGTGCCGCCGGGAGAGCCGGGCCTGCTGCAGGTGCGCGGCGCGTCCCAATGCCTCGGCTACTACCGCCGCCCGGAGGTGTACGCGGCGTCGGTGACCGCGGACGGCTGGTTCGACACCGGCGACCTCGCCCGCGACGACGGCCACGGCGGCATCCGGATCACCGGCCGGGTCAAGGACATCGTCATGCGCGGCGCGGAGAACATCCCCGTCGTCGAGGTCGAGGGCGCCCTGCTGCGGCACCCCGCGATCAGGGACGTGGCCGTCGTGGGCTATCCGGACGAGCGGCTGGGCGAGCGCGCCTGCGCCGTCATCGTGGCCGCCGGCGTCCCGCCGACGCTCGACGACCTGCGGGTCCACCTGGCCGGGCTCGGCATGGCCAAACACTACTGGCCGGAGCGGCTGGAGCTCGTGCCGTCCCTGCCCCGCACCCCATCAGGAAAGATCCAGAAATTCGCCCTCCGTGACGCGCTGAGGAACTGACGTGGACTTCGATTTCACCCCAGAGCAGAAGGCTCTCGCCAAGCAGGTCAGGCAGTTCGCGGCCGACCGGGTCGCGCCCTACCGGCGCGAGAGCGACGTACGCGGCTCCTACCGCCCGGACCTGCTCGCCGACCTGGCCGCCGAGGGCCTGTTCGCGCTGCGCCTGCCCGAGGCGTACGGCGGGCAGGACCTGGACGCGATCAGCGCCGGCATCGTGCTGGAGGAGCTGGCCGCGGCCGACCTGTCCGTGTGCTTCCCGGTGCTCAACGCCGCGCTCGTGGGCGGGGTCCTGGCCGCGAACGGCACGCCCGAGCAACTCGCCGAGTGGCTGCCGCCGATCGCCCGCGGTGAGGCCGTGCTCGCGCTCGGCCTCACCGAGCCGGGGCACGGCACCGACGCCGCCGCGATCGAGACGCGGGCGGTGCCCGACGGCGACGGGTGGATCCTGACCGGCGAGAAGACGTCGATCATGTCCACCGCGTACGCCACGCACGCGCTGCTCTTCGCCCGCACCGGCGAGCCGGGTCCGTACGGGATCACGGCCTTCTACGTCGCTCTCGACGGCGTCGAGCGGGAACGCCTGCATGACCTCGGCTGCCGGTCGGGCGGTCGCGGGCGGATGACCCTGGACGGCCTGCGTGTGGGCCCCGAGCACGTGGTCGGCGGTGTCGGCCGCGGCTTCGCCCAGGTCATGCGCGGGTTCGGGGTGTCCAGGGCGCTCATCGCGCTGATGGCCATCGCCGTCGGCAGGGCCGCGCTCGACGAGGCCATCGCCCACGCGCGCACCAGAGAGGCGTTCGGCCAGGCCATCGGGCGCTTCCAGGCGGTCTCGTTCCCGCTGGTGGAGCACGTGACGCTGCTGCACGCGGCGCGGCTGGTGGCCTTCGAGGCACTGTGGCGGGCCGACGCGGGCCTGGATCCGCGGGAGGCGGCCAACATGGCCAAGTGGTGGGCGCCGAAGGCCGCGGTCGAGGCCGCGCACCAGGCGCTGCTGACCCTCGGCCACCTCGGCTGGTCGGAGGACGGGCCGGTGGCGCAGCGCCTGCGCGACGTCATCGGGCTCCAGCTCGCCGACGGCACCGCCGCCGCGACCAAGCTGGTGGTGGCCCGGCGCCTGCTCGGCAGGGAGCACGCGCCGTGACCTCAGGCGGGCTTCTTCGACTCCCGGTAGACGCGCATCTTGGAGCGCGTGCCGCAGACCTCCATCGAGCACCAGCGGCCGGTGCGGTTGCGCGAGCGGTCGTAGAAGGCCCACTCGCACTGGTGCGCGTGGCAGGCCTTGAGCCGCTGCCAGGAACCGTCGATCGCGGCCTCGGACACGACGGCGAGGATCGTCGCGAACGCTCCGCGCACGTCGCCCTGCGCCGAGCCGAGGCGGAGGGCGCCGCTCTCGTCGAAGCCCACCACGAGCGGGCAGCCGCGGGCGATGTGCTCGACGGCGGCGCGGGCCGACGGTTCGGGGTCGCCGCCGTTGTGCTCCCGCAGGAGGGCGCGCAGGGCCTCCCTCAGGGTCACCGCGTCCCGCCGGTCGAGCTCGCCCGGCTCCAGCCCGGCGAAGCCGTTGCGATCCAGCCAGGTGGCGAACCCCTCGGTGGCGGCGAAGTAGTCCGGCCCGAACTCGACATTGAGGCTGTTGACGAAGGACTGCACGAGCGCGAGCCGGCCAGGCGCCATCGCCCTGTTTCCGGGTTGTCCCTTCATGCCGCCGATATTACCGGCGAAACCGTTTCGCCGGTAGGGCCGACATCGCGGCGTCACCCAACGCATCCGTCGAGCAGGAGCGGCGGCCCGGCCGCTCTCAGGGAGGAGGCGCGGCATCCGGACCGGCGGATCACTCAAGTTCCCCAGTAGATCCCGCGGCTAGGGCGAGCTCCGTCCTATCCGCCGGCAAGCGTGCTCTTATCCAGGAAGGAAAGGACAATGTCGGAAACCTCAGCGACCGTACGGCGGCGCCCGCCGCTCGGCCTGCTCTGCACGGCTCAGTTCATGCTCACACTGGACTTCGCGATCGTGAACGTGGCCCTGCCGTCGATGCAGGGCGAGCTCGGCTTCACCGACGCCGCGCTGCAGTGGGTGGTGGGCGCGTACGCACTGTTCTACGGCGGGTTCCTGCTGCTCGGCGGGCGGCTCGGCGACCTGTTCGGACGCAAGCGCATGTTCGTCGGCGGCCTGGTGGTCTTCACCGCCGCCTCGCTGGTGGGCGGCTTCGCCACGGAGCCCGTCCTGCTCGTGGTGGCGCGCGCCCTGCAGGGCCTGTCGGCGGCGGCGGTCTCGCCCACGGTGCTGGCGCTGATCGCGTCCGGCTTCACCGAGGCCAAGGAACGCGCGAAGGCCATGGGCATCTTCGGCGCGGTCGCGTCGGCCGGCTTCACCGGCGGCGTGCTGTTCGGCGGCATCCTCACCGAGTACCTCGGGTGGCGCGCGGTCATGTGGGTCAACGTGCCGGTCGGCATCCTGCTGGTCGCCCGCGCGCTCAAGCGCCTGGACGCCGACCACGGCGCGACCCAGCGCGGGCGCGTGGACCTGCCCGGCGCGACGCTGGTCACGGCCGGCATGTGCGCGATCATCTACGGGCTGACCGTCGCCGCGGACGAGGGCTGGGGCTCGGCCGGCGTCGTGTGGCCGCTGGTCGCGGGGGGCGTGCTGCTCATCGCGTTCCTGTGGCTGCAGGCCCGGATCGCCGCTCCGCTCGTGCCCCTGTCCATCTTCGCCAACCGCGCGGTGACGGCGGGCAACGCGATCGCGTTCCTGTCCGGCGGTGTGATGTCGATCTCGACGTTCTTCATGAGCGTCTACATGCAGCAGGTGCTCGGCTACTCGGCCATCCAAACCGGGCTCGCGTTCTTCCCGCAGGCTTTCGTGGTCGTGCTGGCCAGCAAGAACGTGGCGCAGATGACCGGCACGCGCGGCGCGCGTCCCGTGCTCATCGGCGGCGCGGTGCTGCTGACGGCGGGCTCCCTGCTGCTCACGGGGCTCCCGGTGGACGGCTCGTTCTGGGCCCACA
This sequence comes from Nonomuraea sp. H19, assembly GCF_052068215.1. Taxonomy (NCBI): domain Bacteria; kingdom Bacillati; phylum Actinomycetota; class Actinomycetes; order Streptosporangiales; family Streptosporangiaceae; genus Nonomuraea; species Nonomuraea sp. H19. Next base: position 43,092 of record NZ_JBQHCV010000010.1, on the reverse strand, counting down.
TCCTGCCCGGTGGCGTGCTGCAGGGCGTGGGCGTCACGGTCATGATGATCAGCACCGCGGTGGCCGCGACCTATGGCGTGGCGGGGCCGCGCATGGGTCTCGCGTCCGGGCTCTACACCTCCAGCCGGCAGCTCGGCGTCGGCCTGTGGCTGGCGGTCGGCGTCACCGCCTCCGGCCTTGCCGGAAGCGCCGGGATCCAGGCGTTCCACACCGCGTTCTGGCTGGCCGCCGGGTTGTCGGCGCTGATCGCCGTCCTGTCCTTCTTCGTGCCTGCCACGAAGAAGGCGGCGGTCCCCGCCGCCGCTCCCGAGCCGGTGTCCGCCAAGTGACCACCTGACCCACCCGAGCCGGTCCGCAAGGGCCGGCCCGGCGAACCACCCCCCGCAAAAGGGCCCGTCCTTCATGGACGGGCCCTTTTTTCTTGCGCGCGTGGTTACCAGTGTTTTCGCTTTTCCGGTTGAGAAGTATTCCTAATGACTGGGTCATTGTCCGGGGCTGGTTACCTTCGTAACGTAATAGACAGTAACGAGCTGAAAGGACTTCGAGTATGCGATTCGAGGACATCTGGATCGCCGGGACAGGTGGCACGCTAGGCGACCTGGTGCCGGTGGAGAAGGCCATCGAGGACGGTTCGTACGCGCCCGAGGTCGCGGAGAGCACGGGCGTCGTCTCGGTCTCCCAGTCGACCGCCGCGCCCCCAGAGATGGCCGTGACCGCCGGGCAGCAGGCGATCAAGGAAGCCGCCGAGCGTGGCGTGGAGATCGGCCCGGACACCTACTACCTGCACAGCCACAGCCACTTCCAGGGCCTGGACATGTGGCCGGCGGCCTGCTGGATCGCCAGGGAGCTGATCGGCACGCGGCTCCGCGGCATGCCCGTGGCCGTCGCGGCCGCCTCCAACGGCTCACTCGCCAGCCTGGAGATGGCCGCCGGCGCACTGGTCGCCCGCCCCGAGCTGCCCAACGCGCTCATCACGATCGCCGACAGGTTCGCCCCGCCCACCGACCGCTGGTACCTCTCCCCGGGCATGGTCTTCGGCGACGGCGCCGCCGCGGCGGTGGTCAGCAGGGGCGGCGGCAGGCTCCGGCTGGTGTCCCTGGTGTCCGAGACCGACACCTCCCTGGAAGGGCTGTCGCGCGGCAACGAGCCGTTCGGCACGGTCCCCCAGATCCAGCCGGACATGCGCAAGCGCACCCGGGAGTTCCTGGCCGGCGGCGAGGTGTCGCTGCGCGAGGTCCGCGCCCGGTCCGCGGACGGCGTGCGCAGTGTCGTCACCCGGGCGCTCGACGAGGCCGGGGTCGCCATGTCCGCCATCGACTGGTACGCCACCCCCTTCGTCGGGCGGGCCCTGTACCGCGACAGCTTCGTCCGCCCCCTGACGCAAACGCCCAGGAACACCCTCGCCGGCCTCGGCCTGACGATCGGGCACCTGGGCCCGGCCGACCAGCTCTACGGGCTGAGCTACCTGCTGAAGGAAGACCTGCTCCAGCCGGGCGCCCGGGTCCTCCTGCTCGGCACCGGAATGGGATTCACGTTCTCCGCGGCGGTGCTCGCGGCCGACGACGTCTGATCTGCTCACGAAATTTCCCACGGAAAGGAACCGACATGCACACTGTCCGGGCCATCCACCCCCGCATCCAGGTGGTCGAGCCGCTCCCGTCGCCCGCGGCGCTGCGGGAGGAGATCCCGCTGTCGCGCGGCGCCCAGGACGTGGTCCTCGGCGCCCGCCGGGACATCGTCCAGGCGCTCAAGGGCACCGACGACCGCGTCGTCGTGGTCGTCGGCCCCTGCTCCATCCACGACCCCGTGGCCGCGCTGGCCTACGCCGAGCGGCTGTCCGAGCTGGCCCGTGACGTGTCCGGCGAGCTCGTGATCGTGATGCGGGTCTATGTGGAGAAACCACGCACCCGGCTCGGCTGGAAGGGCCTCATCAGCGACCCGGGGCTCGACGGCACGCACGACCTCGGCAGCGGGCTGCGGCTGGCGCGGGGGCTGATGGCGGAGATCGCCGGCATGGGGCTGCCGATCGCCTGCGAGTTCCTCGACCCGGTCGTCCCGTCGTACCTGTCCGACCTGGTCTCCTGGGCCGCCATCGGGGCCCGTACCGTCGAGAGCCAGATCCACCGGCAGTTCACCAGCGGGCTGGGCATGCCCGTCGGCCTGAAGAACGGCACCGCCGGCGACGTGGAGCACGCGATCGACGCCATCGTGGCGGCCTCCAGCGGCCACGTGTTCCCGGCCATCGACGACGACGGCTTCACCGCGATCGTGGCCACCGCCGGCAACCCGGACTGCCACATCGTCCTGCGCGGCGGCGCGAAGGGCCCGAACTACGGCCCCGTCGACGTGGCCAGGACGATCGAGCTGCTGGGCTCGGCGGGGCTGCGGCGCAGCCTGTTCGTCGACGTCAGCCACGGCAACAGCGGCAAGGACCACGAGCGGCAGCCGGTCGTCGTCGGCGAGATCGCCGAACGGCTCGCGCTGGGCGAGCGCGGCATCGCCGGCGTGATGATCGAGAGCTTCCTCGCCGCCGGCCGCCAGGAACTGGTCCTGGGCCACACCGACGACCTCACCTTCGGCCAGAGCGTCACCGACGCCTGCGTCGACTGGGGCCAGACCATCCGCATGATCGAGGACCTCGCGCAGTCCGTCACCGCCAGGCGGCGGCTCGCCGAGATCCCGCTGCTCGCAGCCTGACCCCCGCCGGACCCAAGGAGAGATTCCCATGGACATGACCGCCCTGCCCCTCGCCCACCCCGTCGGCGGCGACCGCTCCTGGCCGGTGCACCGGCACCCGGTCGCCGCGCCGGACCGGGCCAAGCGGCAGCTCGACAGGTACGCCGTGGCGGCGCTCGCCGCCCTGATCCACCGCTACACCGGGGAGAGCGACTTAGCGATCGGCTACGCGACCGGGGTGATCCGGGTCCGCGTGACGGGCGACAGCCCCGCCTGGGACCTGATGGCGGCCGTCGCCGCCGCCAAACCCGAGCCGCACGCCGGACAGGCCTGCCACGCGGCCGTCGCCGCCGCACCCGACGCGCTGATCGCCCCGCTGACCCTGCTGGTCCGCGACGGCGGGCTGGAGCTCGTGACGTCGCAGGCCGAGTTCGACGAGGAGGCGTGCGCCCAGTACGCCACGCACCTCGTGCGCATCATGGACGCGATCACGGCCGACCCGATGGCCCCGGTGCGGGACATCGCGCTGCTCGGCGACGAGGAGACCAGGCGCGTCCTGGTCGAGTGGAACCAGACGGACGAGCCCGTGCCGCCGGCGTTCTTCCACGAGATCATCGCCGATATCGCGGCCAGGACCCCCGGCCAGGTCGCGGTGGCGTGGCCGGGCGGCCGGCTCACCTTCCGCGAGCTCGACGAGCGGGCCAACCAGCTCGCCCGCCGCATGACCCGGATGGGCGTGCGGCCGCGGACCGCGGTCGGCGTCTGCTTCCCGCGCGGCCCCGAGAGCCTGATCGCCCAGCTCGCCTGCTTCAAACTGGCCGCCGCGGCGATCCTGCTCGACCCCGACTTCCCGGCCGACCGCATCCGCTACATGATCGACGACGCCGCCGCCGTGGTGACGCTGACCATGCGGGCCCACGAGGACAAGGTGTCCGGCGGCCCGGTGCTCACCCTCGACGGCAGCGACTGGCGCGCCGAGCCGGCCGACCCGGTCAGCGAGCCGGTGCACGACGACGACCTCATCCACATCTGCTACACCTCCGGCTCGACCGGCGCCCCGAAGGCCGTCATGGTCCGCCACGGCGCGTGCCGCAACCTCATCTACAGCATGCGCACGCTCTGCGGCATGACCAGCGAGTCCCGCGGGACGTGGCTGGCCGCGCCCGGCTACGGCATGGTCGAGGTCGAGTGCTTCTCGGTCCTGTCGGCCGGGGCGCCCGTGCACATCCCCGAGCCGTCCGTCGTGACCTCGCCGGAGTGGCTGCGCGACTGGTTCGTGACGCACCGGATCACCCACACGCTGCTGATGAAGGCCATGGCGGAGCGGCTGTGGACGCTGGAGTGGCCCGAAGGGACCGCGCTGTCCAACATCAGGATCTGCGGCGAGCGCGTGCAGTCGTGGCCCTCCGCCGCGCTGCCGTTCCACGTGCTCAACCTGTACGGCTCCGCCGAGGCGACCGTGGTGGCGATGTGCGACCTGACCGAGCTCGGCGAGAGCCTCGGCCCCGAAGGGCGCGCCCGCAGGACGCCGCCGATCGGCCGGCCCACCCCCAACGTCAAGACGTACGTGCTCGGCGACGACCTGAAGCCGGTGCCGCCGGGCGTGATCGGCGAGCTGTGCGTGGCCGGGGACAGCCTGTCGGCCGGATACCTGAACCGGCCCGAGGCCACCATGGAGAAGTGGATCCCCAACCCGATCGACCCGGACCGGCACCCGATCCTCTACCGGTCGGGCGACCTGGCCCGCTACTGGGCCGACGGCAGCATCGAGATCGTCGGCCGCACCGACGGCCAGGTCAAGGTGCGGGGCAACCGGGTGCACCTCGGCGAGATCGAGGTGGTCCTGGCCGACTTCCCCGGCGTGCGCCAGGCCGCCGTGCTGGCCAGGAAGGACGCCCAGGGCGAGACCCGGCTGGTGGCGTACGTGGAGCCCGAGGAGGGTGCCGCGCCCGCGGTCCGGGACATCCGCCGTGAGCTGGGGCGCAAGCTGCCCGCGTTCATGGTGCCGGCGGCGTACGTGATCGGGACGTTCCCGACGACGACCAACGGCAAGATCGACCGCAACGCGCTGCCGGAGCCGCCCAAGTCCCGCCCGGACGTCGACACGCCCTACCAGGAGCCGCGCACCCCGGTCGAGCACACGCTGCAGGGGATCTGGGCGGACCTGCTCGACCTGGAGGGCATCGGGGTCCTCGACAACTTCTTCGAGCTGGGCGGGGACTCCATCCGCGCCGCCAAGCTGGCCGGGCGCATCTGCGAGCTCTTCGACGTCGAGATGGAGCTCGACGAGCTGTTCGACGAGGCCAGCATCGAGCAGATGGCCGTCGCCATCGCCGCGGCCCGGGACTGAGGGGCGGAGATGGCGGACATCATCGTCGCGGGCGGCGGCATCGGAGGCCTGGCCGCCGCCCTGGCCATCGCGCGCGGGGGACACCGGGTGACCGTGCTGGAGCGGGCCGACCGGTTCGCCGAGCTGGGCGCGGGCATCCAGCTCGCCCCGAACGCCTTCCACGCACTCGACCGGCTCGGCGTCGGGGACCAGGTGCGCGCCCGCGCCGTGCACATCGACGAGCTGCGCTTCATGGACGGCACGAGCGGGGAACGGGTGGCCGCCATGCCGCTGACCCGCGCGTACCGCTCCCGGTTCGGCAACCCGTACGTGGTGGTGGCCCGCGGTGACCTGTACCAGCCGCTGCTGGACGCCTGCCGCGCCGCCGCCGGCGTCGAGCTGCTCAGCGGCCGGGCGGTCACCCGGTACGAGCAGGACCCGGGGCGGGCGAGCGCGATCACGACGGCGGGGGAGAGGTTCACCGGCGCGGCGCTCATCGGCGCCGACGGCATCCGCTCCGCCGTGCGCGCGCAGCTCGTCGCGGACGGGCGGCCCCGGGTCTCCGGGCACACCATCTACCGCTCGGTCATCCCCATGGAGCGGGTGCCGGAGGAGCTGCGCTGGAACACCGTGACGCTCTGGGCCGGGCCGAAATGGCACTTCGTGCACTACCCGATCGGCGGCGGCACGCAGCTGAACCTGGCCGCCACCAGGGACGACGACGCCCAGAGCGAGGTGGTCGGCCGGCCGGTCGGCAAGAGTCACGTGCTCGGCCAGTTCCCGCGGCTGAGCGAGACCGCGCGCCGGCTGCTCGACCTGGGCGAGGAGTGGCGGAGCTGGGTGCTGTGCGATCGCGACCCGGTCCGCCGGTGGACCGACGGCCGGGTGGCGCTGCTCGGCGACGCCGCCCACCCCATGCTGCAGTACGCGGCCCAGGGCGCCTGCATGGCCCTGGAGGACGCCGTGGTGCTCGGCAGGCTGCTCGACTGCGCCGCGGACGACATCCCGCAGCGGCTGGAGAAGTACAACGCCGAGCGCCGCGAGCGCACGGCCAGGACCCAGCTCGTCGCCCGCGAGATGGGCACGCGCCTCTACCACCCTGCGGGCGAGGCGGCCCGCGCCAGGAACGCCCTGCTCGCCGGGCTCTCCGCGGACGAGCTCTACGACCAGGTGGCCTGGCTGCACGGCGCCGCGATCAACTGACTCCAGGCGAGAAGCAACGCTAATCAAGGGTCCGTTGCGCCCCTGATGTTACCGGCATAAGACTTTAGATAGTAACCCATGAGGGGAGATGGCATCGATGAACAGGCACTACTTCGAGACACGGGTACCGCTGTCCGACGACCCCACCCTGGTCGCCGCGCGGCTGGCGAGGTCCGGCCCGCATGCCGACTACGTCGTCTACGAGAGCGGCGGCACCTGGTCCTACGCGAGCGGCTGCCGCGCCGAGCTGACGCTGGACCGCGACGGCGCACGACTGCGCCAGGAGGGCGCCGACGAGGTGTTCATGCCCTGGGACGGCCGCCCGCTGCGGCAGGTGACGAGCCTGCTCGACGCCGTGGCGGTGCCCGCCTGGCGGGCCTACGGCTGGGCCACGTTCGAGCTCTCCTACGCCAAGGACGGCCGCCTGGATTACGTCGGCGACGGCCGGCTGCTGCACCTGGTGGTGCCGGCCGCCGAAGCCCGCATCGCCCACGGGCGCGCCCACCTGCGGGCGGCCGACCAGGAGACGCTGACCGCGCTGCTCGACGCGGTCACCGGGGCGGTCCCCGCGCCGGCCGCGGAGCCCAAGCCGCTGGACGTCCGCGGCACCGGTGAGGAGGCGTACCGGTCGATCGTCGAGAACGCCGTCGGCGAGATCAACGCCGGCGAGCTGCACAAGGTCATCCTGTCCCGTGTCGTCCAGGTCGACGAGGATGTCGACCTGGTCGGCACGTACGTGGCCGGGCGCAACGGCAACAACCCGGCCCGCTCGTTCCTGCTCAACCTGGGCGGCATCGAGGCGTGCGGGTTCAGCCCCGAGATCGTGGTCAAGGTCTCGCCCGACGGCACGGTGGTCAGCCAGCCGCTGGCCGGCACCCGCGCCCTCACCACCGACCTGATCGTCAACGAGCAGCTCCGCTCCGACCTGCTGGGCTCGGCCAAAGAGGTGTACGAGCACGCGATCTCGGTCAAGGTCGGCACCGACGAGCTGGTGGACGTGTGCGTGCCCGGCTCCGTCGAGGTCCCGGAGTTCATGGCGATCAAGGAGCGCGGCAGCGTCCAGCACCTGGCCTCCCGCGTCGCGGGCCGGCTGGCTCCCGGCTGCGACGCCTGGGACGCCTTCGGCGCGGTCTTCCCCGCGGTCACCGCCTCCGGGGTGCCCAAGGACGCGGCGTACAACGCGATCCGCAAGCACGAGGCCGAGCCCCGCGGGCTCTACAGCGGCGCGGTGCTGACCGTCGACCACAACGGCGAGATGGACGCGGCGCTCGTGCTGCGCAGCGCCTACCGCGTCGACGGGCGGACCTGGCTGCGCGCCGGGGCCGGCATCGTCGGGCAGTCCACGCCCGACCGCGAGTACGAGGAGACCTGCGAGAAGCTGGAGAGCGTGGCGCGCTACCTGGTCCCCGGCGGGGGCGCGCGATGAGATTCGACGACGTCTACCTCGCGGGGATCGGCACCTACCTGCCGCCCACCATGAGCACGGAGCAGGCGGTCCAGGAGTCCTGGTACGACCGGGCCGACCGGGACGCCTCCGGCATGGCGGCCGTGATGGTCGCGGGCGAGCTGCCCGCGCCGGAGATGGCGGCACGGGCGGCGCGCGTCGCGCTGGCCCGTGCGGCCCTCACCACTGGGCACGCCCCGGACGACTTCGGCGCGTTGCTGCACAGCGACAGCTTCCACCAGGGCCCGGACGGCTGGTCCGCCCCGCACTACGTGCTGCGGGAGACCCTCGAGCGGCCGATCACCGCGATCGAGGTGCGGCAGGGCTGCCTCGGCATGATCGCCGGCCTGGAGATGGCGGCCCACCGGCTGATCGCCGACCGCGGCAAGGACGCCGTGCTGCTCACCGCCGCCGACAACTTCTCCACGCCGCTGGTGAACCGGTGGCGGGCCTCCCGGATGTTCCTGCTCGCCGACGGCGCCGCCGCCACGGTCGTGTCCCGGCGCGGCGGCTTCGCCCGGGTGCTGGCCGTCGGCTCGGTCTCCGACTCCTCCATGGAGGAGCTGCACCGCGGCGGCGAGGAGCTCTTCCCGCCCGGCATCACCGTCGGCCGCGGGCTGAACTTCGAGGAGCGCAGCGACTACTGGCGGCGCCAGTGGGCCCAGGGCATCGCGCCGCCGATGGGCCACTTCGGCGACTGCGTCGCCGAGGTCGCGGAGCGGACGCTGGCCGAGGCCGGGACGTCCATGGAGAAGATCGTCAAGGTCTGCCACACCGGCTTCGCCCGCGGCGCGCTCGGCGCCATGTTCCTCGACCCGCTCGGCATCGACCTGGACCGGAGCATGTGGGAGTTCACCCGCACGGTCGGCCACGCCGGCGCCGGCGACCTGTTCATCCAGCTGGAGCACCTGTGGACCAGCGGCGCCGTGGCGCCGGGCGACCGGGTGCTGCTCGTCGGCAGCGCCCCCGGCATGGAGGCCGGCTGCGCCGTCATCGAGATCACCACACCCTTTGAGGAGGAGTGATGCTGCAGGGGTGCACACCGTGGCCCGCGGAGATCGCGGCCCGGTACCAGCGTGACGGCCTGTGGCGCGGGGAGACCCTCGGCGACCTGCTGAAGTCCTGGTCCCGCGCGTACGGCTCCGCCACCGCCCTGGTCAAAGGGGAGCGCCGGCTCTCCTACCGCGAACTCGACGCGCGCGTCGACCGGATGGCCGCCGGCTTCCTGCGGCAGGGCATCAGGCCGGGCGAGCGGGTGGTGTTGCAGCTGCCCAACGTCCCCGAGTTCGTCATCGTGGCCTTCGCGCTGTTCCGGATGGGTGCCAAGCCGGTGTTCTCACTGGCCTCGCACCGGGCCAGCGAGATCAGGCACCTGTGCGAGCTGTCCGGCGCGGCCGCGTACGTGGTGCCCGGCACGTACCGGGGGTTCGACCACGTGGCGCTCGCCCTGCGCATGATGGACGAGGTGCCGGCGCTGCGCCGGGTCTTCGCGCTCGACGCGCCCGGGGACGGCGCCGCGGTGATCCCGCTCGCCGAGGTCGACGCCGAACCGGCCGAGCTGCCCCCGGTCGACGCCTCGGACGTCGCGTTCTTCCTGCTGTCCGGCGGCACCACCGCGCTGCCCAAGCTGATCCCGAGGACGCACGACGACTACGCCTACCAGGTCAGGGCGGTGGCCGAGGTCTGCGGGCTCACCTCCGCCGACGTCTATCTGGCCGCGCTGCCCGTGGAGTTCAACTTCACCTGGGGCTGCCCCGGCGTCATCGGCACGCTCGCCTCGGGCGGCCGGGTCGTGCTCGCCGACGATCCGGCCCCGGACGACTGCTTCGCGGCGATCGAGCGGGAGCGGGTCACGTTCACCTCGGTCGTGCCCACCGTCGCCCAGCTCTGGCTGGAGGCGGTGGAGTGGGAGCCCGCCGACCTGTCCAGCCTGCGGGTGATCCAGATCGGCGGCGCCCGGCTCCAGCCGGAGCTGGCCGCGCGCATCGAGCCCGGGCTCGGCTGCCGCCTGCAGCAGGTGTTCGGGATGGCCGAGGGGCTGCTGTCGATGAGCCGCGCGGCCGACGACCCGGCGTCGGTGCTGGAGACGCAGGGGCGGCCGATCTCGCCGGCCGACGAGGTGCGCATCGTGGACGAGCACGGCGACGACGTGCCCCCTGGGGTGGCGGGTGAGCTGATCACGCGCGGCCCGTACACGCTGCGCGGCTACTACAGGGCCGAGGAGCACAACCGGCGGGCCTTCACCCCGGACGGCTTCTACCGCACCGGCGACGTGGCCCGGCTGACCCCCGAGGGGCGCCTGGTCATCGAGGGGCGGCTGAAGGACGTCATCATCCGCGGCGGCGACAAGATCTCGGCCGGCGAGGTGGAAGGGCATCTGCTCACCCACCCCCAGATCGCCAGAGCGGCCGTGGTCCCGGTGCCCGACGACTACCTCGGGGAGCGGATCTACGCCTTCCTCGTCTCCCCGGATGAGCGGCCGGGGCTGGCCGAGCTGAAGAAAGCGCTGCACGAGCGCGGGCTGGCGGAGTTCAAGCTGCCGGACCGCGTGGAGTTCGTCGAGGCGTTCCCGCTGACGCCGCTCGGCAAGGTCGACAAGAAAGTGCTGGCCGCCGCGGCCAGAGACCGTACCGCGCCCAGGAGCTGGGCCCAGGAAGGATGACTGATCATGCAAAGCACGCTGCGCGAGAACGTCGCCGCCATCATCGGCGCGGCGCCCGAGGAGATCCCGGGCGACGCCAACCTCGTCTACCTCGGGGTCGGCTCGCTGGAAATGATGCGGCTCGTCACGAAGATGCGCCGGCAGGGCATCACGCTGGACTTCAGCGAGCTGGCCGCCGACCCGACCCTCGACGCGTGGGAGAGACATCTGAGAGAGGCCGTCCGATGAGCACCCTGCTGATCAAGGGAGGCTGCCTCTACCCGGCGGACCCGGCGGCGAGCGTCATCCCCGACGGCTCCGTGCTCGTCGAGGACGGCCGGATCGTCGCCGCCGGACCCACCGCCGAGGTCGCGCCCCAAGGGGAGAGAGCGCAGGTGATCGACGCCCGCGGCAAGATGATCCTGCCGGGCTTCGTCAACGCCCACTGGCACGAGCTGTTCGCGATGCGGCTGGCGTTCAAGGGCGCGCTGCGCCCGCCCGCCGACCGCGACGACCGGCCCGCGTTCATGGCGCTGGGCGGCGACATCGGGCAGATCTCCGCGGTCTTCGACTCCTTCCACGACAAGATCGACCAGCTCGCGCCCGACGAGGCCGCGGCCATCGCCCGCTACTCGATGTGGACCCAGCTCCGCTCCGGCGTGACCACGCTGGGCGACGTCGGCTCGGTCAACCGGCCGGAGGCCCTGGCCGCGGCCGCCCGCGACCTCGGGATGCGGTGCGTGGTCAGCACCTGGGCGAGCGACGCCGTCTGCGTCCCGGGCGAGGGCCGCTTCCGCCGGACCCGCGACGCCGACGCGGTGCTGCAGCGCATGGAGGACCTGCTGCGCGCGGTCGCCGCCGAACCCGGCGGGCTGCTGCGGGCCAGGCCGACCGCCGTGTACGGCACCAACATGACCGACGAGCTCGGCGCCGGCTTCGCCGACCTGATCGCCAGGTACGACGTGCCGTTCGCGACCCACGTCGGCGCACTGCGCAACGAGCCCGAGGCGATGCTGGCCTGCTACGGCGCCCCGCCGGTCCGCCGGTTCGCCGACCTCGGCCTGCTGTCCGGCCGCTTCATGGCGGTCCACTGCGCCTTCGCCGACGAGAGCGAGCGCAAGCTGCTCGTCGAGGCCGGCGCGCACATCAGCCACTCGCCCGCCAAATACGGCGCGGCCGGCGAGTCCACCATCACCGAGACCCGCGCCATCCCCGAGCTGCGCCGGGCCGGGCTGGAGGTGTCGCTGTCCACCGACGGCGCGGCGCTGCCCGTCGGCGCTATGGCCGAGGCGATGAAGAGCGCCTGGCAGGTCTACAACGAGATGTACGCCGACCCGACCGAGCTGCTCCCGACCGAGGCGCTGGCGATGGCCACCCGCGTGGCCGCCCGCGGCCTGGACTGGGACGACGAGATCGGCAGCGTCGAGGCGGGCAAGCAGGCCGACCTGGTGCTGATCCCCGCCGACGACTGGCGTTACCTGCTCAACCCGCGTCCCCTGGAGAGCTTCCTCGCCCTCGGCGGATCGATGGACGTGGACACCGTGATCGTGGCAGGCCGGGTGCTGGTCGAGGGCGGCCGGGCCACCGGCGTGGACGAGGCGCGGCTGGAGTCCGACTATCTGGAGGCGCTCGCCTCCTTCTCGGTGCGCTGCCTCGGCGTCGATCCGGACGTGGCCGCCGCGACGACCAGACGAGAGTAAGGAGGTTGACCCATGCGAAACAAGACAGGCCTGGTCACCGGGGCCGCGGGCGGCATCGGCGAGGCCGTGGTCCGCGCGCTAGTCGCCGAGGGCGTGGCCGTGGCGGCACTGGACGCCAACGCCCAGGCTCTCGCCGTGGTCGTCAAGGAGCTGGTCGAGGACGGGCACGTGGTCCGCGGCTATCCCGTGGACGTGTCGTCGAGCGTCGCCGTCGACGCGGTGGTCGATGCGGCCGAGCACGAGCTGGGCCCCATCAGTTACCTGGTGAACGCCGCCGGAGTGCTGCGCACCGCGGCCGCGATCGCGCTCACCGACGACGACTGGACCCAGACGTTCGCGGTCAACGCGACCGGCGTGTTCCACGTCAGCCGGGCGGTGGCCCGCCGCATGATCCCCCGCAGGTCGGGCGCCATCGTCACGGTGGCCTCCAACGCCGCGACCACCCCACGCTGGAACATGGCCGCCTACGCGGCCTCCAAGGCGGCGGCGGCCGGGTTCACCCGGTGCCTGGGCCTGGAGGTCGCCAAGTTCGGCATCAGGTGCAACGTGGTCGCGCCCGGCTCCACCAACACCGCGATGCTGACCTCGCTGTGGGGAGACGGCGGCGACGCGCTGCGGGCCTGCCTCGACGGGACGCCCGACCAGTTCCGGGTCGGCATCCCGCTGGGCCGGCTGGCCGAGCCCGCCGACGTCGCCGACGCCGTGCTGTTCCTGCTCTCACAGCGGGCCGCGCACATCACCCTGCACGACCTGACCGTCGACGGCGGCGCCGCTCTCGGCCGCTGACCCGCACACCCGAAGGGAGGAATCATGGCAATTCCCGTCATAGAGCCATATCGCATGCCGGTCGAGTCCGAGCTGCCGCAGAACATCGCGCCGTGGACCATCGACCCGGCCAGGGCGGTGCTGCTGGTGCACGACATGCAGAACTACTTCCTGCGGCCGTTCCAGCACGCCCGGGCCCCGCTCGCCGACCTCGTGCGGAACGTCGCCGACCTGCGGGCCGGCTTCGCCCGCCACGGCGCGCCGGTGGTCTACACGGCCCAGCCCGGTGGGATGACCGACGAGCAACGCGGCCTGCTGAAGGACTTCTGGGGGGCCGGGATGTCCAAGGACCCGGAGCATCGGATGATCGTCAACGGGCTGGCGCCCGCCGATTCGGACATCGTGCTCACCAAGTGGCGGCCCAGCGCCTTCTGCCGGACCGAGCTGCTGGAGCTGATGCGCGCCAGTGGGCGCGACCAGCTGGTGATCTGCGGGGTCTACGCCCACGTCGGAATCTTGATGACCGCGCACGAGGGCTTCTCGCACGACATCCAGACGTTCCTGGTGGCGGACGCGGTGGCGGACTTCTCGTGGGAGCATCACAAGCTCGCCCTGGTGTACGCCGCCACGAGATGCTCGGTCACCATGTCCACCCGGTCCGCGCTGACCATGATGGACGGAGGGGACCGGTGAGCGGGCGCGCGGGGGCGTACTCGATGGGCGCCGAGCTGCTCGACAAGGTGCTCGGCCCCGGCGCGCCCCCGTTCGCCCTGCTGCACCGGCCCGGCGCCGGCCGCCCCGGCCAGGTCGACCTCCTGGTCGGCGAGACCGCCGAGGTCGGCGCCGTCGCCGACATCCCCCTGCCGCCGCCCGGCGGCAGGGGCCGGCACGAGGTGCTGGCGCTCCTGCCGTACCGGCAGATCGGGGAGCGCGGGTTCGCCTTCCCCGACGACGGCGCCCCGCTGCTCGCGATGACCGTGACCGGCCAGGCCGAGCTGCCTCTGGACGACGTCCTTCAGCGGCTCCCCGACGGGCCCATCGAGCTGGGCGAAGGGGAGTTCGACGCCGACGACGAGCAGTACGCGGCCACGGTCCGCCGGGTCCTCACCGAGGAGATCGGCCAGGGCACGGGTGCCAACTTCGTCATCAAGCGCACGTTCTCCGCCGAGATCTCCAACTGGTCGACCGGCACGGCACTGGCCTTCTACCGGCGGCTGCTCGGCCGCGACCCCGGCTGCCACTGGACGTTCCTCATCCACACCGGCACGCGCACCTTCGTCGGCGCCTCGCCGGAGCGGCACATCAGCCTCGACGCGGGCACCGTCGTGATGAACCCGATCAGCGGCACCTACCGCTACGGCGCGACGGGACCCGAACTGTGCGGGCTGCTGTCGTTCCTGTCCGACGACAAGGAGGCCAACGAGCTCTACATGGTGCTCGACGAGGAGCTGAAGATGATGGGCCGGGTGTGCGAGCGCGGCGGGCGCGTGCTGGGCCCGCAGCTCAAGCAGATGGCCCGCCTGGCGCACACGGAATACCTGATCGAAGGGCGCAGCACGCTGGACGTCAGGGAGATCCTGCGCGAGACCATGTTCGCGCCCACGGTCACCGGTGGCCCGCTGGAGAGCGCCTGCCGGGTGATCAGCCGTTTCGAGCCGGAGGGCCGCGGCTACTACGCCGGCGTGGTGGCGCTGATCGGCCGCGACGACGCGGGGGAGCGCGCCCTGGACTCCGCGATCCTCATCCGCACCGCGGACATCGACGCGGCCGGCCGGATGCGGATCTCCGTCGGGGCGACGCTGGTGCGCGACTCCGCCACCGCTTCGGAAGCGGCCGAGACGCGGGTGAAGGCGGCGAGCCTGATCGACGCCCTGTACGGCGTCCAGGCCGCCCCCGGTTCCCCCGACGCCGCCTGCGTGCCGGTCCCGGACCTCAACGCCCATCCCGAGGTGCGGCGCATCCTCGCCGAACGCAACACCCCGCTCGGCGCCTTCTGGTTCGAAGGGCCGGAGCGCAGGACGTACCGGGTGCCGGAGCTGGTGGGCCGGAGCGTGCTGGTGATCGACGCGGAGGACACCTTCACCGCGATGGCCAGGCACATGCTGGAGGCCCTGGGCTGCGAGGTCACCGTACGCCGGTACGACGACGACTTCCCCCTTGACGGATACGACGTCGTCATCGTCGGCCCGGGACCAGGAGACCCGGGGGACCACCAGCACCCCAAGATCGCCCGCATCCGCGAGGTGACGCGCCGGCTGCTGGAGCTCGGCGTGCCGTTCTTCTCCGTGTGCCTGGGCCACCAGATCCTCAGCACGGTGCTCGGCCTGGAGATCGTCCGCAACCCGTTCCCCAACCAGGGCGTGCAGCGGAAGATCGGCTTCATGGGCCGGACGGAGCTCGTGGGCTTCTACAACACCTTCGCGGCCCGCAGCCCGGGCGACCGGTTCCCCTGTCCGGCCCGCGAAGGCACGGTCGAGGTGTCGAGGGAGGTGGACACCGGCGAGGTCCACGCGCTACGCGGCCCCGGCTTCGCCTCGGTGCAGTTCCACCCCGTGTCGGTGCTGACGCACAACGGCGTGCGCATCCTCGGCGCGGTGCTCGGCGACCTGCTGAAGGAACGCCGCCACCCAGGCCCCGACCGCTGACCGGCGGCCCTGCGCCCGCCGCGCGCAGGGCCGCCGCGCCGCGGGACCGGAAAGGACACAACATCATGACTTCGGTCTCCGCCCTCTCGGCGCGGCAAACGGTGCGACGTACCGTGAAGCACATGCTGATTGTCGTGGCAGGATCGTCCGGCCTCATCGGCAGGGCTTTGGTGACCGAGCTGCGCGAGGCGGGCCACGAAGTACGCAAACTCGTCAGGCGCGCACCGGCGGCGGACGACGAACTCGACTGGGATCCCACGTCCGGCTCGATCGCGAGCGGCACATTCGACGGCGTCGACGCGGTGATCAACCTGTGCGGCGCACCGGTGCAGGGCAAATGGACCACGGAGCTGAAGCGGCGGATGCGTGACAGCCGGATCGAGCCGGCCAGGACGCTGGCCGGCGCCGTCGCGGAACAAGGCGTCCCCGTGCTGCTCTGCGCGTCCAGCGTGAGCTTCTACGGCAACACGGGCGCCGCGGTCGCCGACGAGACGTCCGGCTCGGGCGCCGGCTTCCTCGCCCAGATGGTCATCGACTGGGAGGCCGCGACCAAGGCGGCGCAGGACGCGGGCAGCCGGGTCGCGCTGCTGCGCACCGGCCTCGTGCTGACGCCGGACACCGGCCTGATCGGAGTGCTCAGGCCGATGATCCGGCTGGGGGTCGGCGGGCGGTTCGGCGACGGCAGGCAGTACATCGCGTGGATCAGCATGGCGGACGAGGTCGCCGCGATCCGGTACGTCCTGGAGAACCCGGGCCTGTCGGGACCGGTCAACCTGTGCGCGCCGGAACCCGTGACCAACGCCGAGTTCACCAAGGCGGTCGGACGGGCGCTCGGCAGGCCCGCGTTCCTGTCGATGCCGAAGGCGGTGGTCCGGTTCGCGCTGGGCGAGGCGGCCGACGAGCTGGCGCTCATCAGCCTGCGGGTGGTGCCGCAGGTCCTGAGCGACGCGGGCTTCAAGTTCCGGCACACCGAGCTCGACGACGCGCTCGCCGACATCCTCTGACGGGCGCCGGCACCCTCGCACCGAAAATGCTTCGACCGGCGGTGGCGCAATGGGGCGCCGCCGCCGGCGGAGAGGTCAGACCGTGACCGCGGCGTGAGCGAAGCGGTAGCCGGTCTGCGTGTGCGGCGCCTTGCCGAAGGCCAGCACCTTGGCCGGCTCGATGCGGAACACGATCGCGGGGTGGTTCGCGACCTGGGCGACGCCGTCGACGAGCTCCAGGTTCCAGCTGTTGTCACCGCCGTACTTCGCGTCGAACGCGTCGACGACCCGTCGCAGGGTGCCGATGTCGGTGACCTCGGCGGCCGTGCCCTCGACGACGATGTCGAGTCCCTTGGTCCAGAAATTGTTGCCGGTCGTCACCGCGACCTTTCCGCTGTGCTCCAGGTTACGCATTTTCTGCTCGATCGCGGCGGTGCTGAAGTACATGGCGTCGTCGTGCCACACCGCGACCACCGGCGTCACATGGGGACGGCCGTCGACGCGTACGGTAGTCAGCCAGAAAAGCTCGGCCGACTCCAGCACGCCCAGGGTCTCCGGCCACGAAACGGGCTCCGCCCCGGGCTCGCTGTAGCGTACGTCTAATTTCGCGGTGGGGTAGGTGGTCGGCATTGTCTTCCCTTCTGCCATGCCAGTTGGACGGACTCTCCGACGAGGCTATGAGCGCGGCGGGAGCCGGGCAATGACATTCCGATCAGCGCTGCTTCTCGAACCGGTAAATCCTTTTGACGGCACGCCTCAATAACGAACCCTAATGGTGCGCCCATTGTCCCGGGCGTATCCCCGGAATAGTTTGGGCGCACACATCAGCCTTAGCCGGATTGAGCGAAGGGGGTAACGTGAAGTTTGGGAAATATCCCGCCTACATTTGCGGCCGGGATGTCACCGGCGACCACGCGCAACTCGTTCACACGATCACCGCCCAGGCCCTTATCGAGGATACTTTTCCGAGTCTGAGACTCAAACAGGACCTTGATCGGGGAATCGTCGATCCATCGGCGGCTGGGGAACGCGTCGCGGGCGCGTGCGTCGTCGCCGACGAAGGCATGACCGCCATGGCCCTCGAATCGGCCGCGCGCGCCGCCCCCGCATGGGCCCGCGTGCCGCTCGCCGACCGGATCGAGATCGGGCTCCGCATCGCCGAGCGGCTCCTTGAGCACCTTGACCCCATCGTCGAGATCCTCGTCGCCGAGGGCACGCCGCGCACGGCGGCCGAAGGCATGATCGGCGGGCTCCCGTACACGAGCTGGAGCCGGGAGACGCTCGAATGGTGCGCCGAGCAGTTCGAGTTCCGCCGGCAGGACGGCGCGCGGGAGATGATCCTACGCCGGGTCCCCGACGGCGTCGTCTGCATCAACCCGCCCCAGAACGCCGCGACCGTCAACGCGCTGAACGGCCTCACCGCCCTCGTGGCGGGCAACACCGTGGTGGTGCGCGCCCCGCGCGGGGTCGCGCTCAGCTGCATGTACACGATGCGCGAGGTCGTGGCGCCGGTGCTCGAAGAGGCGGGGGCGCCGCCCGGCACGTTCAACGCCCTGTGCGGGCCGCCCATGCTCGACGCCTGGCTGGCCAGTGAGCACGTCAACGATGTCATCTACTTCGGGGGCAGCAAGAAGGGCCTGGAGTTCGAGGGCGAGTGCATCGCGGCGGGCAAGAAGCCGATCCTGGAGCTGGCCGGCAACGACTGCTGCGTCGTGTGGCGCGACGCCGATCTGGACGCCGCGGTGGAGAGCGTCACCCAGTTCTTCCTGAACTCCGGCCAGATCTGCAACGTGCCCAACCAGGTGGTCGCCCATCCGGCCATCGCGGACGAGCTCATCGAGCGGCTGGTCGTGGCCACCAAGGAGATCCAGCCCGGTTTTCCCGACGAGGCCGGCGTGGTGCTCACCCCGGTCCTCGGGGTGGACTGGTTCTTCGGCTGCCTCGGCGAGGCGCTCGCCAAGGGCGCGAAGCTCGTCCACGGCGGCCGTCGCCTCGAAGCGGACGGATCGCCGTCGGACACCGGCTTCTTCGTCGAGCCGAGCATCGTCCGCCTCGACGGGCTCCAGGGCGCCAGGTCGCTGTCGGTGGTCCGCGACGAGACGTTCTTCCCGCTGCTGCCGATCATCGTGCCCGACGCGGGCGCCGGCGACGACGCCCTGATGGAGGAGGTGCTCGCCTTCGTCAACACCAACGTGTACGGCCTGCGCAACTCCTTCTGGTCGACCGGCTCCGCGACGATCCAGCGGTTCCTGGACGGCGTCTCCAACGGCGGCAACCTGAAGATCAACGACTCGCACAGCGGCTTCCTCCCCTTCCTGCCCAACCAGGGCGGGAACGGCCTGACCGGCGGCGCCTTCGGCGAGGCGAGCCACCCCATGCTGCGCACCACTCGCCTCCAGGCCGTCAGCATGATCCGCCCGTCGGACAAGGAGCATCGATCATGACCTCACGGGTCCTCAAGGCCATGGCCCTGATGCCCGCCGCCGACGTGCTCGAGCGGCTCGGCGACGAGGCGGCGTTCCCCGCGTACGCCGCCGGCCTCATCTCCGTCTCCGACGCCGGCGACGGGCTGCGCGAGTGGGTGCTCGCCTTCCGCGGCGGCACGGCGACGTGGGTGCAGCGCAGCCGGCGGGCGGAGCCGTACCGCATCGAATTCGAGCAGGTCAGCGGGGACTTCCAGCACCTGAAGGGAGCGTGGACGGCCACGGACCTCGCCGGCGGCTGCGAGGTCGGGTACGAGGTGAGCTACAGCACGAGCGTTCCCCACTTCGCGGGGGCGATCGACTCGGCCGCCGGGCGCGTGCTGATCCGCACCGCCCACCAGATCATGTCCGCCGTCGCCGGCCCGGTACGCGTCACGGTCGGCGGCCACCTCTTGCGTGACCTGCCGGCCGGTGCGAGCCGATGACACCTTCCCAGGCCTGAAGGGGCGGCGCGCCCCGCCGACGTCGGGAACCGAGCAAAGAGAGAAGTAGGAATCATGACGGACGTTTGCATCATCGGAGCCGGCTCGTCAGGGATCGCCGCCTGCCAGGTTCTGCACGAGCGCGGCATCGCCTTCGACTGTTACGAGGCCGGCTCGCAGGTAGGCGGCAACTGGCGCTATCTCAACGACAACGGCCTGTCCTCGGCCTACCGGTCGCTGCACATCAACACCTCCCGGCACCTGACCGAATATCGCTGCTACCCCATGCCCGAGGACTATCCGGCTTACCCCGACCACCACCAGATGGCGCGTTACTTCGACGACTTCGTCGACCACTTCGGCTTCCGGGACTCGATCATCTTCCGTACCGAGGTGACCCGCGTGGTGCCGGCCGAGGGCGGGGGCTGGAACGTGACCTCGCGCCGGCGCGACACCGGAGCCGAGACCACCCGCCACTACCAGACGGTGCTGGTGGCCAACGGCCACCACACGGACCCCCGATACCCCGAGCCCGCCTTCCCCGGCGCGGACACCTTCACGGGCGCCCAGATCCACTCGCACTACTACCGGGTCCCCGAGGAGTACGCTGGCAAGCGCGTGCTCGTGCTCGGCTTCGGCAACTCGGCGTCGGACATCGCGGTGGAGACCGCCGGGGTCTCCGCGCGCACATTCCTGGCCATGCGCCGCGGAGGCTACGTCTTCCCCAAGTTCATGTTCGGCAAGCCCAGCGACGACCTCATCAGCCCCTTCCTGACCAGGGTGCTGCCGCGGGAGATGCAACGCTGGATCATGGCGGGCCTGCTGCGCCTGACGATCGGCAAGGTCACCGACTTCGGGCTGCCGGAGCCGGGCCACAAGCTGTTCAACTCCCATCCGACCGTCTCGGAGACCCTGCTGCCCCGGCTCGGCCACGGCGACATCACCGTCAAGCCCAACATCACCCGCTTCGACGGCGACACGGTGCATTTCGCCGACGGCAGCAGCGAGGTCATCGACGCGGTCATCTACTGCACCGGCTACAGGATCAGCTTCCCGTTCCTGGACGAGTCCGTGATCGCCCCTGACGACAACGACGTCTCCCTGTTCCACCGGGTGGTCGACCCCCGCCACCCCGGCCTGTACTTCATCGGCCTCTTCCAGCCCCTGGGGGCGACCACGGTGCTGTCGGAGGCGCAGTCGCACTGGGTGGCCGACCTGCTGGAGGGCAAGGCGGCACTGCCGGCGATGGAGAAGATGCAGCGGGAGATCGCCCAGTACAAGGAGCGGCTCGCCAAGCGCTACGTGGCGTCGAAGCGCCACACCATCCAGGTGGACCACTACCCCTACCTGGCCGAGCTGGCCGGCGAGCGGCGGCGCGGCGCCCGGCGCGCGAAGAAGGCGGTGGAGCCGTTGCCCGGCTACCAGCCGGAAGAGGAGTCGATCTGGATCGACGCCGAGCCCGGCCTGGTGTGGGACCTCATCAGCGATGTGACGCGGATGGGGGAGTGGAGCCCCGAATGCCGCCGCTGCATCTGGCGCGGTGCCGAGCGCGGTGCCGGGGCGCGCTTCATCGGGATCAACCGCCGCGGCTGGGTCGTGTGGGTCACCAGCAACGAGGTCGAGAAGGCCGAGCGCGGCCGGTCCTTCGCCTTCCGCACCACCACCAACGGCGTGCGCTGGGGCTACCGGCTGGCGCCCGTGGACGGGGGCACGCTGGTCACCGAGCAGTGGGACGTCTCGGGCCAGAGCGCCGGGCAGCGCAAGCGCACCGCGTCCTTCGCCAACATGATGCTCGGCGGGTACGACGGCCACACCGCAGAACTGCGCGACGGCATGCGCAAGACTCTGGCGCGCATCAAGGCCGCCGCCGAACAGCGGTCCTACAGTGGCAGGAAACATCCCTCGGCGGAAGCGGAAGACTTGGTGACCCGATGACGGACGACGCTCTGCACTGCGCCACACCAGAAGAGTTCGCCGCCTGGCTGGAAGACAATCACCAGAAAGCGGGCGAGGTCTGGCTCGCCCTGCCGAAGAAGGGCACGGACGCGGCCTCGGTCACCAGGTCCGAGGCCCTGGACGTGGCCCTGTGCTACGGCTGGATCGACGGTAAGGCGTCTTCGGCGAGCATGCCGGACGGCTGGTGGGCCCAGCGCTTCTCGCCGCGCCGGCCCCGCAGCCCGTGGTCGAAGATCAATTGTGCCCGGGTCGAGGAGCTCATCGCCGCCGGCCGGATGCGGCCGTCCGGACTCGAACAGGTCGAGCAGGCCAAGGCCGACGGCCGCTGGGCGGCGGCGTACGCGCCGCAGAGCAGCGCGGAGGTCCCGCCCGAGCTGCAGGCGGCGCTCGACGCCTCGCCTGCCGCCGCGGCCGCGTTCGCCGCGCTCAGCAAGAGCAGCCGCTACCAGATCCTGCTCACCCTCCAGAAGGCCAAGAAGGCCGAGACCCGGGCGCGCAGGATCGCCGGGTACGTCGAGCGCCTCGAAGCCGGCCAGTCACCGCACGGCCCCGTCAAAACCTCCAACGCCGGCTGAGCGTGCCTGCCACCAGGGCAGGTGGCCGGACGAGCCTGAGCGCCGCCCGCACTCCGGGCGGCGCTCAGCACGTGCGCCTCGCCCCTCTCTCTCAGGCCGGACACTCGCGCCGGGGCTGTCGAGCCCCCAGAGCCGCCGCGGCGGCCGTGCTCCCGCCTGAGCAAGGGCTGCTCGAGTCGCGCCTCCGACTCCGTCTTCAGGAGTCGTCGCAGGTGCCGGGGCGTGTCCGGAAGGGGACGGGCTCTCGTACGATGAGCGGGTGCTCGGTCTTCTTCGCTCCGTGTGGAACGAGCCACGTCCCCCCGGCCCGCCGGCCCGAATGTGGCGCGACTGGGCGCTCGTGGCGTTGCTCGTGGCGGTCGCGCTGCTCGAAGGGGCACTGCGGCCGGACCTTCCGTGGCGGGCCCTCGCGGTGATCGTCACGCTGGGGCTGGTGCCGACGCTGCTGTGGCGCCGGACCAGGCCGCTGCTGATGATCGCGATCGCGTTCGTCACCACGAGCCTGGCGCCGCTGGTGACGGGCGGCGTCCGGGTGGAGACGTACACGCTGGTGTTCCTGCTGCTGGTGGTGTACGCGCTGTTCCGATGGGGGTCCGGGCGCGAGGCCGTGGCCGGGTTGGCGATCATGCTGGTCTCCGTCGGCCTCTCGATGGCCTTTTACGGCCTCGTCCCCGCCGACGCGGTGGGCGCGTTCACCGTCATGTTCTCGGCCGTCGCCCTGGGCGTGGCGTTCCGCTACCGGGCCGGGGCGCGGATGCGCGAGCTCGACCAGGTCAAGCTGCTCGAACGCGAGCAACTGGCGCGCGACCTGCACGACACCGTCGCCCACCACGTGTCCGCCATGGCGATCCGCGCCCAGGCGGGCCTGGCGACCGCGCCGACCCGGCCTGAGGCCGCGATCGACGCGCTGCGCATCATCGAGGCCGAGGCGTCGCGCACCCTCGCCGAGATGCGCGCCATGGTGCGCGTCCTGCGCCGGAGCGAGCCGGCGGAGCTGGCCCCCGGCCGGCAGATCGCCGACCTCGAAGACCTCGCGGGCCGAGGCCGCGTCGGCCCGTCGGTCCACGTCGAGATCCGCGGCGACCTCGACGACCTCCCTCCGTCGGTCGGGGCCGCGATCTACCGCATCGCGCAGGAGTCGGTCACCAACGCCCGCCGCCACGCCCGGCACGCCACCCGCATCGAGGTCCGCGTCGCCGCCGACGACACCGCGGTGCGGCTGCGCGTGAGCGACGACGGCGACAACAGCTCCGCACGCACGATCGCGTCGCCGGGTTACGGCCTCATCGGCATGATGGAGCGCGCCGGCCTGCTCGGCGGCACCTGCGAGGCCGGCCCGAACCCCGGCCGGGGCTGGAGCGTGACAGCCGTGCTGCCCAGGACCGGGGTGGCGACATGAGCATCCGGGTGCTCGTCGCCGACGACCAGGAGATCGCCCGCACCGGGCTCAGGATGATCCTCGACGCCCAGCCGGACATCGAGGTCGTCGGCGAGGCCGGCGACGGGCGGCGGGCCATCGAGCTGGCCCTGCGGCTGCGCCCCGACGTGTGCCTGTTCGACATCCGCATGCCCCGCTTGGACGGCATCGAAGCCACCCGCACCCTCGCCGGACCAGAGGTTGAAGACCCGCTCGCCGTCGTCGTCATCACCACCTTCGACCTCGACGAATACGTCTACGCCGCGCTCCGGGCCGGTGCCCGCGGCTTCCTGCTCAAGGACGCCGGGCCCGACCTCCTCGGCCAGGCCGTCCGCGCCGCCGCGGGCGGCGACGCGCTCATCGCCCCGAGTGTCACCGCGCGGCTGCTCGGCGCGTTCGCCCAGGCAGGGCGGCACTCATCAGCGCCGGCCCAGCCCATCGAGGCGCTCACCGACCGCGAGGAGGAGATCCTCGCCACCGTGGCGCGCGGGCGGACCAACAGCGAGATCGCCGACGAGCTGCACATCTCGCTCAGCACCGTCAAGAGCCACATCGCGAGCCTCATGGCCAAGCTCGGCGTCCGCAACCGCGTCGAGATCGCCATGTGGGCCTACGAGACCAACCGCGTCAAGAGCTGATCACGCCTGGCCGATAGGCCACGATTCGGGCGTACTTTCGGCCGTTGAGTGCCTGTGCGCGTCTTCGTCACACTGATTCCGCCCCGCCTTCCCACCGGATGAGGAGAACGTGATGAAGGCGTTCGTCTTGCGCTCGTACGGCTCACCCGACCAGCTCGAGCTCACGGAGATCGACAAGCCCGTGCCCGGCCCCGGCGAGGTGCTGGTCCGGGTGCGCGCCACCTCCGTCCAGCCCTACGACTGGCACTTCATGAGAGGCGAGCCCTACACCGCGCGCCTGCTGCCCGGCGGCCCCGGATTGCGCAGGCCGCCGTTCAGCGTGCTGGGCGCCGACATCGCGGGGGAGGTCGAGGCCGTCGGCGCGGGCGTGACGGAATTCACCCCGGGCGACGAGGTGTACGGGATGCCCAAGCAGGGCGGCTTCGCCGAATACGCCTGCGCCCCCGTGAGCCAGTTGGCGCCGAAGCCGGGAAACCTGTCGTTCGAGGAGGCAGCGGCCGTGCCGCTGGCGGCCGGCACCGCCCTGCTGGCCCTGCGCGACCACGGCCGGATCCAGCCGGGGCAGCAGGTGCTCGTCAACGGCGCGTCGGGCGGCGTGGGCACGTTCGCCGTGCAGCTCGCCAAGGCGTACGGCGCCGAGGTCACCGGCGTGTGCAGCACGCACAACGTGGACCTGGTGCGCTCGATCGGCGCCGACGAGGTCGTCGACTACACCAAGGAGGACTTCACGCGGACAGGCCGGCGCTACGACCTCCTGGTGGACATCGCCGGCAGCCGCCCGTTGCGGGCCTGCAGGCGGGTGCTGGCGCGCAAGGGCACCTTCGTGTGCGTGGGCGGGCCGGCCGGCCGGTGGCTCCAGCCCGCCGGTCACGTGTTCGCGACGCTCGCGGCGGGGGCGTTCGCGTCCCAGCGGGTGGTCGTGGCGGAGGTGGTCAAGTGCGACACCAGGCGCAATCTGCTGACGCTGACGGAGTTCATCGAGAAGGGCGAGGTCAACCCGGTCATCGACCGGCGATTCCCCTTCGAGGAGATCCCGGCGGCCGTGCGATATCAGGAAGAGGGCCACGCTCCGGGCAAGGTCGTCATCGCCGTCTGACGCCTCACCGGGGATCGTACGCGCGCCACTTCCCGACCAGCTCTCGCCTCCCCCATCCGAGCAGGAACGGCGCCGGAATCGACCGCCCCTTGTCGACGACGACCACCTGCTTGCCGGCGCTCTGCGCGCTGCGCACCGGGGCCGGCACCGTGGTCTCCTGCGGCCAGCGCAGCACCGTGTGCGACTCGCAGCCCACCCGGTAGGCGATCATCACCGCGTGCTCGCCGTACACCAGGCACGGCGGACGCACCCCCAGCGCCCGGGCGACCTCGACGTCGGCCTGCCGCTTGGACAACCGCTGCCCGACGACCTTTTCCAGGGTGAGCCCCTGCAGGGCGAACTGGGCGAGCAGGCCCGCGGCGACGAGGCCGAGGCCGGCTCGCCTGCGCGGCCCTTCCACCAGCCAGAGCGCGCCGTGCGCGATCGGGAACCCCAGCAGCGCGTACGCGGGAAGCAGGAAGCGCGGCGCCGCGTACCCGACCAGGAAGATGTACGGCGCGGCCAGCAACAGGCCCGCGACGGCCGGCAGCGCGCACTCGGCGAGGCGGTCACGGCGTCGCGCGGCGTACAGGCCGAGCAGCACGAGGACGGGGATCGCGCTCCACCAGAGCAGCCAGGGCAGCACGACGGGACCGCAGTGCGCGGGAGGCCGGCAGAGCAGCGGCCCGTTGAGCGCGCGGGCGTGCTCGTGGAGCGAGAAGTGCAGGCCGGTCTCGTTCGCCGCGCCGGCGGCGTGCCAGCGAGCCGCCGGCCCGCCGAAGCGCACGTACGCCTCGACGATCCAGTCCGCCCAGCCCGCGACCAGGCCGGCGGCGAGGGCGATCCCGGCTTTGACCTGCCGCCAGGCCGGTATGGCCAGTGCCGCGGCGAGCGGGAGGACGAGCCAGAGGCTGTCCGGAGGACGCAGCAGAGCCACCACGGCCACGCTCACCGCCAGCCCGGCCGCCGGTCCGCGCCCGCTGCCCGGCCGCATGCAGCGCAGGAAGAAGGCCACGGCGGCCACCGCGCCGAACGCCACCCACACGTTCGGCATGGCCTCGTTGCCGTAGAACAACGCCAGCCACAAGGACGCGAACAACAGGGCGGCCAGCGGCACCGCCGGCCCGGAGCGCACCCGCAGCCAGGTCCCGAACGACGCGTACAGCGCCACCGCGGACAGCACGCACAGGTAGACCCGCAGCGCCTCGGTGGAGGACGTGACCGCCACCACCGGGGCGACGATCAGCGTGATCCCGCGGGCGCGCGGCGCGATGAACTCGGTCGCCGGCACGCGCGGGTCCACCTGACTGATGTAGACGACCTCGTCCCACCCCAGCCCCATCGCGGGGGTGACGACGACCAGCTGGACGATCCCGTAGCAGACGGCCACCAGAACGAGCAGCGCCCGCCATGGATCGGCCCGAAGCGATGTGCACCATCTCACCGGCCTGTTCTTACTGCCGGACGGGCGGCGCCGGCGGGCATGGCGACAGGACTTGCCGGAAGAAATGCCCGCCCATGACCCCTCACCGGTCCGGCGGAAACTGTCGGATGCGCAGGCGATACTCGTCCGGCACGACCGTCGCGCGCAGGGAGCGAAAATGGCCGAGGTTCTGGTGTTCCATCACACGCATGGGCTGACGCCCGGCGTCCACGACTTCGCCGAGGGTCTCCGGCGGGCGGGCCATACCGTTCACGTCCCCGACCTCTACGAGGGGCGGGTCTTCGACTCCTTCGCGCAAGGCGTCGGCCATGCGCAGGAGGTCGGGTTCGATGTGATCATCGAGCGTGGGCGGGCCGCCGCCGGAGGGCTGCCGGGCGAGCTGGTCTACGCCGGATTCTCACTCGGCGTCCTGCCCGCGCAGAGCCTGGCCCAGACCCGGTCCGGCGCCAAGGGGGCGCTGCTGTTCAGCGCCTGCGTCCCGCCTGCGGAGTTCGGCGTCTGGCCGGAGGGGGTGCCGGTGCAGGTCCACGGCATGGCAAGCGATCCGATCTTCGCCGAGGAAGGCGACCTCGACGCGGCCCGCGCCCTCGTAGCGGCGCTCGCGGATGCCGAGCTGTTCCTCTACCCGGGCGACCAGCACCTGTTCGCCGACAACAGCCTGCCTTCGTACGACAAGCACGCCGCCGCGCTCCTCGCCGAACGCGTGCTCGGCTTCCTCGGCCGCGTCGGCTGACGTGCTCTGAACCCGGCGGTCGTAAGTCCCTGAGCTGGGAAACCGAGAAACCACCGGCGGTCACTCGTTGTGCAGGACGTTCGCGATGGTCAGGCGGGCCGCCGAGCGGGCCGGGACGAACGCGCCCAGCACCGCGATCGCCACGCCGGCCAGCGCGAGCAGGGCGAGCACGGGGACGCGCCAGACGTCGAACAGCGCAGGCGGGAAGACGATGCTCGCCGCCTCCGTCATGGCGAGCACGGTCAGGCGGTGTGCCGTGATCCCGATCGGCACGCTGACCAGCCCGCCGACCGCGCCGAGCGCCGCCATGGAGGTCACCACCATCACCGTCACCTGGCGTGGTGTCATCCCGATGGACTTGAGCATGCCCAGGTCCCGGCGCCGTTCGCGGGTGTCGAGCACGACGGTGTTGAAGACGCCCAGGGCAGCCACCGCGCCCAGGAGCAGGGTGAGGATCGACGCGGCACTGATGATCGCGACGGTGTTGGCGTCGGCCTGCGACTTCACCGACGGATACAGGCCGGGTTCGGCCGCTCGCACCGCGGCGTTGTAGGCGGGGACGCTGCCGGCGACCCGGATCTCGTACTGGGTGGCTCTCTGGCCCGGGGCGAGCGTTTCCAGGGTGTGCCAGCCGGCCTGGATCTGGTCGGGATGGCCGTCCATGGTCTGCCCGACGATCGACACCGTCGTCCGCCTGCCGTTGAGCGCGAGCGTGAGCCGGTCGCCGACCGCCAGTCCGCGCTTGCTCAGGAACGGCGAGGTGGCGACGACCTCCCCGGGACCGGTCGCCCAGCGGCCCTTGACGACCGGATGGCCGAGAGTCGCCGAATCCCCGCGCAGGAACTGGCATCTCACGTCCTGCGGATAGCCGGCCAGGCCGAGGTCCATCCAGGTGGTGGCGGTCACGTGGAGCGCGCCGGGCAGCGCGCGCAGCAGCTTCTCGATCTCGGCGTCGCCGCGCCCGGGAGCGACCTGACCGGCGTGCGGGGTTCCCACGTAGACGATCGAGTGGACGTACCCGACTCGCTGCGTCGCCCGCCCGTAGCCGGCCATCGTGCTGGACAGCCCCGTGGCGAGCGTGACCGTGGTGACGCCCAGCACGACCGCCGCCAGCGTCAGCGCGCTGCGCCCGGGGCGGGCGAACGGCAGGCCCAGGCCCAGTCCGATCGAGCGCGGCAGCCGCGCCCCGGCCAGCCGGCGCTGTACGCGCCGGCCACGCCCCGCGCGCGGCGCGCTCCCGGCGCTGATCGCCCGGGCCGCCGGCAACCGGTGCGCGCGCAGCGCGGGCACGAGCGCCGCCAGCACGACGGCGGCGGGCACGCCCAGCAGCGCCGTGAGATACACCCACGGGCTGACGCCGACCGCCAGGTCGCCGCCGTCGACACCCTGGAAGACCACGTGCAGCAGGGGCCGCGCGGCAAGGCCGCCGGTCAGCGTGGCGAGCGCGCACCCGGCGACCGCCGGTACGAGGACCATCGTCAGGTAGACCGCGATGACCTGGTTGGGGGTGAACCCCAGCGACTTGAGTATCCCGATGTGCCGGAATCCGGCGACGACGGCCCCGCTCACGACGTTGGCCACGATCAGCACCGCCACCGCCAGGCCGAGCCCGCCGAAGACCATCAGGAAGGGCAGGTACGCCGACACCGTACGGCCGATGTCCTGCTTGATCGTCACATAGGACTGCGCGGCCAGCAGGGACCCGTCCGGCAGGCCGGCGGTCACGGCCGCCAGGCCGGCGCGGACCTCCCGGTCGGTCGCCGCGCCGGTGAACCGGTAGAGCATCTGGACGCCGGACGGGCGCAGGGCCGCCACCTGATCGGGGGAGACCCACGCCTGCGCGGTCTGGCTCACGGTGGAGGCCAGCCCCACCACGGTGAACGCCGCGCCGCCGGTGAAGGTGACCCTCGCCCCGAGGAGGTGCTCGAAGACAGGATCGGCGGGCCAGTTCAGCACGATCTCGCCGGGACGCGCGGCCCAGCGACCCGACCAGAGGTTCACCCGGTCCACCGGGCCACCGGGATCCGCCCGGCCGACGACCGTCAGCGGGCCGGGCGGCAGGTGGTCGCCGCCGGCGGGTACGGTGAGCACCGCCTGGCCGAAGGGCCCCGCGACGGCCTCGACCCCGGCCCGCCGGGCGGCCTGGGCCAGCCGCGCCCCCGAGACCTTCGCCGGATCGAACACCGCCGACACATGGGCGCCGCGCTGCTGGGCGAAGGCGCGATTGAAAGGCGCGGAGGCGGCCTCCAGCAGCGCGAGCGCGACCACGATCGCCAGCGTGGAGGCGAACACCACGACGCCGAGCACGACGCTCTGCACCCTGCGCCGCCGTACGGCCGCCCGCGCGGCCGACCACACCGCGCTCACGCGCTGCGCTCCAGACTGCGCCCGCCGGCCACCCTGCCGTCGGCGAGCCGGATGATCCGGCTCGCGCACCGCGTCGCCAGTCGCTCGTCATGGGTCACCAGCAGCAGGGTCTGGCCGATCTGGTTGAGATCCAGCAGCAGGTCCATCACCTGCTCCCCGGGATGGCTGTCCAGAGCGCCGGTCGGCTCGTCGGCGAGCAGCAGGGCGGGACGGTTCATCAAGGCCCTGGCCACGGCGACCCGCTGCCGCTCGCCACCGCTGAGCACGGCCGGATAGGCGTCGCGCCGGCCGGCGATGCCGAGCTCCTCCATGAGCTCCAGCGCCCGCCCGCGGGCTCGCGCCGCCGAGGCGCCGGTCAGCTGCGCCGCCAGCGCCACGTTGTCCAGCGCCGTGAGGTCGTCGAGCAGGTTGAAGAACTGGAAGATCATGCCGATCCGGCGCCGCCGGAACAACGCCAGACCGGTCTCGTCCAGCCGCCCCAGGTCCTCACCGTGCACGGTCACCGCGCCCGACGACGGCCGGTCCAGGCCCGCGACCATGTTGAGCATCGTCGACTTGCCGCACCCCGAAGGCCCCATCACCGCGACCGCCTCCCCGGCGTGGATCTCCAGGGTGACGCCGTCCAGCGCGACGGTGCCGCCGTACTCCTTGCGCACGCCCTCCAGCCGTACCACCACCTCATCCACGGCTAGGACGCTAAGACGGGGACCCTCGCCCCCGCATCGAACTCCGGGATGAACCTGCGTGCCCGCTCATTCCACAGATGTAGCGCGAACAGTCCCGGGGCGATCGGCGAAGGAAGGACGTGCCGCATCCGCGCCGCACTCATCAGGAAGGACCGCCGATCATGGGCGATCACGCCGATCTGGAAGCCCTGCGCCGGGCCTGGCCCGAGCCCGCCCCGCCATCCCAGGACGCCTGCTCGGCGGCCAGAGCCGCACTGCTGCAACGGGCGGGTCCCCGGCCCGCCCGCCGCCGGACTCGCGCCTTCACCGCCCCCCGCCCTGACCAGTGGGTCTACGGCAAGCTGGTCCGCTCGCCCACCGGCGGCGCCATGCCGCCCACCGACTACGCCACGGTGGCGGCGCTCCCCACGGACACCGGCGCGCTCCTGTCCTGGATGTACACCAACATGGGCAGCCTTCCCGGCACAGAGGACGACCAGCAGGTCCGGGCCTGCAAGCTGCTCGGCTCGCTGATCGCTCAGAACACCGCTCCCGAGAAGGGCGCCGCCACGGACGAGAACCGAAAGACCATCAACATAGGCTCGCCGGTCGTCGTCGACGGTCTCGGCCAGCGCCCGGTGCGCGGCCATCCGGGCGGCGATGTCACAGACCAGCAGCACAGCGGTACGCACCAGCGGGTGATGGAAGGCCACGCCCCCCAAGCCCACCCGCACCAGGCCGGCTCGCTCGGCTTCGGCGAAGTCGGCCAGCGATGCTCCGAGCAGGCCGACGGCGCGCGCGAGCACGTCCAGCTCGTCGTGGTGATCGAGCGCCGCCACCAGCAAGCAGGAGCGGGTGGCCTCAGACAGCGCCGCGATCCGGTCGCGGAAACCGGTCAGCACCCTGTCCGTCACCGGCTGCGCCGTACCGAGAGAGAACGACAGCGGGACGAAGGCGCCCGCGCGCTGCTCGGCGGTGAGCATGCGGGGCAGCTCGACCAGCGCCAGCGGGTTACCCCCGGCCTCGGCCACCACCTGGTCGCGTACGGCCGGCGGCAGATCCGCAGCCTGCTCGGCGAGAAGCTTGCGGGCGGCCTCGGTGTCCAGCTTGCCCAGCCGCAGCTCGGGCAGACCCCGCGCGGGGAAGTCCCCCTCACGCGCGGCGAACAGGACGGCGACGGGCTCGTCGTGCAGGCGGCGTGCGGCGAACAGCAGCGCGTCGGCCGACTCGCCATCCAGCCACTGCCCGTCGTCGACCAGGCACACCACCGGGCCCGCCGCCGACAGCTCCACCAGCAGGCTGAGCGTCGCCAGCCCGACAAGGAAACGGTCTCCCCGGGTGGCGCCGCCGAGGCCGAGCGCGCCGCGCAGCGCCTCCGCCTGCTGCGGCGGCAGCGCCTCGATGTGATCGACGACCGGGCGCAGCAGCAGGTGCAAGGCGGCGAACGACAGGTCCGCCTCGGACTCCACACCGGTCACCCGCAGCACCCGCGCCCGCGCTTTCGCCGCGGCGCACTCCAGAAGGGCCGACTTGCCGATGCCCGCCTCGCCACGCACCACCAGAGCGCCGGACCGGCCCTCCAGCAACCCGCCGATGACCGACTGCTCCGCCTGACGCCCGTACAACATGGCACTCCAAGAAAACGGTTGTCCGTAATGTGACCAGTGTTGACGCAAAGGCGCTCACCCGCCCTCGGCCACGACGGAGAGGAGGAGGACTGACCGAGCCAATCTGGCTGGGATGGACGCGGTCAGGTGACGGATTGCGCCACCAAGGCCATGGCCTGCCGCATGGCGTTCCGTACCTCGTCGGGTCCGTCGCCGCGCTGCAGCGCGGTCAGTGCGGATGCGCTGATCGCGCCCACCTTGGTCCGGGCCCACCATCAGCGCTGCGAAGACGGCCAGGACCTCGACTCGGCCAGCATGTGTGCGGAGGTGGCCTCAGCCATCCTGACGGAAGATGATCGCGACACCCAGCGCGGCGTCGGCCGGCACGAACATCTCTTCGGGACCAGTTCGGGTGACCGGGACGTCGTTGTCGCGCAGGAGCCGCTCGGTGGCGGCGATGTCGCGTACGGACACCGCGTAGGCCACGAACGCCGGAAGGGGCGCTGGACGCTCGCCGGGCAGCAGGTCGGCGAGCGCTGATGCGGCCACGACGGTGACGCTCGCCCGGTCGAAACGCGTCACCTTGCCATCCCGTGCCTGGCCGAAGTAGGTGCTGTAGCGCCGCTCCAGCTCGGGCAACGCCGTGTCGGCGACGCACAGCACGCATTCGACCAGCCCGGTCGCGCCGTTGGGGTGGTCGGTGTGCCGCTGGTCCGGGGGCGCCTCGACCGGCGTGTTCTCGGCGAACCCGATCCTGCCTTCTGGCACGCGCCCCGGAGGCAGTTGGGGATCGGAGATCTCCAGGTAGCGGGCAGGCTCCATCCTGGTCCCCGTGCTGGTCTCGACGGGTCGCTGGATGTTGTGCACGCCGCCGTGGCTGACGCCGACGGCCGTCAGCCGTGCGGCGACGCTGTCGATGTCGGGCGTATCGGCGATCATGATGTGCACGCCCTGGAAGCGCTGGAGGAAGGATGTGATGTTCGCGGCGGTGGCGCGGATGGCGGCCATCAGCCCTGGCAGCTTGTCGTCGGGCACCTGCAGCGGGATGGGGCGCGCCTCGCCGGGCATGCGGCCGGTGTCGTTGATGACGGCCACCAATTCGACAAAATTGCCGGGGAAGTGCACGTGGGTGTTGGCCACCCCGAACGGCTCGGCGGGGCCTCCGCCGACGGCCGGAAGGACGGGATAGGCGGGCGCCGGCACGGCGAAGCCGAGCTGCCGGTACCGCTCCATCGCCTGGTCCATGTCCCGCACGATGTGGCCGACATGGTGCAGGCCGTTGATGTCATCGCCCATAACGGGCTACCTCCGTGGTCATAGGTGAAAGCGTTCGATCAGGTGGCCCGGAGGCGACGTCGCCATTGACGCGCTTTCCGGTGAGCCCTTCGGCGAGGAGGCGTCGCCCGCCGCCGGAGCGTGCGCGGCCGCGACCGAACCTGCCCCGTACACCGCCAGAGCGCCGACCGGCATCCTTTTGCGGCCGAAACGGTCGCCCGGCGCCCCTGTCAGCAGCAGTCAGCAGGAAGGCCGCGACGAACCATTGCAGATCCGCGGCTAGGCGCCCAGAGCGTCGGCCAGGGTCGGCGGGTTGAGCAGGGTGACCGGAAGACCAACGGCGAGGACCGCGAGGTGAGCGGCTCCTAGCGACCACCACCTTCGGGCGTTGCGAACAGACAAGGTTCCCCCGCTCCAATTTGAGAAATGACTCGCTAAAGAGAGTAAACCATCACTTGGGTGTAGAGTAAGATTTCTTGCATGACTGACAGTGGGCTGCGCGAACGCAAGAAGGCCAGGACCCGGGAAACGATCCTGCGCGAAGCCTTCAGGCTCTTCCGCGAGCGCGGCTACAACGCCACCACTGTCGAGCAGATCGCCGAGGCGGCAGAGATTTCCCCGGCCACCTTCTTTCGCTACTTCCCGACCAAGGAAGACCTGGTCACGCTCGACCGCTTCCCACCTCTGGTCGAGGCGCTGGCCTCACAGCCGCCGGGCGCACCGGTCACCGTGCTGCGCGGCGCGTTCCGTGCGGCGTTCGCCACCCTGTCCGCCGAAGAGATCGCCGCAGGGCACGAGCGGGAGGTGTTCGCGGCCACCGTGCCCGAGCTGTTGGTCGCCAACCTGCGCAAGAGTCCGGGCCTGATCCGCGAGGTCTGCGCCGTCGTGGCGGACAGAGCCGGATGTGCCGGGGACGACCCGCGGATACGGAATGCCATCGGCGCGGTCTTCGGCGTCGTGGCCATGGTCTGGGCGCAGTGGGCACAGGATCCCGGTCTGGACGGGCCCGCCGAGATCGACCGGGCGCTGGCGCACCTGGAGTCCGGCCTCAGCCTGTAGGCCGCCCGCTCAGGTCCGTGCGATCCAGAGAAAGGTTGCGCTAGGTCTACCGCTCCCCTCGGTGATGTCGGCGTCCCAACCGTCGGAGTGGGGCTGGACCCGGACAACAACGGCGCCGGGACCCTCGGAAGCCGTGTCAGAACCGGTGATCCGTGATGCTGCGCGACGGGCGCCGATAGTACCGGGCCGCCGCCCGCCGCCGAGGGGGCGTTTTCTGGACGCCATCCTGTACGTGAACCGGACCGGGATCCCTGGCGTTGCCTCCTGCTCGACTACCCGCAACGGCTGCTGCGGTATACTAAGTTATAGGTCGACCACTAACCTGGAGAGAATATGACAGTCAAGGAAGACGACGCCACCCGCCGCGCCGCTGCCCAGCACACCGTGGCCGAGCACCTGCGCCTTACCGCCGCCGGACGCGTCGACGAATGGGTGACGCTGTTCGCCCCGGACGCGGTGCTCGAGTTCCCGTACGCGCCGGCCGGCGTGCCCCGACGGATAACGGGGCGAGA
Source organism: Nonomuraea sp. H19 (assembly GCF_052068215.1). Taxonomy (NCBI): domain Bacteria; kingdom Bacillati; phylum Actinomycetota; class Actinomycetes; order Streptosporangiales; family Streptosporangiaceae; genus Nonomuraea; species Nonomuraea sp. H19. The sequence continues at coordinate 8,478 of NZ_JBQHCV010000010.1, read as the reverse complement.
CGCACTGTTCACGCACATGAGCAACTTTCCCGAGACCTTTGACGTGGAGTTCCTCGACCTGGTGTTCCACGAGACGGTCGATCCGAGTCTGGTGATCGCCGAATTCCGCTCGACGGGCACGGCGCTGCCGACCGGCAAGCCGTACGAGCAGACGTGCATCTCCGTCGTCCGGACCGATGACGACGCGCTCATCACCCACTACCTGGACTACTGGAACCCGCTGGTAGCGATCGAGGCGCTCACACCCCAGGACGCGCCGTCCGACCCTGACCTCAGCGTGACTTTTGGGGGCTGAGGGGAGCCATGGTTAACTGATGCCCATGCCCGCCGCCGGCACTAGCACGAAGAGCGACGAACGACGTCGGACCATCATGGCCGGCGCGGTCGAGTGCTTCGCGCAAAAGGGTTTCTACGGTACGACGACGCACGAGATCGCAGAGTGGGTCGGCATCTCTCAGCCGTATCTCTATCGCCTGTACCCGAACAAGGAAGCGCTGTTCGCGGCGGTGGTCGACCACGTGTCCGTCGTAATGACCGAAACGCTGGTCGCTCACTCGCCGGCGTCGGGTGGGGCCGGGCTGGCGCCCGAGGCGGCGTTGGATGCGGCGCGCGGCGCCTACACCGCGCTCGTCGCGGACCGGAACATCCTGCGTTTCCTCATGCACGCGAACTGTGCCGCCGGCGAGCCGCTAGTGGGGCAGGCCGTGCGCCGGTGCTACGCCAAGCAGGTTGACACCGTTCGGCAGCTGCTGGGCGACGACGATGCCGTGCGGCGCTGGTTCGGCGCCGGAATGCTCGACAACGTGGTCGCCGTGCTGGGTCTGGCCGACATCGATGAGCCGTGGGCGCACGTTCTCACCGCTCGATGACCCGACACCGGCAGGTCGGCGACGACGGCCCCGAGTCTTCCTCGTAGGCCAGCTCGGCCGGTGGGACTCGGCTTCTTCGCCCAGCCGCGGGCAGGCTTCTTCCGGGTCAGCCTCCTGGTCATGAGAATGACGAGCGACCAGTTCACTCACTGAGACAAGGAAGCGGGTGTGTTGCTCGAGGTGGGAAAGTCCCTGCCCGCGGACTGGCAGCGCCCTCGCGTGCTCCATTGAGTCCTAGTGATCGGCCCGGCGCGGAGGCAACCGTTAAAGCGTCGAGGAGTCTCCTGAGGGGGTCAGGAGCCTTCGGCGGCCCGCCGAAGGCGGGAATCCCGAATGGCGTCGTTGTCGAAGAGTGCGGCCCGCGGCCAGGTTTCCGGCGGCCACGGCGTCGCCCTTGCCGAATCGTCAGAATCAGCCCCGTTCAGAAATGAAGCGGTCGAACCCGCTGGCCGTCGCCGTGGGTGTGGGCGGAGGATGCCGGTGTGGTGGGCAAGGTCCGAAGGTGCGCGGTGTGCGGGCGACCGTTGCCGGCCGGGTCCACGGTGCGGCGGCGGTATTGCTCTGCGGCGTGCGGGATGCGGGCCTATCGAGCGCGTAGGCGTGCCGTTCAGCGTGAGATGCTGGCGGCGGCGGTGATCTCGGCGGAGGCCGCGGCGTGGTTTGAGCAGAAGAACAAGCTTAGGCAGCGCGCGGGCCTTGACCGCCAGATGATCGTTGATCAACTTCATATCGCCAACGCTAATCCGGGCTCTCCTTTCGCCGCCTCCGTCACTTGACTGATCCTGTCCCTGTCACACCAGCAGGCTGACTGTGATCAGTTCCTCACCCTGATCACCGGATACCGTGATCGTCACCTCCCACACGCCGTCCATGGTGAACACGTCCTGTGTGGCGACGAAGCGGCCGGGATCGGGCTGGACGGTGCCGACCGGCGGCAGCGCGTGGCCCATGCCGGGCATGGCCGCCGCGAGTGTGACCGTGTCGGCCTTGCCCGAGGTCACCCGCACCTCGACACGATCGGCCGCCATGACGGTGACGGTGTAGTGCGTGCCTGCCGCATGCACGCTCTCGGGGCTGCCGCCGAACCAGCGCGAGGTGACGGCGAACAGCACACCCGCGATGAGCAGGCAGACGCCCGCGTACTTCATCGTTCCACGTCCATGGTGAAGGGCCTGGTGATGAGGCGGCCTCCGGCGGCGTACTGGACCCAGGCCAGGTAGCGGCCCGGTTCGGGGAGCGTGAGCGTGAAGTGCAGAGCGGAAGGACCGGCCGCCGTCCCGTGGGCGTGCGCCAGGTGGGCGCCGTCGCGGCTCCGGACGACCAGGTGGCCGGGCATGCCCAGCCAGGGCTGGATCGGCGCCTCCTCGCGGACCTCGATGGTCACCGGGCTTCCGGCGACCGGCGCGGCGGGGGTGAGGCGGGGTGTGATGCTCTCCTGCGCGTCCGGCTGTGCCGTACCGGAGACTTCGAAGGTGCCGGTGAGGAGCTGCCCGCCCGACTGCTGCCGCTCGATCTCGGCGTAGGTGAGGTAGCGGCCCGGTCGCGGGAGGCTCAGCCGTACCGCCAGGACACCCGGCGCGGTCCGCAACGGGTGCACGTGCCGGAAGACCGCGCCGTCCTGGCTGGTGACCACGAGATGCGCCGGGGCCTCGTGGTGGACGGCCAGGTCGTCCACCGGCCGTCCAGTGGAGCCGTCCGTCAGGCGTAGGGTCAGCGTGAAGTCGGTGCCCGTGGCAGGCCGGGCGGGCATTGTGGAGAACCGGCCTTGCGCGTAGGGCCTGCCGGACTCGGGTTGAGGTGGGGTGCCCTCCGGCTGGGCGGGCGGCAGGTATGGCAACAGCAGCATCACGGTGACCGCGACTGCTCCGGCAGCACTCGCACCGCTCACGAGAAGCCGAGACCTGCTTTTTGCGAGTATGCCGCCCACCAGCAGCAGCCCAGTAACCAGGAAGGCTCCGTCCATCACCATCGTCCAAGGAGCGCTGGTAGGCACCAGGACCTGGAACGGGATCACCGAAACCTCGTCACCGGCGCGCACATGAAGCTCATGCAGGCCGGCGTGGGTAACCCGCAAGGCGGCGGGATCCTGCCCGACTCTCACCGAAGCGGCCGACCTGCTTGCGTCGGTCAGCGAGCGCAGCTCCAACTCCAGCCTTGTGGGCTGTACGGCTTGCGCGCTCACCCGCAGCGGCGCCGGTACCTGTGAGACTCCCGCGATGACGAGCGTCACCTCGCCCGCTCTGAAGGTCTGCGTCACCCGCAGATCCGCTCCCGCCTGGACGACGTGCGCCTTCGCCGGGACGGTCAGCGACAGCACCAGCAGCGATGCGACAGCCAGAAGCCGGATCGCGCCATTGATCACCTTCATGAATCAAAACGCTAGGCAGCCGCTGCTGCAGCCCGCCTCCGTCAGGTGACTGATATGCGCCGCACGCTTATCAGTCACGTGACAGAGGCGGCCATCGCCGTGATCTTCCTAGGGTTCCGGCTATGACCAAACGACCTGAACCCTATTCGGCGATCGTGATGGGGATCCTCGCCCTGGGCTTTTGCGCTTGGGCCTTGCTCACGCTGCCCATCCAGGGCGCGGTGGTCCTCGTGGTGGCCAGCGTGCTGGGCTGGAGCGGCTGGATGGCCTTCAGCTACGCCAGGCCGGTGAAGTCGAGGAGGGCGATCGCCGTCTACCTGTGCGCGGTGGGTTTCCAGCTCATCCACATGGCCGAGGAGTACACCGGCGGCTTCCCGCACGAGATCGTCGAGCTGTTCGACTCGCCTCGTGACTGGCCGGAGAAGGAGTTTCTGCTCGTCTTCGTTTTCGGTTTCGGCGCGCTGTACTTCTTCGCCGGCGCGGGCGCGCTCTACCGGATCCGGGTGGCCAACTTCTTCCTGTGGTGGTACGCCCTGGGCGCGGGCCTGCTCAACGGCATCGCCCACTTCGTCTTCCCGATCATCAAGGGTGGCTACTTCCCCGGCCTGTACACCGCCGGTGGGCACCTCATCATGAGCGGACTGCTGATCTACCTCCTCATCAAGGAGAACCGGCAGCTCAAAGCCGACGAACAGGCAGCTCAGCCGCTGCTGGTCAGGTAGCACCGAGAGGAGCAAGACAATGTCGAAGACCGTCCTGGTGACCGGCGCCTCCACCGGAATCGGCCGTGCCACCGCCCTGCTGCTGGTCCGCGAGGGCTTCACCGTCTACGCCGGCGTACGGAAGGACGCCGACGGCCAGGCCCTCGGCCCCAGCGTCACCCCCATCCAGCTGGATGTCACCGATGCCGGGCAGATCGCCGATGCCGCCGAGCGGATCGGTCATCTCGATGCCCTGGTCAACAACGCCGGCATTGGCGTCACCGGACCCCTGGAGTTCGTCTCCCTGGACGCGCTGCGCTGGCAGTACGAGGTCAACGTCTTCGGCCAGGTGGCCGTCACCCAGGCCATGCTGCCCAAGCTGCGCGCCTAGCGCGGCCGCGTGATCACCATCGGCTCGGTCGGCAGCTGGATCACCCTGCCCTTCGGCGGCCCGCTGTGCTCCTCCAAGCACGCCATCCGCTCCCTCAACGACGCGCTGCGCATGGAGGTCAAGCCCTGGGGCATCCGCGCGGTCCTCATCGAACCCGGATCCATCCACACCGCCGCCGTCGACAAGCTCGAAGGCGAGGTCGAACCCCGCCTGGCCGCCATCGGCGAACAGGGCAGGCAGCTGTACGGCCAGGCCTACCGCACCATGACCACCACCGGGCTCAAGGAGGAACGCTCCGGCTCCAGCCCCGACGTCGTCGCCCGCGCCGTCCTGCATGCGCTGACCGCCCGCAAGCCCCGCTCCCGCTACCCCGTGGGCAAGAAATCCAGGCTGATGAGCACCCTGGGCCGCATCGTCCCCCAGTACACCCTCGACCGGCTGCGCCTGCGCGCCCTCGGCCTGTCCTGATCCCATTCCGAACGGAGCCCCACCATGCCACCACTCGCCGGCGCCGACGCCCTCACCGCACTCGACCCCGTCTTCGCCCAGCTCGCCGTCGGCGCGGGCCACAACCTGTGGGGCCTGGCCCATCTGACCATGCGCGAGAAGGCCTTCATCTGCCTGACCGCCGACCTGTGCCACCCCCACCTGGACCTACCGCTGGCGATGCACGTGCAGATGGCTCTGGCCAACGGCGTCGAGCCCGAGGCCATCCGCGAGCTCTACCGGCACCTGGCCCCGTACGTGGGCTATCCGATCGTGGTCACCGCCTTCCAACGCTTGACCGAGCTCGGCCTGCCCGCGGCGCAGGACGACAAGCCCGTCGAGCCCACCCCGCCGACCGGACCGCTCGCGCGAGCCGTACGCGCCCTGGAGGACATCGACCCCGGCCTGGCCACCTTCACCGAGGACCAGCTCGCCCAGCGCTGGACCCGCCCGCACCTCAGCGTCCGCGAACGGGCGCTCGCGTGCCTGGTCGTGGACGTCTTCTACCAGACGCTCGGCCCATCCCTGCGCCTGCACGCCGAGCTGGCCAGGTTGGCCGGAGCCACCGACGAGACCCTGCGCGACCTGCTGCGCGGTGTGGCCGAGTTCGGCATGCCACGAGCCTGGGCCGCCGCGCAGGCGCTGCTCCCGCAGCCGAGGGAGGGCGCATGAACGTGGTGGTAGCCGGCGGTGGCCCGGCCGGGATGATGCTCAGCCTGCTGCTGGCCCGTGCCGGGATCGAGGTCACCGTGCTGGAGAAGCACAGGGACTTCCTGCGCGACTTCCGCGGCGACACCGTGCATCCCTCCACCTTGGAGGCGCTCGATCAGCTGGGCTTGTCGGAGCGCTTCCACCAGCTCGACCATCGCAAGGTCACCAGGCTCAACGTGCCGCTGGGCGGCGGGCTCGCCCCCATCGAGGCTTTCGCCGGGATGAAGGTGAAATTTCCGTACATCGCCTTCGTGCCGCAGTGGGACTTCCTCAACCTCATCCCCGAGGAAGCCCAGCGCTATCCGGGTTTCACGCTGAAGATGCGGGCCGAGGTCGTCGATCTGCTGCCGGAGGGCGGGGTGCGCTACCGCGACCGCGATGGTGAGCACGAGCTGCGGGCCGACCTCACGGTGGCCTGCGACGGCCGCGACTCCCTGTTGCGAGCAAGGGCCGGGCTGCCGGTGCGGAACATCGGCGCGCCCTTCGACGTGGCGTGGTTCCGCCTGCCCAGGCGGGACCCTGAAGTCGAGGAGTTCTACGACCGGGTCGCGCCGTACAAGTGGATCGTCGGATTCGACCGTCGGACCTATATCCAGCTCGCCTACGTCTTCGACAAGAACAGGCGGGAGAAGCTGATCACCGACGGCATCGGGGGCTTCCGCGACGGCGTGGCGCGAGCCGTACCGGAGATCGCCGATCGCGTAGCGCTGCTGCGGTTCCTTCAAGGAGGACGTGAGCTTCCTCGACGTGCAGGTCAACAGGGCCATCAGGTGGTACGGCAAGGGCCTGCTGCTGATCGGCGACGCCGCTCATGCGATGTCCCCGATGGGCGGTGTGGGCGTCAACTACGCCATCCAGGACGCGGTCGGAGCCGCCAACATCCTCTGCGACGCGCTCAAGAGCGGCGGGCCGGTGCCGGAGCACCTGCTGCGTGCCGTACAGAAAAGGCGCGAGCCGCCCGTGGCGGTGATGCAGCGGCGGCTGGTCGAGCCCGCGCTGAGAGGAGAGGTCGCGAACGTGCCCAGGATGGCCACCCTGATGCGGCGCGTCCCTCCGGTGCGCCGGGCCTTGATGCGGCTGCTTGCAGTCGGACTCAGAAAAGAGAACATTCGATGAACGTCGTAATCGCGGAGCAGAGGCCATGACGGCGGTGGCCGCGCCCGAACGCCTGGATCCCGCCCTGCTCAAGCTCGCTGGCATCGTGGTGGTGGGCGCGCTGGCCTCGTTGCTGAACACCACGATCCTCAGCGTCGCCATCGACGGCCTCGGGCGGCACTTCGACGCGCCCCTGGCGACGGTGCAGTGGGTGGCGACGGGCTACCTGCTGGCCATGGCGATGGCGATCCCGCTCACCGGCTGGTCGGTGCAGCGGTTCGGCACGAAGGCGATGTGGTTGTCGGCGCTGTCGCTCTTCCTCACCGCGTCGGTGCTGTGCGGCCTGGCCTGGTCGATCGAGACTCTGATTGCCTTCCGGGTGCTGCAGGGGCTGGCGGGCGGCATGATCCTGCCGCTGGCCCAGACGATCCTGGCTCAGGCCGCCGGACCGTCGCGGTTCGGGCGGGTCATGGCGCTGGTGGCGATCCCGGGCCAGCTCGCACCGATCATCGGTCCGGTCCTGGGCGGCGTGCTCATCGACGGCGCGGGCTGGCGCTGGGTGTTCTTCGTCAACGTGCCGGTGGTCGGCCTGGCGTTGCTGCTTGCCTGGCGCGCGATGCCCTCCGGCCGGCCGCAGGGCCGTCCGCCGTTGGACGTCCTGGGCCTGGTCCTGCTGTCACCCGGCCTGGCCGCCCTGGTGTACGGCCTGACGCAGATCGGCGGTGCCGGAGGCAGGGGCTTCGGCAGCACCGTGTCGGTCATCAGCCTGGTGGCCGGGGTGGGACTGGTCACGGTGTTCGCCCGGCACGCCCTGCGGACCAGGGCCGCCCCCCTGCTCGATCTCCGGCTCTTCCGCCACCGCTCGTACACGCTCGTTACCACCCTGACGTTCCTGTCCGGAGCCTCGATCTTCGGGCCGATGTTCCTGTTACCGCTGTATTACCAGCAGGTTCACGGCCTGACGACCGTCGAGACCGGGCTCATGCTCGCCCCCCAGGGGATCGGCACCGCCCTGTCGCTGCTGGTCGCCGGGCGGCTCAACGACCGCATCGGCGCCCGTCCCCTGGTCGTGGTCGGGCTGGTCGTCACCGTCGCGGCGACGATCCCGTTCACCCTGTCCGGCACTGGCGACCTCTTCCAGATCATTACCCTGCTGATCCGCGGCATGGGATTGGGTACGGCGGGCGTGGCCATGATGGCCGGCGCCTACCAGGGACTGCGTCCCGACCAGATCCCCGGCGCGACCGGCCTGACCAATGTCGTCCAGCGCGTCGGCGGCTCGCTGGGCACCGCCGTCCTGGCCGTCGTCCTCCAACGGGTCACCCAGGGCAACAGCACCCCCGCCGCGCTGGAAGGCGCCTTCGGCGAAACCTTCTGGTGGACAGTCGGCTTCGCTCTGCTCGCCCTCATCCCTGCATGGCTACTACCACGATCACGACCGGCCCCGACCGAGCCGGGTGCGCGTGGTGGCCGCGGAACGACTCACTAACTGGATCGTCGAGTGCGACGGTGCCGCTGTGCGCCCAGGCGCTGTGAGCCGGATCACCCGCCGTGTCTGTCACGGTTCTCAGCGCCAGCCCGTCCAGACTCATGATCCCCTCCCCAACCGCACCAAAGGATCATCATGGTTCCCCTTGCCGACAACACACCCCCGAGCACCATCGCCCAGCCGGTGCGCAAGCGGCGCTGGGCCCGCTGGGTGGCGGCCGCGATAACGCTGCTGGTGGCCGCGATGCTGTTCGGCGCGTACGGCTGGCAGCCGGCCGAGGACGGCCGAGCTTTCCGCTCGCCGTACCTGGCCCAGGTCGGCTCGCGCTACGCCGACACCCCGATCGCCCGCTTCCACTACGTCCAGGC